>JAKQKT010000092.1 GCA_029560515.1 Pseudomonadota bacterium
TTGGTCAGTTTCGGAATCCAGTCGCGCTCGTAATGTGGCAACAAATGGTGCGTCATATGTTTCTGATACCAGATTTCACGTGTGCCGGGGGCATTGCCCAATAAATCAGAAATCACTTTTTTATAATCTGATTCACCTGCGGCAATAACTTGATCGCGTCCGGGATGATCCAGTTTGGTATCGGATAAAAAGGCGGCATACAAGGGTTCATCGGATACTGCGCAATCACCGCGGTTTTCCCAAGCGCGCATCATGGCGGTCGAAATATTTCTCGGGCCACTCCACATTGCAATTCGCAGAGGAGTGCTCATGTGTTTGCTTCGCCGCGCTGTGAAATATCGCGCTTTACCAGGCCTTGATACAGCAACTGCAGTTTTTCCACCATCGGACCACGGCCATCACGAATCAAGCGGCCATCAATGGTGTGAACCGGAGCAACGCCGGCAAAGGTGCCGGTCACGAAGGCTTCTTCCGCACTATAAACTTCGGTCAGGCTGAAGTTTTTTTCGTAGGCAGGGATGCCGGCTTCACGGCAGACCTTCAATACGTTCGCCCGTGTGATGCCCGACAAGCAATAATCACCGCTGGATGTCCAGACCTCGCCTTTTCTGACGATAAAGAAATGGGTGGAGTTACAGGTAGCGACAAATCCGTGCGGATCCAGCATCAGGGCTTCGTCGGCGCCTGCTTCTGTAGCCTGGATGCAGGCCGTGATGCAATTGAGTTTGCTGTGTGAATTCAGTTTCGGATCCTGCACGTCGGGTGCACCGCGGCGTACATGCACGGTGAAAAGTTTCAAACCTTTATGGTGCACTTCGGGACGTGGCGTCTTGAACTCCGGAATGATCACGATGGTGGCAGAACCTATCGTGGCACGTGGATCCTGATACGGCGTACGCTTCACGCCTCGGGTTACCATTAGGCGCATATGTGCACCGTCGCGCATATCGTTCGCAGACAGTGTCGAGTAGATAGCTTCGGTCAACGCATTGCGATCAAGACCGACATTCATTGCAATCGCTTTTGCACCTTCGTACAGGCGATCAAGGTGCTGGTCCAGAAAAGCAGGATGGCCATCATGGATACGCATGCCCTCCCAGACGCCATCGCCCAGAACGAATCCGCTATCGAATACTGAAACGACCGCTTCCTTGCGCGGCTTTAATTCTCCGTTGACGTAAATCAGGATGTTTTCGTTGCGTTCGTCGTCGTTGAATTCGTGAATACTGTTCGCCATGATTGCTCCGGAATTTATTCCACTTGCATCTGTTCAAATTCGTCGTCGGGCAGACCGAAGAATGCCCAGAACGGACTTTTTTGCTCGCTCCAGCTGGACGAGGCTTCCTCGAGAATCTCGATCAGTGTCTTGAAGTCTTCTTCATGGGCGTTGCGATAACGATCGGCGTTTGCGAAACAGATGATGAAGGCGTCCGAAGCCAGCCAGCTCAAGTCGCCCAGATAATCGGCCAGAGCATCCCAGTTGCTGCCAAAGCCGGGAGGGAAATTCAGGCCGTGGGCCAGCGCCTGCATAAGCAAGGATTTACTTTGGCAATGCTGCAAATCGATAAAACAATAAAATGCGTCATTCTGCTGGGAAGCCATTTCGATGGCTTCCAGATCGGATCCGGTTACGAAAAATACGCCTGCGTTTTCAGCTTGTGTCAGCAGTTCTTCCAGAGGTATTTCGTTCATGGCTGTACCTCGAATTCACGAAAACTGTCGTAGTGGTCGTCGGTGTAATAATAAATTTCGACCGGTTTGCCACCGGTGATAATGCGCCGGGCGCCGCGGTGACTTAATCCGGGTGTTTCGACCGTGTACTCGTGATAGTAGCCGCGCGATTTTTTCGGTAAGCGTTGCTCGCGGTTTTGGAACACCACACCATCCTGCCGATTCGGAAACGGACCGCCGCTGGCAATCAAATCGAGCGTGGTTTTGGCCTCCGGCGGAAGAAAGGCGGGCAGTTCGTTTGCTTCGGTCCTCGGTGAAATTTCCGGTAAGGGCGTGGGTCTGGGCAGGTTTTGAACGCCGACAGTTGAGGCCGGAGTGGTGGTGCTTGCAGGGGCTTCATTCTCGCTGCCAGATTGTTTGCCTAGCCAAAACACCAGCACGAAGGCGGCGATCAGCACGATCCAGCCATATTTTTTAAGCATCGGGGCACTCTCGCTAGGTCTTGTAGACTCTGCGAGTCTAGCAAGCAATTCCGGTACTTAGAACTAAAGCACGCCCGGCCCGTGCGATAATGCGGTATGAAAAAATTTACCGAATTGACCGGCCTGGCCCCCAGTTTGTTGCAGGCGGTGCAAGCACTGGGCTATACCGAAATGACCGAGATCCAGGCAGGCGCTTTGCCGCTGATGCTGAATAGCCAGGACGTTCTTGCGCAGGCAAAAACCGGCAGCGGAAAAACTGCCGCCTTCGGTCTGGCCTTGTTGGCAAAACTGCAAAGCGAACAGGGCCGTTTGCAAAGTCTGGTGTTGTGCCCGACACGCGAATTGGCCGATCAGGTCAGCAAGGAAATTCGCGCCTTGGCGCGTTTCATTCCGAATGTAAAAGTATTGAGCCTCTGTGGCGGCATTCCGTTGCGGCCGCAATTGGCATCGCTCGCACATGAGCCACATATCGTGGTCGGCACGCCCGGCCGGATTCAGGAATTGATCGACAAGGAAGCCCTGAAGCTGGATGCCTTGCAGTCGGTCATTCTGGACGAAGCAGATCGCATGATGGACATGGGCTTTCTGGATGCGGTCAAAGCCATTTTAAAGAAAACCCCTAATTCGAGAAGCACCTGGCTATTTTCCGCGACCTATCCGGAAGAAATCCGCGCGATCAGCAAGCAGTTCCAAAAGAACCCGACTGAGGTTACCGTTGAAAGCCAGCACGACGAGAGCGTGATCCAGCAATTGTTCTATCAGGTGGAACCGAACGATAAGCCGGAAGCGGTGATTGCATTATTGATCGAACATCAGCCGGAGAGTTGCCTGATTTTCTGCAATACCAAAATCGACGCAAAAGGCTTGACCGATGTTTTGTGGAAACGCGGCATATCGGCCATCGAGTTGCATGGTGACCTGGAACAGCGTGATCGCGATGAAACCCTGGTGCAATTCGCCAATGGCAGTAGCCGGGTATTGGTGGCTACCGATGTCGCCGCTCGTGGTCTGGATATCAAAGCCTTGCCGATGGTAATCGCTTATGAACTGCCGAGTGATGCCGACATTCACGTACACCGTGTCGGCCGCACGGGCAGGGCGGGTGAAACCGGGTTGGCGCTCAGTCTGGTGTCCAGTCGCGAGATGGGCCGGACTTCCAAGATCGAAGAGATTATCGGCACCCCAATTGCCTGGACAAGATTGCCAAGTCGCGGTAACTCGCTTTCGATGCCCGCACCTGCAATGAAAACATTGGTGATTGATGCCGGACGTCAGGATAAGTTGCGCCCCGGTGATGTTTTGGGTGCGTTGACCGGCGTCGGTGGTTTGAAGGCCAATCAGATCGGCAAGATTGATGTGTTCGCGACCCGTGCCTATGTCGCGATCCAGTCGGCTTTCATCGACAGCGTGATGCAGAAACTGCGTGCGGGTAAAATCAAGGGCCGCAATTTCCGGGTCCGGAAACTTTAATGCCATGAGACTCAATAAATTCATCAGTGAATCCGGATTGTGCTCGCGGCGTGAAGCCGATGATCTGATCGACGCCGGTCGCGTGCGCTTGAATGGCGAGGTTGCCGAAAAAGGTGCGAAATGGCTCGAAGGCATGACGGTTCTTGTCGATGA
>JAKQKT010000110.1 GCA_029560515.1 Pseudomonadota bacterium
GGCGAAGCTGGACCTGCTGGTGCCCAGGCGGGTGATCTGTATGTCGAAGTCAGCGTCCGCGAACACAAGATATTCCAGCGCGATGGCGATGACCTGTACTGTGAAGTGCCGATCCGTTTCTCACAGGCGGCATTGGGTGCATCTATCGAAGTGCCGACCCTGGGTGGCGAAGTGGAAATCAAGGTTCCGGCGGAAACTCAAACCGGTAAACTGTTTCGTCTGCGTGGCAAGGGCGTGAAGTCGGTGCGCAGCAGCTCGACCGGTGATTTACTTGCACGTGTCGTAGTCGAGACGCCGGTAAACCTGACCGGAAAACAACGCGAGTTACTGAAAGAATTCGAGAAGACATTCGAAGGCGAAGAGGGCGCAAAACACTCTCCGCGTTCAAGTACATTTCTTGATGGCGTAAAATCGTTCTGGGACAAGATGACCTCGTAAACAATCCGTTTGCGACGCTGTCTTTATCCTTTACTATGAAGCCCACTTATCCAGTGGGCTTTTTTTATGCGAGTTGTGATCTACGGCGCTTCCGGAAGAATGGGCAAGGCCTTGCTGCGTCTTGGTGTGCTGGATGCCCGATTGCAGATCGTCGCCGCGGTTACCGGACGCGTCGTTGCTCCGGGAGAAGAAATTTTTTGTCCTGTGTATTCCGTTTCGCAGCTTGAACAATTGCCATCATTCGATGTTGCAATTGATTTCAGCCAGCCAGAGGCCTTCAATGCCATTCTGCATTTTTGCAGAAATCGCAAAGCCGCTTTTGTCAGCGGTACCACCGGATTGAGCGAGTTGCAAAAACAGGCGATGTCGGAGGCTGCGAATGAAATTCCGGTGCTATGGGCATCCAATTTCAGTCTGGGTGTTGCCGTCCTGAATGATCTGGTTCGCCGGGCAGCCAAGGCACTCGAAGGCTGGGATGTTGAAATCACCGAAATCCATCATGTACACAAGAAAGACGCGCCTTCAGGAACTGCCTTGAGTCTTGGGCAATCAGTCGAATTAGTCACGGGCAACGTGCCTGAATACCAAAGTATTCGGGAAGGCGAGGTTGTAGGCGATCACACGGTGAAATTCAGTGGCCCGGGCGAATTTATCGAGCTGCGTCACAATGCATTGGATCGCGATATTTTTGCTCGTGGAGCGCTTGAAGCTGCCTGTCGTCTGCAGGGAAAAACGGCGGCAAAGTACCAGTTTTCGGATTTGATCCTTGGTGCCTGAAACGTAAATTCAAACCGGTATTTTTACTAGTGGAATCCGCTACCACTCATCGCAAAAATACCGAAGCAGGCTGCTACCAAAAGCAGTACCAGGGCGATCATCGAAGCGATGGCTGCGGCGATACCTTTGACGATTTTGCTTTTTCCCTTGTTACCAAACCAGACCATGGCAACAATCACGGTGACAAGGGGTAATGTGAAGGAAACCCCCGATACTCCCTGGAAAAGCAGGCTGTTATAGCCACCGATCAGGTTAGAAAAACCTGCGAGGATCGAAACCAGGAAGCCGCCCAACATGCTACTGCCGATCACGAGTCCCCAGCCAATAAAAAATCCTGCGAGTACCGTGCCTTTGTCGCCATCCGCACTCTTGGCGGGTGACGGGCTTGAATCGGGATAAGGATTATTGTCGGGAGTATTCATGAGTCACTCGCTGTTTTCATGGTCGGGATTTGACTTCGTGTTTTCATACTATGCCTTTGGCGTCCGGATTTCAGCCCTTAATTTTTCCAGGTAGGCCGCCTTATCGTCACGATAGAAAAGATTGAACGTGTCGAATGGAACGATCTTGCCGTCCGGCTGTGCGATATGGACACAGGATTTCTTCACCGCTCGCAGATCAAAACTATGTGCGTCGATGAAGGCCATGATCAGGACGCGAAACACATTCTTGTAGCCGAGCTCTGCCGGTGCCTGTACCTGCGGGAGGCAACACAACAGGTCAGAGAGTGAGCAGGCCTGTCCTTCCGGCGATTGATTGGTCGCGAACAACTTGAATACCTGTTCGCGTATTGCTTCATCGCGTTCGACAACAATCGTGTTGCGACCTGCATTGATCAGAGTTTCATGCGGGATAAGTCCGGTCAGTGGCACAACGTTTTCACCCAGCTTCAAGGCGTAGCCCATCGCGAGGCAGTCCGGGTTGCAAGGTACTGGAATGATGTCTTCGGGTTTGAAATGACTGCTTTGCTCGATGATTCGGCGTCGCACTTCCGTGAGGGTGAGCCTGTTCTTCGCCGGATCGAAGTTTTCCGCACGGCCCGCATGCTGGATTGGCTGGAAGGTAACGCCGCGAACACAGGGCTGCGTCAATGCGAAATCGATAATTTCTCCGAGTTCGTGATCGTTCAGCCCTTTCTTGACAGTCACCACCAGCGTGGTCGAGATGTCGTACTTGTTCAGATTTTCCAGGGCGCGTAGACGGATGTCTCGGAGTTTGGCACCACGCAGTTCCTGCGACACCTCATCGCGCAAGGAATCAAAC
>JAKQKT010000135.1 GCA_029560515.1 Pseudomonadota bacterium
CGGTCAGCCCGTTGATGATGTGCTGCTCGATGCCGGCATTGCACGCGAGGCTTTGGCGGGAACCGAACTCGCCATGCCGCTCGATGCGTTCCGTGAACTCTGGGCAAGAGTCGCCGCCATCAAGCCGGATATCGGCATTCGCCTGGTCGAATTATTCCCATCCGGCCAAATGCATATGCTGGCCCATCTGGCGATGCGTTCCGCCACCGTGGGCGCGGCGCTCGACGATGTTTGCCGTTATGCCGGCGTGACCAGCAACGCAGACCGGCTCACGCTCGAGCGGCACGATGATGGCGTCCGGTTTTCGTATAGCTGTCTGGCTAAAAGCCCGCAGAATCCATGGATGGCCGAACATTATTTGTCGATGGCGGTCGTTTTCCTCACGCGTGCAACCGGCAAGCCTTTCCCGATTCGGACCGTCGAATTTGCCTCCCGATCACAGGCGCCGCTTGAAATTTACCGGCAACGTTTTGGTGTCGAACCGCGTTTCGAAACGGGCAGCAATGCCATCGAGTTCGATGCGCAGGCGCTGGAATGGCCACTGCAAACACACGATCTTTATCTGCACGGCATTCTTGAACGCGTGGCGAAACTGCATCAGGCCGACACGCTGGATTCTGTCATACCCGATTCACTGCTTGATGCTGTTCGCAACGACATTGCCAAACATTTGCTGGAAGGCAGGACGCCTTCGATCGAAACCGTCGCTGCCGCTTGTCGATTGAGTCCGCGGGCCCTGCGCGATCGGCTGACACAATGGCAAACCAGCTTTCGCCGATCACTCGACGAAGTTCGTCGCGACCTCGTGCAGGAACATCTGGCACGCGGACTCTCGGTTACCGAGACGGCCTATCTGCTGGGTTTTTCGGAACCCGCGGCGCTTCAGCACGCTTGCAAACGCTGGTTTAAAAAATCGGCAGGCGATGTAAGACAAGCCGGAAAGCCGGGTTAGGAAAAGGGGTCGAGTTCATTTATCGAAAGCCGGTCTTGGGTAAAATCGGTCCGACCCCGTTTTCTTTTCGAACCAGCTCTGGAGCATTCATGAAAATCACCGTTGAAACTTTCGTCAAGGCACCCATCGAAAAAGTCTGGAGTGCCTACACAACGCCAGAGGATATCAAGCAATGGAATGCCG
>JAKQKT010000469.1 GCA_029560515.1 Pseudomonadota bacterium
GAATCATTAATGTCAAATTGGGTAACTTGAAAGTGGGGGCCTGGCGTAATTTGACTGATAAAGAATTAGCCGGCTTGTTGCCGAATTTCAAGGATTGGTGAGGGTTTTATGCAGCTGGTAAAAATTGTTTTTAACTGTGTTTTTTTATTTGCTTCGCTGCCATTGTTCGCCGCTGCGAAGGCACCGGCCTCGGGTAATGTTCCTGCAAATGCAGTCGAGTCGGCTTCAGGTTTGCACTATCTCACCTTGCACCCCGCAAAAGCAGGGGCGGCTTCGATAAAGCCGGATTTTTTTGAATACAAAATAAGTATCTGGATCAAAAATGATGCCGGCAAATTCCAGGTAAAGGAAAGTGGCGTATTGCGCTCGAGCTTCAAGAGTGTTGCGCAATCCTCACCTGCGTTGGCGCGAGCCGCGTTGCTAAGTCCCGTTGGTGAAACGCGTCGTTGGTGGTTCAGCACAGGTGATAATTCGATTCAGCCCCAGATTTTTGATCTGACCATTGTCGGCAATGTGGACCCTGTCCCGGCACCCGCTGATGTCTCGGCTATACCTGCGAATGCAAGTAAAACTTCGAGTGGTTTGGCATATCGTGTGATCAAGAAAGGTACCGGCACCGGACATCCGATCTTGCAGAGCACTATCACGATTGATTACAGCGGCTGGACGCCGGATGGCAAATTGTTCGATAGCTCGATCACGCGCGGTGAAAAGGCCGTATTTCCGCTTAACGGACTGATTTCGGGCTGGAAAGAAGGGCTCCCGCTGATGAGCCCTGGCGATACCTATCGATTCTGGATTCCCGGCTATCTTGCTTACGACAGCATACCGAATGCCAACGGGCCCAAAGGCATGCTGGTGTTCGATGTGACGCTATATGGTTTCGAATGATCAAAGAATAGAAGCCTTGCGTGATCGGATACCTTCGTTCAAGTGCATCGTCGGTTGTCATGATTGCTGCGGGCCGGTAACGGCTTCGTCGGAAGAAGTAGCTCGGTTGCCGGTGAAAACCGATGCCGAGCATGAGGCAGCTCTGGCCGATTACAATTGCGTCTATCTCGGCAAGCAGGGATGCGAGGTATATCACGAGCGTCCGTTGATTTGCCGATTGTTCGGAACTACGCCTCGATTGCCATGCCCCAACGGCAGGCGTCCGGTGTACATGATCGATAACAGAACCGAAGAGGAAATTCACCGGTTCCACGCGAGAACTCGGCAGGTTTTACTTTGAACCCGAGGTTGACTGCTGCTGAATACTAGCGATTTGATCCGAACGTTTTTAGCGGATCTTCAGATCATCCACTTTGTCGTTCAAGGTGCCATCTGCTTCGAGGATGGCATACCTTTTCTTGTCCCTGTCAAAGACTACCGCCACTTTGGGCTGGAATAGCTTGCGACGGATGAATTTCAGTTCCCAGCCAAAGTGTTCGATACTGCTTAGTGTCATCAGCTGATCTTGGTTGAGCTCGCTTTTCAGCTCGCTACCCGGTTGTTTTTCGATTATGCGACGTTCGTTATCCGGCATTACTTTTCCCCTTCCAGATCCAACTTGAAGCACAAGCCGTAAACCTGCAAGTAATCCTACTTTGAATCATGCGTCCTTGGAATAGCCAGACTTCAACCATCTGCAAGCGGCCTGTCCGGCGATTCGGCCGCTAGCCATGCTTGCCGTAAGCAAATAGCCTCCGGTTGGAGCTTCCCAATCGAGCATTTCGCCTGCAAAAAATATACCGGGTTTCTTCAGTGACATCAGGTTTTTGTCCAGTGTCCCGAGGGTGACGCCGCCGGCGGTACTGATGGCTTCGTCGATCGGACGAGTGCTTGTCAGTGTGATTGCAAAGTGTTTGATGGCGTGAATGATCTTTTCATTGTCCTGCCAATCTTCCTGGCCAAGCGCTTCGTAAAGCAATCCGATTTTCACTCCTTCCAGACCGGTATGGCGGCGCAGATGATCGGTCATCGATCGTTTTCCGCGTGGCGTACTTAAATCTTTTCTCAATCGTTCGATGCTGCGCCCGGGGCAGAGGTCGCACAAGAGTTCTGCGACACCATTTTTTTCGATCGAATTGCGTAAATCAGCGGAAATCGCATAGATAACGCTGCCTTCGATACCGGTAGCGGTAATCACAAATTCGCCCTGCAGGCTTTTCCCGGGATTGTCTCGGTCGAAGCCTGAGACGATCACTGGTTTTATGGGCGCGCCGGCAAAACGTGATTGAAAATGCGGGCTCCATTCATGCTCAAAACCGCAGTTGCTGGCTTTCAGGTCGGATATCTCAATGCCTGCTTCTCTTAGCCACGGGACCCATTGTCCGTCGCTGCCCAGTTTTGCCCAACTGCCGCCGCCCATTGCAAAAATGCTTGCTTGTGGCGACAGGGTTTTCAGGCCATCGGGTGTTTCAAAACATAATTCGTTTTTTTCATTCCAGCCGATACACCGATGGTGCATGTGGAATCGGACGCCGCTCTCGCGCAGGTGTCTGACCCAGCCGCGC
>JAKQKT010000173.1 GCA_029560515.1 Pseudomonadota bacterium
CCCGCGAACCAGCAAAGATGTGATGCAGCTTGCGGATTTATTGCAAGATGGTCCTGGACTTTGCTGATTGCCCGTTTTGGATCAACGAAGGCTTTTCCGCAGATCGACGAGTACCTGATCCGCCCTGTCTATGCGTATCAATCCGAGCCGGGGAAATTCGAGATCGACAATGACGTAGCTGGCAAGCGAGATGACGGCGGCAAATGAAATCGCATGGAACCAGCTTCGCTCCCGGTTGGGTGACATGTCATAACCCACCAGCATTGCTCCAATCAGGCTAAGGCCGGCCAGCAACAGAAACACGATGATCGGCGGATGGTTTTTTGTTGCGGTCGCCCTTGTCGTCGTGATGTCAATCATGTCGTTCAAAGCGGGAAGCAACAGTTTGGCTGCGTCGGGCGAGGCATTTTCATGTTGACTGGCCGCGAGGGATTTTTTCCAGATAGCCGATTGAACTTGAGCGGTGCTATCGGTATTTTTCCGGGCCTCGACTAAGTCGTCGCCGGCGTGGTAAGCCACCGAGCGAAGATCCAGATAGCGGCGAAAGAGCGTACGAATTTCCGCTTGGGATTCGGCGGGCAACAAATCGATTCGCAGGTAGGCGGTGCCAATTGCGTTTGCCTCTTCGTTAATCAGATGCCTGCGATCTTCGAATCGCGTTGCCGCGCCGGAAAATGCAAAGGCCAGGATCAGGCCGAGCAATCCGAAAACGGCGCCTTCTGCAGCACTGGTACCTTTGGACAGACCTTCGGGGTCACGCTTGAGTTGGGCGAGACCACGGCGTCTGCCCAGCTCGAAAAACATCAACATCGAAACGAACAAACACAGTGTTGATAGTGAGGCAATCAAGGTCAGGTTCATGCGCCAGCCAAGGTCTTTGATGGGTGCGGCAAGAATATCACCGGATGCGTATATGGCGCAGCAGACTATCGGGATTGATGCCAGATCAGTTGCCGGCAAGATCCGGTTTAGTTGGGATCGCGCAAAAACCTTGCCATCGATGGCTGCGCGTTACGCAAGGTTTCAAACTCGGCGGCAACGTCGACGAAGCCGCGCACGAGTGCCAGCTCGTGCGGCGTGCGTCCGAGCGAGTCACGTGCATTGCGATTCGCGCCTTCGCGCAGAAGCCGGTTCACGATGCGCGACAGGCCATGGGTGGCAGCGAGATGCAGCGCACTCATGCCGCGTTGGTCCTGCGTGTCGAGATCAATGCCTTCGCTTAGCAGCCGTTCCATTGCCGCGATCAGTACATCTTCATCGCAACTGGCTCCGGCTTCGGCGCGGGCACCCAGCAGGAAATGCAAAGGCGTTTGGCCGCTTTTCGTGATGCTGTCGAATTCGACATCGGCGAACAGCAACATGTCGAACATGGCCAGCACACGTTGTTTATCGCGAGAACTGAAGCCATGGATCGCGGCGCAATGCAGTGCGTTGAATCCCTGGGCATCGCAGGTATTGGGTTCTGCACCGCGTGACAATAGATGACTGATGATGTCAGGCAAGCCGAGTGCACTGGCCAGCATCAATGGCGTGACACCGCCAGGCAAGCTTTGTTCGGCGTCGGCGCCATTACGCAACAAGATATCGACGACCTGCGCATGTCTCATGCTGATCGCGGCCGACAATGCAGTCGCTCCGGTACGGGCTGCAATGCGATGGTCTGCACCATTGTTCAACAGGTAGCGGACGATGCTTTCATGGCCTCCGCCGGCAGCTCGCAATAAGGCCGTGCAAGCCTGCATGTCCTGGGCATTGATCGGCAAGCCCAGTTCGATCAAGCGGCTCACGGCCTGCGTATCGCCTGTCATCGCGGCGGCGGGCAAATCGAGATTCAGTAATTTGCGGCCCGGCGGTTGCCAACTGCGCCATTCAAGCCAGGCACTTAAATCGTGTTGGCCTGCAGCAAGCGCAATGCCCAGCGCCGATTGTCCGTCGGCGGTTCGTGCATTGAGATCGGCACCGAAATACAACAGTTGTTTGATGCTTTTTTCGCGGCCGAGATGCGCAGCCAGATGCAAGGCACTGAAGCCGCGTGCATCACGCTGGTTGGGATTGACGCCACTTTGTAGCAGCGCCTCGGTTAGACGATTCCACCCCAGATGGATGGATTGCAATAGCGGTGCATCCTGTTTTTCCGGATGGCCAAAGGCATCGGCACCACGCTCCAGCAATTGCAGCGCAAAGTTCTCGTAACTGCGCGTAACGTATTCGTTTTTCATGCAAACCGCTAGGTAGCGAGCCAGGCCGCCGAGTCCACTCGGCGATGTGCCGCGATCAAGCAAGTAAAGCAATGCCGGCTGTGCATGACCGGCCCGATCAAGCAAATGGAAGAATGCACAATCGCCATCTTCCAGTGCTATGTCGGCACGTGCGCCATGTTGCAATAACAATTCCATGCGCGAAACATCGGCGTCGCCGGCGAATTCAAGCAGCATCGAGGAAAGACTATTTGTATCGCAGCCGCGCAGATAACCGGCGACATCGGCAGCATCGTTTTGCAGCAGGGCTTCGCGAATCAGTTGGCGCGGCGAAGGCTGCAGCTGGTGTTCTTCGAACAGATTATCGGTCAGTGTGCTCGGGATTTCGTGTTGCGGATCCAGTATCGCGACCAGCGGCCAATTTTCCTTTCCAATCGCAATATCGATTGCACGAAAACCCTGTGCGTCAACCTGATCCGCGGCAACGCCGCTTTGAATCAGCAGTTTGACGAAGTCTGGCGAAGCGCCATGTTCGCAGGCAAGATGCAATGCATTTCTGGCCTCGGCATCTATTGCGTGCAAATCGGGTTTGGCCTGCAGTAAACGCGAGAGCGTTTCGATGGAACCCTGGATGGCAGCTTCGAGCAAGGGAGTCCGCTGGAATTCATTGCGTGCATTGCGATCCGCGCCGGCATCGAGCAAGACGCCGGCAATATCGGTATTACCAAGCGAGCAAGCCTGCAGCAGCGCGGTATTCTGATGTATGCCGCGTGCATCGACACGGGCTTTATGTCGCAGAAGTAATTGCACGCCGGCAGGATCGTCTTCACCCATGGTGGCGGCGATCAAGGCCGATTGGCCATTCGGCGGTTCGCTCTTGCTGCCGCGTTCCATCAGGAATTTCGCAAGACGCCAATTATTCGCGATGCAGGCAACGCCGAGTGCGTTGAAGCCTTCGTTGGTAATGGCCTCATGCGATGCACCGGCATCCAGCAACAAGGCGGCAACGGCAGGATCGGAACTGCGTGCCGCATGGTGCAAGGGCGTATAGCCGTCGTTATCGGCAATACGGGTGTCGGCACCATTGGCAAGCAGCATCATGACGGCTTCGGGACGACCGTGCCAGCTGTCGCGTGTCGCCGTGAGCAGGGCGGTCAAACCTTGATGGGCCTTGTTGATATCGACACCACGGGCAATCAATTCGCGCAACAGGCGCTGATCACTGAGCAATGCTGCCAACATCGGCAAACTGCGCTGGTCGATATCACTAGCATCAGGCAGTGCATTCACATCGGCACCATTCTGGATTGCCAGCAGTGCGGCATCGACCTGATTTCGGCGTGCCGCGGCATAGAGGGAAACAGGTTCGGCAATGGCTGGTTTTTCGTTAATCAGATTGCTGGCCTTCGTTGGCAGCAGATCGTCAGTGGCTTTTCGCACGCTGGTGATTTCGATGGCATGCAAACGCCAGTGCAAGACGGCACTGATCACAAAGTGCAGCAACAGGATTGGGAAAAACAGGGTTTCCGGGATGAAATCGCCGATGCCAAAACTCAGCCCGAGCGCCATCACGGTGAACCAGAGCAGGGTGGTGAACAGGCCCGGTATCAAGCTATAAGCCTGCGGCGCGGAGTCCAGCGCCAACCATTTCGATACGCGATCACTGCCTTGCTCTGCCAATGCCAGCCACGGCCAATGGCGCCAGTAAATCAATATCAACAATGCGACGGCGGCACTGAGCCAGAGTGCGGAAATCAATGCACCGCTATAACGCAATGACTCCAGCGGCCAATACAGGAACAGCGCCATCAGCGCATACGCCAGACACCAAAGACCGATGAACACAATCCACTCGGGTTTTGCCTTTGATTTCGCGGAAGTTTTTTGATCGACACTGGTCAAGCGCCAGCCAAGACCCAGAAACAATTGCGTGGCGATCAGCCCGAGAATGGCCAGGCTCGAATCAATCAGCGCCGGCAGAGCGGCACAAACAACGGCAAGTGCAAAAGCAGTCAACTGACGCCAGCGTATCCCACGGGATAACTCAGCCATCGCCAACGCCTCCGGCGACCAGAGGGTCCAGAACGGAAGGCGGCACTTGCAGGTAATAACCACGTTCGATCAGGTTCGAGCGCACCACGGCGGCATCCGCTCTTGCCAATTTGCGCTCCGGAGACAGCTCCAGGCTCATCACGAAGGACAGTTCACCCAAAGGGCTTCGAACCGAGTCGGGCACAATGCCGAAGGCATCCTTTTCGCGAAGATAAAGGTAGGCATCGGGCTTGCGTAATGATTTGTAGATGTGGGTGATCATGGAAATATCGTGTGGCAAGGGTGAATTGTCGCCGACTGAGGCTAAAAACAATAGCTAATTTGTTACTCTAGCAACCTTTCCATTCATCGGAGTTTCCATGCGAGTTCGCTTGTTTGTATTGGCTACGCTGGCCAGTTTGTCCGTTCAGGCACAAACCACCCCCATCACGCTCGACCAGGCGATGGCGAATCCCGATTGGATAGGAACCCCGGTTGAAAAGGCCTGGTGGGCCTGGGATAGCCAAAATCTGCAATACACCCAAAAAAGAACCGGATCGCCGATTCGCGATATTTTTGTGGTGGGTCGTGCCGGTGGCAATGCCAGAAAAGTGGAAGCGGCTGAAATCGCCAATCAGGATGGTGAAAACCTTGTTTTTGATGCCCGTCACCAGCAAGCCCTGTTCGTGCGCAACGGCGACGTGTTTCTACGCAATCTGAAAACCGGATCCCTGCTGCAAATTACCCGCAGCAATGAAACCGAGGCCGATGCCCGTTTCAGCGCCGATGGAACGGCGGTGTTGTATCGCGGTGACGAGAATCAATGGTTCCGCTGGTCGCTCGATAGCCATCTGCTCGAGCCGGCGGCGTTGCCGGTTGCTGAAAATGATCCGAACAAGGCCCCGAAGGCGGATGATTTTCGGGATATGCAATTGCGCTTGATCAGTACGCTGAAACGTATCAAGAATGATCGCGACGAATTGAAGGCGAAGTCCGAGGCGGATCGCAAGGCTGACGCTACCCGTGCCATCGCAAAATCCTATCTGGGTAGCGATATACAGATCGACTGGACATCCTTGTCGCCCGCGGGGCAATGGTTGCTGGCGGTGACGTCGGCCAAAGGTGCCGATGAAGGCCGAGTGGGCAAGTTGCCGAAATACGTCACCGAGTCGGGCTACGAGGAGTTTGAAGACGAGCGTACGCGTGTTGGTAGAAATTCGCCGACGCCACAAAGCCTGAAATTGGTGAATCCGCGTACTGGTGCCGTACTGGATATTTCGCTCGATGGCCTGCCGGGTATCGCGATCGATCCGATGGCGGAATTCCGCAAGGCGCAAAAACTCGACGCCCTCAAGGGAAATCGTCCCGTGCGCATCGATGTTGCCCAGTTCAATGATGCCGGTACGCAAGTGGCCGTGATGTTGCGTGCAATCGACAACAAGGATCGCTGGATCGCCACCGTCGATTTTGCGAACGGCAAACTTGTATCGCAACATCGTCTCAACGACAAAGCCTGGATCAACTGGAATTTCAATGATTTTGGCTGGCTCGACAACGACACGCTTTGGTACTTGTCGGAAGAGAGCGGCTATTCGCATCTTTATGCCCAGAAACTCGGGGCAAAAGCGACGGCATTAACCAGCGGCAAGTGGGAAGCCTCGTCGCCGGTCTGGTCCAGCGACAAGGCAACGGCCTATGTTTTATGCAACCGCGCATGGCCGGGCGATTACGAAGTCTGTGCGGTAAATCGCAACGGTGTCCTTCGCGAAGTAACGGCACTCGATGGCGTGGAGGATTTCAGTCTGTCGCCGGACGGCAACACCCTGCTTGTGCGTTACTCGGGCAGCTATCTGCCGGCGCAGGTCGCTACCGTGGGCATTTCGGACGGTGCAATGGTGAAATTGACCGATACCCGCACGCCGGAATTCAAGGCACGCAACTGGATTGCACCTGAGTTTGTGCAGGTGCCGTCGAAACACGGTGCCGGGAAAATCTGGGCAAAGTTTTACAAGCCCGCCAATTACGAAGCCGGCAAAAAATATCCGATCGTGATGTTCGTGCACGGTGCCGGTTATCTGCAAAACGTGCATGCACATTATCCCGCCTATTTCCGCGAGCAGATGTTCAACAATATGCTGGTGCAAAAAGGCTATATCGTTCTGGACATGGATTATCGTGCATCCGAAGGTTATGGCCGCGATTGGCGTACCGCGATTTATCGCCAGATGGGGCATCCGGAGCTGGAAGACTATCTCGACGGTCTTGATTGGCTCGTTGAAAACCAACAAGGTGATCGTGCGCAAGTCGGCATCTATGGTGGCAGCTATGGCGGCTTCATGAGTTTCATGGCCTTGTTCCGCGCGCCGGAAGCCTTCAAGGCGGGTGCGGCATTGCGACCGGTGAGTGATTGGACTTCCTACAATCACGAATATACGAGCAATATTCTCAATACGCCGCAACTGGATCCGGAAGCCTACAAAATCTCTTCGCCGATTGAATACGTGGAAAACCTTCGCGGCAATCTGCTGATCAGCCACGGCATGATGGACGACAACGTGTTCTATCAGGACTCGGTTCGCCTGTCACAGCGTCTGATCGAATTGAAGAAAGATAAATGGGAAATGGCGAGCTACCCGCTTGAACGCCATGGTTATGTGCATCCGGAAAGCTGGTATGACCAATATCGCCGAATTTACGAATTATTCGAGCGCACTTTGAAGCAGTAAAATTTGGGTGAAGGCGGGTGCTTTCTTGCAGAGCACCCGCAGGCTTTCCCGATAACCGGCACTTTCCTGATGACACAAGGCGGCGATATGCCCGTCAACGGTGACAAAATGCCGGATCAGCCGCTTTGGGGGAAGCATGGATGGATGTCGCCGGCGTCAAACACAGCCATTTTCATATTCGGCCCATCACGACGGCAGAAGATCTCGACGCCGTTGCGCGTTTGCGCTATCAGGTTTACGTGAATGAACTGGGTCGTCGTCCCGAAGGTTGCGACGATGATCTGCAGCGATTGCAGGATCCCGAAGATGCCTATTCCATCGTGCTGGCCGCTTTCGACCACAATAAAATTATCGGTACCTTTCGTATTACGCCGGTAAGCGAACTTGAGAAAGACAGTAGCTGGCGAGAACTTTACGCCAACAAGAAATTTCCGGTCGATGCCGACAAGCAATATATTTTCTCGCGCATGATCGTCACCAACGAATATCGCGGTAAAGGCCTGGCGGCGGATTTTTTCAAGACGGCATTCGATTGCATTCGCGAAACCGGAGGTGAGTTGGCATTCCTGCATTGCCAGTCGCATCTCGTTTCCTTGTACGAAGTCATGGGTTTCCGTCGTTATGCTCCCGGCTTTGTGCATGAAGAAGCCGGGTTCCGGATTCCGATGGTTATGATTGCCGGCGACTGGGGACATTTCGAAGCGGTGAAATCGCCGCTTTTGATGCAGGTGATGCAGTACCCGCCGAATGTGAGTCTGGGTGATTGGTTCGAGCAGGAGTTTCCGGCACACAGCAAGCCTGGCAGCGTGCGCGTATTGGCAGTCGATGATTTCCTGAAACAGTTCGACGAGCGTTTGATGGATTTGAGCATTCCCCTGCTCGACGATCTGGACGGCGAAGAAAAGCAGCAACTTTTCCTCTCGGCAGAACAGATTGCATCTGGCCCCGGCGACGTGCTGTTGAACAAGGGTGATGGCGGCAGTGCGATGTATCTGATTCTCGAGGGTGCCGTCGAAGTATCATCGAAAAAGCGCGGCCAGCGGCGCGTGCTGACAACGCTCGGTGCCGGGCAGTTGTTCGGCGAAGCGGCTTTCCTGATGCAAACGCCGAGAAGTGCCGACGTTACCGCCATCGCCGACACCCTGATGTTGTCGATAAGCAATCATGCATTCGACGATCTAAGCGAAACCAGCCCGAGCGTGGCGCTGAAAGTACTGCGTAACCTCTCGCGGACTTTGTGTTTACGCCTGTATGCCGGAACGATGGACTGAATGCAGTCCTGATGTACTGCAAATTAGAACAAGCTTACGCGGCTACAAAAACGCCTTCCAGCTCGACATCCAGCTCGCGTCGGCAAATATCGCCGCGCAGATACAGGACGCGATCGCGATCAATGCCGGCGGCAGTAATGATCGACTCGGCTACGGCCAGATCTTCGGGCTTGCGAAGATAAACCCGCAGCGCTTCGCAATCGGCGATATAAAAATCGCGGCCCGATTGCTTGCTGCCTTCTGCCAGCAGTGCCTCGAGATTGGCGAGGCTTTCGCCAAGTTGTCCCGCGACTTCGCCGATATGACGGGAGACATGACCGACGATACTGGCGGTGCCCGAAGCGAGCAGTCTTGGTGTTTCGGTGTCTTCGTCGAGGATAATGCCGCGCGAGAAACCGGGCGGTACCGGACCGTATTCACGGGGATAGCGCCAGGCCGGCGTTTGACGCGGATTTTCCAGTGTACGTGCCACCTGGCTTGAGCACAGGGCGATCAATTGCAAATAAGGGGCAGCATCGCCGTTGTCATTGCCGGTGCCGATCGCAGTGGCGGCAGGTGGAGGCGTATTGAACTGGCTATCCACGGATTGCGAACGGCCGACACAGAAGCCGCGATAGCGTTCTTTGTCTCCCTGCCCGTGATTGATCGCGGAAAAATAATTCCAGATTCTCAACAGGTAGGGATGCCCGGAAGGGCGCACCTGTTCGAGCAAATCCCGATAGGCCTTTGCCGCAGCCTGTTCGATATTCAGTTCGGCTTCCGATACATCGACGATCACGAAGCGGTAGCGCTGGTTGTCCAGAATTTTCCAGGATTCCAGATCCGCCGAACCCGACAGGAATTCGCAGGCAATCCGGCTTGGCAAATGCGGGCCGTCGGAAAAATCAAATTGGAATGCCGCTTGAGGATTATCAAGATGACTGACGCTGATGCGGGATGGAAGCTTAGTCGTGCTCATTTATGCCGATTATTATAACGGGGGCTACTGACGTTATCATAGTGCCAATATGCGCGAGACACCAAGGTACTTATGACAAACGTCGCTGCGGTTAAAGCCTACTTGCTCGACCTGCAAGATCGAATCTGCACCGCGCTGGAATCAGGTGACGGCGCAGGCAATTTTCTGGAGGAAAGCTGGGAGCGACCGGAAGGCGGCGGTGGTCGTTCGCGGGTTATGAAAGAAGGCCTTGTATTTGAGCAGGCCGGCGTCGGATTTTCGGATGTTTCCGGTAACACATTGCCGCCATCCGCCACCGCGCACCGCCCCGAGCTAGCCGGAGCCAATTGGCGCGCCGTCGGCGTTTCCCTGGTAATCCATCCACGCAATCCCTATTTGCCAACGGCACATGCGAATGTCCGTTATTTCGAAGCACAACCAAAAGACGCGGCCCCCATATGGTGGTTTGGCGGCGGTTTCGATCTGACACCGTTTTATCCCTTCGATGAAGATGTAAAACACTGGCACCGGGTAGCACACGATCTATGCGCCGATTTTGGCGATGACCGTTACCAAAAACACAAACAATGGTGCGATCAATATTTCTATCTGAAGCATCGGCAGGAAGCCCGTGGTATCGGCGGTCTGTTTTTTGATGATTTGAACGAACCGGATTTCGACACCTGCTTTGCCTATCAGCAAGCCGTCGGCAACGGTTTTCTGGATGCCTATCTGCCGATTGTCGAGAAAAGAAAAAATACGCCGTATGGCGAACGTGAACGCGAGTTCCAGTTATACCGTCGCGGCCGCTATGTCGAATTCAACCTGGTCTGGGATCGCGGCACCCTGTTTGGCCTTCAAAGCGGGGGCCGCACTGAAAGTATCCTGATGAGTCTTCCGCCGCGCGTGCGTTTTGAATACCAATATCAACCGGAACCCGGCAGCGACGAAGCGCGCTTGCAGGATTATCTAAAACCGCGGGACTGGCTGAAGTAGTTTCTCTTGTAGCAATTTCTTGTGGAACATGAACCGCCGTAGAACTTTTTCTATCTGAACGGCATTGGTTCAGGTGGCAGTCCGTAACCCGGGCTCAGGGTACGCATAGTGCTTTCTCGCTTGATTCGCTATCCATATCCCTTCATCGGTGTATAAGAAGATAAGTCTTTCAAAGACTGTTCCGGTGATTCCGCCGACCAGGCCAATACTTCAACCAGAACACTGCAAGCCAGTTCTTGCGGAGGTAGTCTATGACACGCATGACGTTCGACAAAAATTTATTGCAATCAGCTTTGCTGGTTTCATGCGCTCCATGGCGATGGGATATCTTTTGCGGACATCTGTCCGAAAAAGTGTTTTCATGAAACAAACTTCATTGCCGATGTCGCTGAGTCAAAGCGAAGAAGTTGCAACGCTGGTTGAATCATTGCGCACGAACATGCAACGTCTCGAAGAGTTGGATGAGTGTGATGCAAACAAGGCGACGGATCGCGAGTCTCCCATTAATGTGGTCCGGCGCGCAAAAGAACAATTGCATCATAATGAAAACGCCAGGCAAGCCGCGATTTTGAATGCTCTGCCGGCACATATTGCCTTGCTCGATAATCAGGGCCGCATTATCCAGGTGAATGAGGCCTGGAGGCGATTTTCAACGGGAAACCTGTTGCAGGGCCCTGGCTATGGTATCGGCATCAATTATCTCTGGATCTGCGATAGCGCAAATGGCGATGATTACGCTGAGGCCCACAGAGTGGCTATTGGCATACGCTCGGTCTTGAATGATGGCGTAACTTATTTTTCAATTGAATATCCCTGTCACTCGTCCACCGAACAGCGCTGGTTCGTGATGTCGGTAACTCCCATGACCTATGGTCGCCAAAACGGTGCTGTAGTGGTGCACGTTAATATTACCGAACGGGTATTGGCGACCAGGGCATTGCTTGAAAGTGAGCGTCGCTTCAGCGACATGCTCGGCAATGTCGAGCTGGCTTCAGTGATGCTCGACGTCGATGCGCGAATAACCTATTGCAATGAATATTTGCTTCGTATCGGCGGCTGGAGGCGCGAAGAAGTCATCGGTCGAGACTGGTTCGAGACGTTCATGCCGCGGGAGCATGGCGACATGAAACCGGTGTTCGATGCATTGCTGCTGGACCAGCCGGAAGCCAGGCACCGTGAACATGAAATCGTTACGCGTACCGGCGAGAAAAGACTGTTCCGCTGGAATAATTCGGTATTGCGATCGGTCAGCGGCGACGTGATAGGAACCGCCAGCATTGGCGAAGATATTTCGGAACGAAAACAGGCATTTGAGCGTATCGCCCAGCTCAATCGAGTGCATACGGTTCTAAGCAGTATCAATACGCTGATTGTGCATTCAAGGGATCGGGATCAGCTTTTCAGGGATGCCTGCCGGATATCGGTTGATGTTGGCGGATTCCGGATGGCCGTGATCGGAATGGTAGATATCGATGCAGGAAAATTCATGCCGGTTGCCTCGGCAGGAGCGGACGTTGACTTGTTCGCATCCATCCAGGAACAACTGGATGCGCGCGGAAATGCGGATGTTGGCAACAATATGGGAACACAGGCGATCCGCGACAAAAAAATTGTGGTTTCCGAGGATCCCGGAAATGATCCGGCCGTGCTTTTGGGCGAAAGATATGTCGCAGCGGGCATCAATTCGCTGGCCGTCTTGCCGTTGATTGTCGGTGGCAAAGGCGTCGGTGTGATCGCGCTTTACGCTGACGAAAAGAACTTTTTCCACGAAGACGAATTGAATCTGCTGAAGGAATTGTCCGACAATATTTCTTACGCGATCGACAATATCGAGAAGCAGGAACGTCTTGACTATCTGGCTTACTACGATGAAGTCACCGGATTGGCCAATCGCCGATTGTTCCTGGAACGGGTTGGGCAATTTATGCAGACGGCTTCCGGCAATGAGCACCGGCTGGCAGTCGGCTTGATTGATCTGGAGCGCTTCAAGAACATCAACGACAGTTTTGGTCAGGCAACCGGCGATGCTCTTCTGCAACAGGTTGCGAAGTGGTTGAAGCAGAATCTTGGTGGTGCCAGCATGGTTGCTCGCGTAGGTGCCGATCAATTTGCGATGGTCATACCCATCGTGCCGAAAGACGGCAATGTGGAGCGGTTGCTCGACAAGCAAATGGAAGCGTTGGTTACTCATCCGTTTCTTTTGAATGACGGCGTATTCAGGATTGCGATCAAGGGAGGCATGGCGATATTTCCGGAAGATGCGACTACCGCCGATTTGCTGCTGAAAAATGCTGAAGCGGCCCTCAAGAAAGCCAAGGCACGTGGTGATCGATATCTTTTGTACTCGCGCAACATGACCGAAAAAGTTGCGGTCAGGTTGACGATGGAAAACCAGCTCAGGCAGGCATTGGAGAAAGACGAGTTTGTTTTGCACTACCAGCCTAAAATTAGTCTTGATAGTGGAAAAATCACCGGTGCCGAAGCTTTGATCCGCTGGAACGATCCAAGAACAGGCTTGGTGCCGCCAGGGCAGTTCATATCAATTCTTGAAGAAACCGGGTTGATCTACGATGTCGGTCGCTGGGCACTGCGTAATGCCATCGACATCCATCTTGGCTGGCGCAAACTCGGCTTCCTGGCCCCCAGAATTTCTGTAAACGTGTCGCCGTTGCAGCTGAGACGGCGCGATTTTGTTGCAAGAATCCGCGCTGTGATCAGTGTCGACCCCAATGCGGCAGAAGGCCTTGAGCTTGAGATCACCGAAAGCCTGATCATGGAAGACGTCAAGCACAGCATTGCGAGTTTGCAGGCGATACGCGAGATGGGCGTGACGGTTGCCATTGATGATTTCGGCACCGGTTTTTCGTCGCTCAGCTATCTTTCGAAACTGCCGATAGATACTTTGAAGATCGACCGTTCTTTCATCATTGACATGACCGAATCGCCCGAAGGTCTCTCATTGGTATCAACCATTATTAATCTAGGTCAGTCGCTGAAGCTCAACTTGGTTGCCGAGGGTGTCGAGACCGAGGAGCAGATGCATGTGTTGCAGTTGCTCAAGTGTGACGAGATGCAAGGTTTCCTTTTCAGCAGGCCGGTACCGAGCGCTAAGTTCGAAACTGAGTTCCTGACGTTGCCAGCTCAAGACAAACCTGATTAATCGGGGCAATAAAAAAACCCCACATGCCAGGGGAAGCATGCGGGGCTAGGGTTTTGGAAGACCGAATGGGGAAATCCGGCTTCCTGGATCGACTCAGGGGAGGGAGTGATCCGCAACGAACATTGCGTCCGTTGCGTATATGAGACACCCCTGGGGATGTAAAGTTCGTGAATACCCGCATTAAATATCGGTAATGTTCAGCCAATATTCACGCCCGAAAAATCGCAATAAAATCAACAAGATAAAAAGCACATTTTGCTGCTTTTATATTAGTGGGCCTCATCCCAGTTATTTCCTGACCCAACATCGACAATCAGCGGCACCCGAAGTTCAGCGGCAGCTTCCATGCGCGCCTTTACTTCGCCAACTAGCGTGGCTTTAAAGCTCTCGTCGCATTCCAGCACCAGTTCATCGTGTACCTGCAGCAAAAGTAAGGCCTTGTCCGAATGCTTTTCGATCCAGGAATCCACCGAAATCATGGCGCGCTTGATGATGTCGGCTGCCGTGCCTTGCATCGGTGCATTGATCGCGGCGCGTTCGGCCCCGGCGCGCTGCGCCTGATTACGGGACTGGATTTCCTGTAGATACAGGCGACGACCAAAGACGGTTTCGACAAAACCGTCTTCGCGCGCCTTGGCGCGTATGCGCTCCATGAATTCGCGTACGCCCGGATAACGCGCAAAATACAGGGCAATGTAATCCTGCGCTTCGCCACGGCCGATGCCCAATTGTTTTGCCAGACCGAACGCACTCATGCCGTACATGAGTCCGAAATTGATCGCTTTGGCGGCACGGCGCTGGTCGCCGCTGACTTCTGCCACGGGAACGCCAAAGACTTCTGCAGCGGTTGCCTTGTGTACGTCGATGCCGCTGGCGAATGCATTCACCAAGCCTGGGTCTTCTGACAAATGCGCCATGATGCGCAATTCGATCTGCGAATAATCGCAGGCCACCAAAATTCTTCCGGGCGGTGCGATAAACGCTTTGCGGATGCGGCGGCCGTCCTCGCTGCGGATTGGAATGTTTTGCAGGTTGGGATCGTTCGACGATAAACGTCCGGTCGCCGCGCCGGCCTGGTGATAGCTGGTATGCACGCGTCCGGTAGTCGGATTGATCATTTCCGGCAGTTTTTCGGTATAGGTACTGCGAAGTTTTGCCATGCCGCGATAATCCAGAATCAATCGCGGCAATTCGTGCTGGTCGGCGATGGCTTCGAGCGCTTCTTCATTGGTCGAAGGCGCACCGGTTGGTGTTTTCACCATCGCGGGAAGTTTCAGCTCATCGAACAATAGGGCGCCGACTTGCTTCGGCGAGTCGAGGTTGAAGCTTCGCCCGGCAATTTCAAAGGAACGTTGCTGGGTGTTGTGCATGCGTTGCGTCAAATCGACACTTTGTCGTTTCAATTCCACCGCATCGATCAGGATGCCGTTGGCTTCCATGCGCGTCAGCACCGGCACGAGCGGCATTTCGATTTCGCGATAGACTTTTTCCAGACTTGGGGTGGCTTTCAGTTTTTCTGATAGCACCTGGTGCAATCGCAAGGTGATATCGGCGTCTTCCGCCGCATAGGCCGTGGCATTTTCCAGATCGACATCGGCAAACGAAATCTGTTTCGCGCCCTTGCCACAGACGTCTTCAAATTTAATGGTGGTGTAGCCTAGATATTTCTGTGCCAGCGTATCCATGTCGTGCCTCGAGATGCCGGCATTGAATACGAAACTCTCCAGCATTGTGTCTTCGGTATAGCCAAGCACATCGATACCGTGACGGCGCAGCACGTGCAGGTCATATTTTCCATGCTGGCCAACTTTGTGGATCGCCGGATTCTCCAGCACCGGTTTTAATGCGGCTGAGACTTCCTCCCATGACAATTGCGTCGGAACGCCTGGATAACGATGTGCGACCGGAATATAGGCAGCATGCCCGATTTCGCTACAAAGACTGATTCCCACCAGTCCGGCCTGCATGGAATCGAGCGAATCTGTTTCTGTGTCGAAGCAAAACAGACTGGATGTTTCGAGTTTTTTAACCCACATCGCGAGTTGTTCTGTCGTCGTGATGCATTCGTAGTTGCCTTTGGCGGAATGCGCAGCATCAGGCGTTTCAAATAGCGAAGCCGTTTTGGTGGGTTCTGTGCCTGGTTTTGATCCGGTCGATGATGTCGAAGCGCCAGCCTCCAGTTCTTTCAGGGCAGAATTGAAGCCGTAGCGTTTATAGAGCGCTTTCAATTCATCGAAATGTTTCTCGCGCAAAACTAATTCATCGGGGGCCTTGTCGAGCTCCACGTCGATTTTGATCGTGACCAATTGCTGGTTCAGAGGCAATCGGGATAGCGCGGCTCGCAAATTCTCGCCGATCTTGCCGGTGATCTTGTCGGCGTTGGCGACCAGGTTTTCCAGTGTCGAATATTCTGCCAGCCATTTCGCTGCCGTTTTCGGGCCGCATTTTTCGATACCCGGCACGTTGTCGACGGTGTCACCCATCAGGGCCAGATAATCGATGATTTGTTCCGGCCGCACGCCGAACTTCTCGATCACGGCCTCGGTGCTGTCGAGCACGCTGCCACTCATCGTATTGCTGAGCTTGATGCCGGGCCGCACCAGTTGTGCAAAATCCTTGTCGCTGGTGGAAATCGTGACGTCGATATTTTTGGCATGCGCCTGAACCGCCAGGGTACCGATCACGTCATCGGCTTCTACGCCACCGACACGCAAGATTGGAAAACCCAGTGCCTCGACAATCTGCATCATCGGTTCGATCTGCGAACGCAAATCGTCGGGCATCGGTGGGCGGTTGGCCTTGTATTCGGCATATAAATCATCGCGGAACGTGGGTCCGGAGGCATCCATGACGAACGCGGCAAAATCGGGTTTTTCCTTCAGCGTGGCGCGTAACATGTTCACGATGCCATGCAGTGCACCAGTCGGCGTGCCGTCAGGCGCAGTCAGCGGCGGTAAAGCATGGAAGGCGCGATATAGGTACGAAGAACCATCAATAAGAACCAGGCGGGACATGGCGTGTCTCAATATGCAGAGAGCCGCTATTCTACGCCGCTTGAGTGCTATCCAGAACTTTGCGATGCTGTCGCAGCCAACAGGAACAAGGAAAAGACATGTCGATTATATTGAGTGCATTGCTGGCGCTTGCCGCACAAGATGCGGCTGCCAATGAAAAAGCCCAGGAACCGGCAGCCAAGGAAGCGCCGATACCTGAAAAAATACCCGCCAAGGCTGGCGAGGGAAATGAGCCGACCGTGCGTATCCGGACCAGCGACAATGGCGACATCGTCGAGGAATATCGTGAGGGCGGTGTCGTGCACATGGTCAAGGTCACGCCGCTGCGCGGAAAGCCTTATTACATCATGGACAATAACGGCGACGGACGACTCGATAAAGCCGATGCCGAAGCAGCCGGTGGCGTAGTTCCGGTTAGCTGGATCATTGCCGAGTGGTAGGAATCCGGAATTACTCTGGAAAATATTTCGAATAAATGGAAACTGCCGAGATTCGCATTTCAACAAATCGTGCCGACGTCAATCTTGATGTCGTGCACGCTTTCCTGTCGCAGGACGCCTACTGGTCAAAAAACATTCCGTTTGAACTGGTCAGGAAAGCCATCGAAAACTCCTATTGTTTTTCGGCTTTCGTCGAAGACCGGCAGGTCGGTTTTGCACGGGTGATAAGTGACGGCGCCACCTTTGCCTATCTTTGCGATGTATTTACGCTGCCGGAATTTCGAGGTTGCGGCATTGGAAAGAAACTGATGCAAACTGTGCAAGCGCATCCGGAACTACAAGGCCTGCGCCGCTGGATGCTGATGACGGCCGATGCGCATAAACTCTATGAAAGCTATGGCTTCAGCGTGCTGGCGAAACCGGATCGTGCGATGGAAATCAGCAAGCCGGATATTTATTTGTAGGGTGTGTCTTGGCGCATCGCCATACAATCACCCAATCATCTTCTCTGACCGCAACCACCCAATCGTGTCGTTCAATAAAGTATCAAGGTCGGTTTCTATATAAGCCAACTCGCGTTTCGCCTTGCCGGAATCCACTTGCAGATCGTGAATCGTGAACATCGCCGATTCCGGTGTGATATCCGGTGCTTCCCGGGTAATCAACGAGACGCCGTATTTCATCTGCGCGAATAATCGCAGCGCGAATGCCGGTATCGGTTTCTTCGGCGTCTTGCGATCGAGCTTGATGCCGACCTGTTTGATCAGGTCGAGAAAGCTCGCGTGTTGTCCGCCCAGTAAATAGGTCTCGCCATATTTACCTGCTTCGAAAGCGCGTACCTGGGCCTTTGCGATTTCACGGACATCGGCAAAGGCGCCGGAACCCGGTGGTGCGCCGGGGAGTTTGTTTTGATCGATCAAACGGATCAGCCGCGACCAGTTTTGCTTGTCGCCGGGACCGAGAATATGCGAAGGCTGGAAAATGATGAAATCCAGTCCGGATTCGCGCACGGCCTTTTCGGCAAGGAATTTTGTGCGTTCGTAATTGATCCAGCTCTCGCCACCACGTTGCGGCAGGTCTTCGCGCAACACGCCGTGCGCGAGATGCGAATACGCCGACACGCTTGATGTATGCAGAATCCGTTTCACGCCATTGGTTTTCGCCGCCGCAATCAAATTCTGGATGCCGCCGACATTGGTTCGCGTCTGTGATGCATTGTTCACGCGCCAGGTATTGGTGTCGGCGGCCGTATGGAAAATCGCATCGACGCCATTTGCCGCCTTCGTCAGCGAATCGGCGTCGGTCAATTCGGCTCGAACCGGTTCCGCGCCTTGCGATGCCAGCAAGGCATCGGCTTGTTCTGATCGCGACAAGGCTCTGACCTGGTGACCGGCAGCCATTAATTCGCGCTGGATATGTTGGCCTAGAAATCCGGTGGCGCCGGTCAACAGTATTTTGCTCATGATCTTCTTCAACCTAGGAGGGCCCTTGGGGCCAAAGGATTCTTTAACAAAGGTCACCGGCAAGCGGCCTCCTGCGAAATACTATCTTAGGAGGCCGCTTGCGGGCGAGGCTCGATTACAATACCGCCATGCACGCACTCGAACATCTCCGCCCGGAATTAAACGCAGGCCTTGCCGCGTTCGATCTGACCGATGAAATCCTTGCCGAAAAATTGCTGGATTACCTGGCCTTGCTGGAAAAATGGAATAAGGCCTACAACCTGACTGCCGTGCGCGACGTGCATGAAATGCTGATCAAGCATGTACTGGATTCGCTGGCTATGCATCGTTACGTTGAATGCGGAACTCTCGCCGATTTGGGAACCGGGCCGGGTCTGCCGGGTATTCCATTGGCGCTTGCCAAGCCGAATCTCCAAGTCAGCCTGGTCGAAAGCAATGGCAAGAAATGCCGGTTTCTGCGCGAAGCTGTGCGCAGTCTGGGCCTGAAGAATGCGCGCGTTATCGAATCCCGGGCCGAAGCGGTCCCCGAATCCGGCCAGTACGACCTGATCACGGCCAGGGCACTGGACCGTTTGGCGGGCATCATTGAAGTGGGTGGACATTTGCTTAAACCTGGCGGCCAATTGCTCGCCATGAAAGGCGTGCAGCCGGATGAGGAAATTGCCGAATTGTCCGCCGACTGGCAGTTTCACAGCTCGCACCGGCTCCAAGTCCCCGGCCTTGCGGGCGAACGGCATCTGGTAATAGTCGCTTCAAACCCGGCAAACCCGCATAATTGACGGACAAGCGACACGATTAATTACACCGTTTATTCAGGGTTCCCACTGCATGGCTCAAATAATTGCGATTGCCAATCAAAAAGGCGGCGTGGGGAAAACCACGACGGCGGTAAATCTTGCAGCGGCATTGGCCCTGACTCCTCGCAAGGTGTTGCTGGTGGATCTCGATCCGCAGGGCAACGCCACCATGGCATCGGGCGTGGACAAGCGCGAACTCGAACATTCGATTACCGAAGTGATCATGGGCGAGTGCGAATGCCAGCAAGCGATCGTGAAAGCGGCCGAGGGTTACGATCTGCTGCCCTGCAATATCGACCTGACCGCGGCCGAAATCGAATTGATGGATTTGCCGGATCGCCAGCAGCGTCTGAAAGTCGCGCTGGAAACCGTGCGTGCGAACTATCAATACATCCTGATCGATTGCCCGCCTTCGCTTTCCCTATTGACCTTGAATGCACTGGCGGCAGCCGATGGCATCATCGTGCCGATGCAATGCGAATATTTTGCGCTGGAAGGTTTGTCGGCACTGATCAACACGATCGATGCATTGAAGGCGAAACTCAATCCATCGCTGGAAATCGTCGGCGTGGTTCGCACCATGTTTGATGTCAGAAACAATCTGGCGAATGCAGTGTCGGGCGAGTTGACCAAGCACTTCGGCGACAAGGTTTTCCGTTCGATCATTCCGCGCAATGTCCGTTTGGCCGAAGCCCCGAGTCATGGTCAAAGCATCGTCGGTTACGACAAGGCATCCCGCGGTGGCGTGGCGTATATGGGTTTGGCTGGCGAAATCATTCGTCGCGAAAAGAAGAAGTAGGAAAGTATTATGGCGACGAAAAAACCGGCATTGGGACGCGGCTTGAGCAGTTTGCTCGGCGGCGGCAGCAAAAGCCTCGCGGCAGCGACCGAAACCGAACTGGCCGGCGACGGCCTGTTGAATATTGCGGTCGAGAAACTGCAACCTGGCCGTTATCAGCCGCGTACCGGCATGGATCCGGCGCGTTTGAATGAACTGGCCGATTCGATCCGAGTACAGGGTTTGATCCAGCCGATCGTCGTGCGCCTGCTGAAAAAAGACCAGTACGAAATCATCGCCGGTGAACGCCGCTGGCGCGCATCGCAAATCGCCGGCCTGAAAGAAGTGCCGGTGGTCTTGCGCGAAGTGGATGATCGCGCCGTTATCGCGATGGCGCTGATTGAAAATATCCAGCGTGAGGATTTGAATCCGCTGGAAGAAGCGCAGGCTTTATCGCGCTTGATCGACGAATTTTCGTTGACACACCAGCAAGCCGCCGAAGCCGTCGGTCGTTCGCGCGCCGCAGTATCGAACTTGTTGCGTTTGCTCGAGTTGCCGGATGAAATCCGCAAACTGCTGGAAGAAAAGAAACTGGAAATGGGACATGCCCGCGCCCTGCTGACGCTGGCGGCTCCGGCCGCGATTGCGCTTGCCAGAGAAGCGTCCGAAAACGGCTGGTCGGTGCGTGAAGTCGAACGCCGCGCACAATCCCTGTCAGCCGGCAAAATTCCGAGCAAGACTGCCGCCAAGCCGGTAAAAAAAGCCGATGCCGATATCGCTACGCTGGAACGCGAATTGGGCGAGCGGCTGAATACCAAGGTGCAGGTTATGCATGGTCGCGGCGGCCGTGGAAAGCTGGTGATTCAATACCACGGCCTGGACGCACTCGACGGCATCCTGGAAAAAATCCGCGGCGGTAGTGCAGAGTAAGCATGACGGTATTAGTCACCGGTGCCGCAGGCTTTATCGGCAGCTACGTTTGCAAGGCATTGCAGGTGCGCGGCGAGAAAGTAATCGGGCTCGATAACTTCAACGATTATTACGATCCGCAATTAAAGCGCGACCGTGTTAAAGCGGTGTGCCCGGACGTCGAAATTTACGAGATTGACCTGACCGACCGCGGAAAAATAAAGACATTGTTCGAGACCCACAAGCCAACGCGGGTCATCCATCTCGCGGCACAGGCGGGCGTGCGTTATTCGATCACCAATCCGAACGTGTATGCCGACAGTAACCTCACCGGCTTCACCAATATGCTGGAAGCCTGTCGTCATAATTCCGTCAAGCACCTGGTGTACGCGTCTTCGTCATCGGTCTATGGCGGTAATGCCAAGCCGCCGTTTTCCGAAGATCAAAGCGTGAATCAGCCGTTGTCTTTTTATGCCGCCACGAAAGCGGCGAATGAATTGATGGCGTTTACTTATTCGCATTTGTATCAGCTGCCATGCACTGGCTTGCGTTTTTTCACCGTGTACGGCGCCTGGGGCAGGCCCGACATGGCGCCGGTGTTATTCAGCCGTGCGGTATTGGCGGGGCGCTCGATTGACGTATTCAATTACGGAAAAATGCGTCGCGATTTCACGCATGTGAATGACATCGTCGCCGGTGTTCTCGGTGCACTGGACGCGCCATCGCAGGAAAAAGCACCGCATCGCGTATTCAATCTGGGCAATCACACGCCTGTTGAATTGGAGCAATTCATTGCAGTGATCGAGCAAGCGGCCGGGCACAAAGCGGAAAAAAATTACAAGGAACTGCAGGCCGGCGACATGGTCGAAACCATGGCCGGCACTTCTCGTGCAAAAGCGGCGTTCGGTTTCGAGCCCGGCATCACGATTGAACAGGGCTTGCCGGAAGTCGTGGCCTGGTGCCGCGCCTATTTTGGAGATAAAGCATGAGTGGCGAAAATCCCGAATTCTCGGTCGTCGTGCCGGTATTCAACGAGCGCGACAACATCACGCCGCTGGTCAATGAAATTGTCGCGGCATTGCGCGGCAAGCACAGCTTCGAAATCGTCTATGTCGACGACCAGAGCAAGGACGATAGTTTTCAGGTATTGAAAGACCTGATGGGCTCGGTGCCGGAGTTGCGTGTTGTGCAGCACATCAAGCAAAGCGGACAAAGCACGGCGGTCAGAAACGGTGTAAAAGCGTCGCGCGGTCTATGGATTGCGACATTGGACGGCGATGGCCAGAATGATCCGGCGGATATTCCGAAATTGATCGAGGCACGAAACACGGCGGCACCGGAAATAAAATTGTTCGCCGGTTGGCGGGTGAATCGAAAAGATACCGGCAGCAAGCGCTGGGCTTCCAAAATCGCCAATAGCATTCGTGCCAGTTTCCTGAAAGACGAAACGCCCGATACCGGCTGCGGTATAAAGTTATTCGAACGCGCCGTATTTATGGATCTGCCATATTTCGACCACATGCATCGTTATCTGCCGGCCTTGGTCAAGCGTGCCGGTTTCCAGTCGGTTAGCGTGCCGGTGAATCACCGCGAACGCGGCAGTGGCGTCTCGAAATACAATAATCTTGGCCGTGCCTGGGTGGGTTTGAAAGATCTTCGCGGCGTGGCCTGGTTGATCAAGCGCAGCAAGGTGACTGGCATCAAGGAAGTCTCCCGCCGATGAATGAACAAATTCTCTGGCTGAGTTTTTTCGGGCTGCACATCACTGCCTGGAAGCTAATCGGCCTAATCGGGGCGTTCATGTTCGGCGGCCGTTGGCTGGTCCAATTTATTGCCTCGAAACGGGCCGGGAAGCCGGTGATACCGCGCTTTTTCTGGTACATGAGCATTGTCGGGAGCCTGATGACCCTCAGTTACTTCCTGTTTTCGTCCAAGCAGGACTCGGT
>JAKQKT010000180.1 GCA_029560515.1 Pseudomonadota bacterium
CAAACGTAAAATCATCGGCAAGCTCTTCATTGATATTTTCGACGAGGAATCGGCCAAGTTGCATAACGTGAAATGGTTGGCCCAGGGCACGATCTATCCTGATGTGATCGAGTCGGCCGGCAGCAAAACCGGCAAGGCCCATGTGATCAAGAGCCATCACAACGTCGGTGGTTTGCCCGACTACATGAAACTGGGTCTGGTCGAGCCTTTGCGTGAATTGTTCAAGGACGAAGTTCGTCGTATTGGTGTCGAGCTCGGCTTGTCGAAAGAAATGGTTTACCGCCATCCGTTCCCGGGTCCGGGTTTGGGCGTTCGAATCCTGGGTGAAGTGAAAGCCGAATACGCCGAATTGCTGGCGAAGGCTGATGCCATCTTTATTGAAGAACTCCGTAATTCTGGTTGGTACGACAAGACGAGCCAGGCCTTTGCCGTGTTCTTACCGGTGAAGTCGGTGGGCGTAGTCGGTGATGCCCGAGCCTATGAATGGGTGATTGCCTTGCGTGCCGTCGAGACGGTGGATTTCATGACTGCGCATTGGGCGCATCTGCCCTACGAACTTTTAGGCACGGTATCTAACAGAATTATCAATGAGTTACGTGGTGTTTCTCGTGTAGTTTATGACATCAGTGGCAAGCCGCCAGCAACCATCGAATGGGAATAAATGGCTGCGACTGACGAACAATGGATGCAGCACGCGCTCAATCTGGCGGATCGTGCCGAGCGTGAGGATGACGAGGTGCCGGTCGGTGCCTTGATCGTCGATAAAGCCGGCGAACTAATCGCCGAAGCGTGGAACCGCAATATCAGTCGGCACGACCCCAGTGCGCATGCCGAGATTCTGGCCATGCGCCTGGCTGGCGAGAAATTGCAGAATCACCGTTTGATTGGCTGTACTTTGTATATCACGCTCGAACCCTGTGCCATGTGCGCGATGGCCATGATCCATGCCCGCATCAAGCGTGTGGTCTTCGGTGCCTATGATCCGAAGACGGGAGCAGCAGGTTCGGTTTTCGATTTACTGCAGGACCCGCGCCATAACCATCGAATCGAAGTGCAGGGCGGCGTATTGGCTGAAATCGCCGGTAAAAAGCTGTCGGATTATTTTCGCGCCAAACGGCAAAAAGCTAATCCATCTCTTCCTTGATCTCGTCGTCAAAACTTTTGACAGCGGCGAATACTTCACGCCCTAGGTAAAAGACGGCGCCGAGCAAAAAACACATGCCGACGATGCCGATGATCGTTGGCAGCACCGAGAGTCGGTTACCGCTCAAGGTATCGACCGCCAGTGCCAGACTCGTGCCAATAAACGAGCCCAAGGCGAAATAGAGATAGAGGCAGGCACGCAAAAGATAATTGCTCCGCTTCCGATGCCGCTGAATTTGCAATTCACGTGCCGGTTGGTCGCGAGTACCGGCTTTCCAGTTCGCCATGAGGACCCGCAAGCGATCGACCACCCTCGCCAGGCGATTGTTCGCGGACAACAGAAGTGAACCGGTTGCCGCCATCAAGATTGCCGGCGCCAAAAGCGAATTGAGGATGTGATAGCTATTGTTCAATTTGTTTCCGCGCGAGGTGGCCGTTTAATTTGTTACAGTAAAACAAATTCAAGGGAAAAGCATGATGACGACTGATGACGAAAGCCAACGCCTGATCTGGATCGATCTGGAAATGACCGGGCTTGATCCCGATACCGATGTCATTATCGAAATTGCCACTTTGGTTACCGACAAGGATCTCAATATTCTGGCAGAAGGTCCGGAACTGGCAATCAAACAACCACTCGAAACTCTCGAAGCGATGGATGATTGGAATCGCGGTACACATCAAAGATCGGGCCTCTGGCAACGCGTGTTGGATAGCCAGATCACGACTGCTCAGGCCGAAGTCCAGACCATCGAATTCCTGTCGAAATGGGTGGGGGCCAATAAATCTCCCATTTGTGGCAACTCCATTTGCCAGGATCGCCGCTTTCTCGTTCGCGGCATGCCCAGGCTTGAACGTTATTTTCACTACCGCAATCTGGATGTTTCAACCCTGAAAGAACTGTGCCGTCGCTGGTCGCCTGATTTGCTTTCTGGCCTGGTCAAAACAGGCGCCCATACAGCACTTTCCGACATTCGCGAATCGGTAAAAGAACTCGCCTATTATCGACAATACATGGGTAAACTGGGCGGGTTAAGCTAAACCGCTCGAGTGCAGGGGACACGGATGCGTTGTTTGAAACATTTAATCGTCTTGGCATTGATACTG
>JAKQKT010000190.1 GCA_029560515.1 Pseudomonadota bacterium
GGTCTGATCAAACGTATTGATAAAACAATCGATGCCCGTGCAATCGGTACCAGCACGGATTTGTCATTGGCTCTCTCAGAGCTCGCCTAAATCCATTTTCAGGGATCACCATGAGTCATCATTATTCATTGCAAGGCGAAGTAGTTCTGGTCACCGGTGCCAGTCGCGGCATAGGGGCTGCCATTGCCGATACGCTTGCGGCGCAGGGTGCCAAAGTGATCGGTACCGCAACAACGGAAACGGGTGCCGTAGCAATCAGCGAGCGCATGGCGGCAATCGGCGGAATCGGCAAAATGCTTAATGTGACCGATGGTGCAGCCGTTGAAGCGTTGATCGATTCGATTACTTCTGAATTTGGTACGATTTCGATTCTGGTCAATAACGCAGGCATTACGCGTGATCAATTGCTGATGCGGATGAAAGACGACGATTGGTCTGCCATTCTCGATACCAATCTGTCATCGGTATTCCGCACCAGCAAAGCCGTCATGCGTTCGATGATGAAGGCCCGCAAGGGCCGCATCATCAATATCGCATCGGTGATCGGCGTGACCGGCAATGCAGGTCAATCAAACTATGCGGCCGCCAAGGCCGGCATTATCGGTTTCAGCAAATCGCTGGCGAAAGAAGTGGGTTCGCGTGGAATCACGGTCAACGTGATTGCGCCAGGTTTTATTGAAACCGATATGACACAGTCCTTACCGGAAGCGCAAAAGGAAATCATGATGGCGCAGATTGCACTCGGACGTTTTGGTTCGCCGCAGGATATTGCCGATGCCGTTGCATTCCTCGCGAGCCCTGCTGCGGCTTACATAACGGGGCAAACCCTGCATGTAAACGGTGGTATGTACATGGCATGACCGTTTTTTGCGGCACGGGCCTCGCAAAAACCGTTTTTTAACATTTGCAAGCCGTGAAATTAGGATAAAATGCCCACCTCGGCATTACGAGGCCAGCGTGACAGGCGCCCGCTGGAATCGATTTAAAGTTTGCGCCCGCTTAATTAACTCCGGGAGGAGAATCAATCCATGAGCACCATCGAAGAACGCGTCAAAAAGATCGTTGTAGAACAACTGGGCGTCAAAGAAGAAGAAGCCACCAACAACGCTTCCTTCGTTGACGATCTTGGCGCTGATTCGCTCGACACCGTTGAGTTGGTGATGGCACTTGAAGAAGAATTCGAGTGCGAAATCCCGGACGAAGAAGCGGAAAAAATCACCTCGGTTCAACAAGCCATTGATTACATCAAGGCACATGTTAAAGCTTAATGGTTTTTGTCCAGTTTGAATGTCGAGGCCGCGCATGCGCGGCCTTTGCATTTTCAGTTTTGCTATAGGCGTAATCTGCCCGCAGATTTACAATTATCGTCTCCGATTCCAGACATTCGAGTAGTGGAGTTTTTATGAGCAAGCGTCGCGTTGTCATCACCGGAATGGGCATCGTTTCGCCCATAGGCAATACGCTCGATAGTGCCTGGGACAGCATCAAGCACGGTCGTTGCGGCATCGGGCAAATTACCCATTTCGACCCCACTCAATTCGCCACCCGCATTGCCGGTGAAGTCCGCGACTTCGATGCGAAGTCATTTTTGCCGCCGAAAGACGTCAAGAAGATGGACACCTTCATCCATTACGGGCTGCGCGCCTGTCTCGATGCGCTGGACGATTCCGGCCTTGAAGTGACCGAAGCGAATGCCGAACGTATCGGCGTGTTGGTAGGTTCGGGTATCGGCGGTGTGCGCGGTATTGAAGAAAATGCGGTTGCCTTGCATCTGGGTGGCCCACGTAAAGTATCGCCGTTCTATATTCCGAGCACGATCATTAATATGCTGCCGGGTCAGTTGACGATCATGAAGGGCATCAAAGGCCCGAATTTTTCAGCAGTGTCTGCTTGCGCCAGTGCCAACCATGCTTTCGGCATGGCAATGCGAATGATTCAATACGGCGATGCCGATGTGATGGTGGCAGGCGGTGCGGAGCACGGCACCACGCCGACATCGGTAGCAGGTTTCTGTTCGATGAAAGCGATGTCTACGCGCAACGACGAACCGCTCCGCGCATCCCGTCCCTGGGATAAAGACCGCGACGGTTTTGTGCTCGGCGACGGCGCCGGCATGTTGATTCTCGAAGAATACGAACATGCAAAAGCGCGCGGAGCAAAAATTTACGCCGAACTCGCCGGTTTCGGTGCCAGCTCCGACGCGTTCCATATGACGGCGCCTAGCGAAAATGGTGATGGTCCTGCTCGCTGCATGACGATGGCCTTCCGCGATGCCGGCGTGAATCCGGATCAGGTCGAATATTTGAATGCACACGGTACCTCGACACCTCTTGGCGATCTTGCTGAAACCCTTGCCGTCAAACGTGCGCTCGGTGATCACGCCTACAAAACCATGGTGAGTTCGACCAAATCCATGACCGGACATCTGTTGGGTGCTGCCGGTGGCGTCGAAGCGGTATTCACGATTTTGGCATTGCATTCCGGCGTTATTCCCCCGACCATCAATCTGGAAAATCCGGGCGAAGGTTGCGATCTGGATTACGTGCCGAACATTGCGCGCGAAAAGAACATCTCGGTCGCGGTTTCGAATGGTTTCGGTTTCGGCGGCACCAACGGAACTCTGGTGTTCAAAAAAATCTAGACAACGCAGGCAGCACAAGCCAATGATTCAGCAAGCGCTGCCTCGCGATTTATCGCTTATCGATCTGCAGCGCCTTGCGCCCGGACGTTATGCCTTGTTGCTGGAATCGGTTGCCGACAGCAAGGCCTTGTCCCGTTGGGATTTTCTTCTTATCGCAAACGGCGAAGGCCTGATTTGCGATGCCGGCGGACAGACGAAAAACTTGTGCGGCGAAATAGTTGCCGGCAAATTTCTGGAAGCACTGGATGACGTCTGGAAAAATTCCGCCAACGATGAAGACAATTCCGACATTCCGTTTCGCGGCGGCTGGGCCCTGTTTTTATCCTATGAATTGGCAGGACAAATCGAATCGCGTTTGAAACTCCCGCTTTCCGATGGCCCGCTGCCAATGGCATTGGCTTTGCGTTGCCCTGCGGCGATCTTGCGGAACAAGAATACCGGTGAAGTTTTTGCGATTGCGGAACCGGGTAACGAATCCCTGTTGGCGCAGCTTCAAAAAGATATCTCCGATGCCAATAATCTGGCGCCACTGGCATCTTTGTCAAAGCCGCATACCATCCATGAAGAAGCGCCGGAAAAATTTCTGGAGGGTGTGGAAAAAATCCATGCTTATCTACGTCAGGGCGATATTTTTCAGGTAAATCTGTCAAGGGCATGGCGCGCAGAATTTGACCAGTCGCCCGATCCGGCATCGTTGTATCAATCCTTATGTCAGCATAATCCCGCACCTTTCGCAGGTTCGTTGATGCATGGAAACTGGTCCTTGCTGAGCTCGTCACCGGAGCGCCTGGTTTCCTGCCACAAGGGTGATGTGCAGACGCGACCGATTGCCGGCACCCGTCCGCGTTTTGCGGGTGACGATGACAGCCATCGCATACGCGAGCTGGTCGGGCATCCGAAAGAACGCGCCGAACATGTGATGTTGATCGATCTTGAGCGAAATGACCTCGGACGTGTCTGCGAACCCGGTAGCGTGCATGTCGATGAATTGATGGCGGTCGAAAGTTATGCGCACGTACACCATATCGTTTCAAATGTCCGTGGTCGTTTGCGTGCTGACGTGACGCCTGGGCAGGTGATAGCGGCAGTGTTTCCCGGCGGTACGATTACCGGTTGCCCCAAAGTGCGCTGCATGGAAATCATTGCCGAGCTGGAAAGCGAAGCTCGCGGTCCTTATACCGGTGCATTCGGTTATTTGAATCACAACGGCGATATGGATTTGAATATCCTTATCCGCAGTGCATGGCTGTCGGAAAAACAATGCGAATTGCGTGCTGGCGCAGGCATCGTGGTGGATTCGGTGGCTGAACACGAATTGCAGGAAACCCGGGCAAAAGCCAAAGGTTTGCTGCGCGCCTTGGGAGCAGATGTATGACTTCGATGGTGATCAATCTTGCCGGTATCGAGAAAGAATTTTCACATAATGATCGTGGTCTGGCTTACGGTGATGGCGTCTTTGAAACAATCCTGGTTCACGAGGAAAAACCGGTTTGGTGGTGCGAGCATTGGCAACGTCTGATTCGTGGTGCGGAAATATTGAACATCCGGACTCCCGATGAAGCGATAGTTAGCAATGCCTGCAATCGATTGTTGATGAATGCGAATCATGGCGTTCTGAAAATCATTTTGACGCGCGGCAGCGGTGGGCGAGGTTATGCGGTTCCGGATGATCAGGACCCGAGAATTATTATTTCACTGCATCCAGCTCCCGCACCCATTCTTGATGCCGTTAATTTACACTGGTGCGAGACTCAACTCGCATGCCAGCCAGCATTGGCCCGGATAAAACATCTCAATCGACTGGAGCAGGTTCTCGCGCGCAATGAATGGCAGGATGCGAATATTTTTGATGGCCTGATGTGCGATACCGAAGGCAATGTCGTGTGCGCGACATCGGCCAATGTATTTGCAAGTATCGACGGCAGATGGCTAACTCCGAAAATAGACCGGGCCGGAATTGCCGGAATTGCGCGAGCCTGGGTGTTGAGGCAATGGCCGCAGGCGCAAGAAGCCCATTTGTCGCGACTTCAAATCGAGCAGGCCGACGCCATTTTTATTTGCAATGCCGTGCGCGGTATCCTTGCGGTCAAGCGTCTGGGGGATCGGGAATATCCGGTGCATGGCGATATTCCGGATTTGCAAAACCGGTTGGCGAAAGTACAACCCGCTTTCGCCATGGGAGAATACAGTGGTTCGTAAAAAAATAACCAAAGGCCGTGTGAAAAAGACTTTCGCGTTGCTGTTTTTGCTCGGCATCATTGCCATCGGATTACTCTGGCAGCAATACCAGGCCTTCGCCGACAAAAGCCTTGTGCTGGATTCGCAGGAACGCATCTTGTCGGTGGAATCGGGCGACGGCTTTCATGACGTCCTGAGAAAATTGCGTGAGCTCGGTGTCTACCAGGGCAATGATCTCGAATGGAAAGCGCTCGCAAAGCAAATGAAAGTCGCCTCGCATCTGCAGGTAGGCGACTATGCGATCACCTCCGGGTTGAGTCCGCGCAGCATTCTGCAGCGACTGGAAAACGGCGACATCATCCAAAGAAAATTTGCGCTTATCGATGGCTGGAATATTCGTGATCTCAGAAAAGCGCTGAAAAATACCGCCCACATCAAACACGTGACCGATGAATTGAGCGACGCGGAATTAATGGCCAAGTTGGGCGCTGAGGGTATTCATCCCGAAGGCCGCTTTTTGCCGGAAACCTATTTGTACAGTCGCGGCACCAGTGATCTGGATTTATTGCAACGGGCCTACATAGGCATGCAAGACGCACTGGCAGAAGCCTGGAACAATCGCCAGGATGGCCTGCCACTAACCAGCCCAGACGAATTGCTGACACTGGCGTCCATCGTCGAAAAAGAAACCGGCGCCGCCGAAGAACGCCCGATGATTGCCGGTGTTTTTATTCGCCGTCTGAATTCGGGAATGCGCCTGCAAACCGACCCCACCGTGATTTACGGAATTGGCTCGGCATATGACGGCAATATTCGCAAGAAAGATTTGCAAACCGATACGCCATACAACACCTACACCCGTGACGGTTTGCCGCCAACTCCGATTGCAATGCCGGGCAAGCCTGCGCTTGTAGCCGCCGCACAGCCTGCCGATGGTGACGCCGTGTTTTTTGTCGCACGTGGTGACGGTAGCGGCCGCCATGTCTTCTCCAAAGATTTGAATGACCACAATGCCGCCGTGCGCCAATACCTGAAAAACACCCGATGAATGGATTCCTGATTTCCCTCGAAGGCGGTGAAGGGGCGGGCAAGACCACCGTGCTGAATGCCTTGCGTGATTGTCTGGACCAACATGGTTTCGAAGTCGTCACCACGCGCGAGCCTGGTGGCACGGCCGCGGGTGAAATGATCCGGCAGGTACTTCTGAATCCGGAATTGAAACTATTTTCCGAAACTGAATTGCTGCTGATGTTTGCTGCGCGGGCACAACTTGTACGAGAACTCATACAACCTTCCATGGCACGCGGTGCTGCCGTTATCAGCGATCGTTTCACCGATGCCTCGTTTGCCTATCAGGGCGGCGGCCGCGGGTTGGAGATGGGCAGGATTGCCGAACTGGAACGCTGGGCAGCCGTGATCAAGCCAAACCTGACATTCCTGCTGGATGTGTCAGTGCAGCAAGGTCTTGAACGTGCACGGTCGCGCGGCGGTGAACCGGATCGCATCGAACGCGAACGGGAAGATTTTTTCGAACGCGTGCGCACCACTTATCTGAGCCGTGCGAAAAACGAACCGGATCGTTTCATCGTCATCGATGCCAGCCAGTCGCCCGAGGAAGTTGTATTGAAAGTAAAAGAAAAACTGGATGTCTGGCTGCAAAAGTGGATAGAGAAATGATGGCACCTTGGCAGCAGGAAGTGCTGGATAAAACCCTCGCCATTGCGGCAGAGGGGCGGCTTGGTCATGCCTTATGCCTGGTCGGTCCGGAAAAGATGGGCAAGCTCGATGTAGCGCAGCAACTTGCACGCGCCTTGCTATGCCAATCGCCAAAAGAAAATAAAAGTGCCTGTGGCGAATGCCGCAGTTGCGTGTTCATCAAGGCCGGAACGCATCCGGATTTTCTCGATATCACCTACGAAGCCAACGAAAAGACCGGCAAGCTCTACACCAATATCGTGATTGACCAGATTCGCCGCCTGTCGCAATGGTTTTCTCTGACGCCGCAGTTCGGTGGTGCGCAGGTCGCCATCGTGCATCCGGCCGATGGCATGAATTACGCTGCCTGCAATGCCTTGCTGAAGACATTGGAAGAACCTTCACAGAATCGCTTCCTGATTCTGGTGACCGATAGGCCGGGCGCACTGCCAGCCACGATTCGAAGCCGTTGCCAGCGCATCCTGTTTCGCCTGCCCGAACCTTCACAAAGCCTGGATTGGCTCCGGCAGCGCGGCTATGCCGCCGACATTGCATGGCCGGCACTTGGCGCAGCTCGTGGCCATCCGGGTCTTGCACTGGACTGGCTGGAACATGGCGGCCTGCAAATACGTCGAGAAGTACAGGCAGACATGAACGCCGTTGCTGCCAACAAGATGAGTCCGATCGAGCTGGCACAGCGCTGGCTGGGCGACGATCAGGCCGATTTGCGCCTGCAATTTGCCGCGGATCTGAGTCTTGAAGCCGCCGCCCAATTGCAGGGCATGCCAAAACTTGTTAAATCGGGCTTGACCGCGCCACCGGATTTTATGAAGCTGTCACAATGGTACGATGCACTGAACCGGGTGCGTTCGCAGCTCGATAGCCCCATTCGCAGTGACTTGCTGCTGGCGGGACTGCTTCGCGAATGGCGTTCGATGCAACACTAAATCGTTTTAAGGGGTGATAACAGTGACCGGAGCCGCAGCTGCCAGACAGGGTATTTTATCCCTGGCCATCAAAGACAAGGCCACGCTTTACAACGCCTATATGCCCTTCGTGAAAGGTGGCGGAATTTTCGTGAGTACGCCGAGACGTTACTCGCTGGGTGACGAAGTATTCATCCTGTTGTCATTGCTTGAGGACAAGGACCGCTTGCCCGTTGCCGGCAAAGTGGTCTGGATTACTCCTGCCGGTGCGCAAGGCAATCGTTCGGCGGGTATCGGCGTGCAATTTGCGGATAGTACCGAAGCCGAAATAGTCAAAGGCAAGATCGAAACATTGTTGGCAGGTATTCTGGAATCGGATAAGCCCACTCACACGATGTAGGCTTCAAGCCGCACTTCAGCCAGGCAGAGCACATGCAAACGCGAACATTGACAGAGCAGAAAATCGATGTCGCGCATCTCGCCACCGGCATGTACGTGCATCGACTTGATCGCGACTGGCTCGGCACGCCGTTTTCACTCGAAGGTTTCTATATCCGTTCACCGGAAGACATACAGACGATCCGCAAAATATGCGATTACGTCATCATCGACCTGAAACGCAGTAATCTAAATTTCATCGTCAGCAAATATCACGAAAAACCGCCGGAAGAAAAACTTAAGGTACGCGAGTATTTCAATACCGCTACCATCGCCGAAGAACTGCCTAAAGCCCAGATCGCGCACCAGAATGCCTCGTCGCTCGCCAGTACCATTATTTCGGATGTGCGTGCTGGTAAAAAACTGAATCTTGACGATGTGCGATCAGCGGTAGAGCCGGTTGTGCAAAGTGTCTTGCGTAATGCCGATGCATTTTTCTGGATCAGCAACCTGCGCAAGCGCGATGCCTACCAGTATAGCCATGCCATCAATTGCAGCCTGCTGGCCGTGGCACTCGGCCGTCACATGGGCTTTGCCGAATCTGTCCTGATGAACCTCGCCACCGGCGGCTTGTTGCTGGATGTCGGCAAATATGAATTGCCGCAGGATGTGCTCGACAACCCCGAGCCGCTGAGTAAAACCGAGATGGTACTGGTGCGGCGCCACGTGGCATTCAGCATGCAAATCCTGGAGAGTTCGGGTGTGCACAATCTCGACGTCATCAACATGGTGCGGACACATCATGAGCGCTATGACGGCAGCGGCTATCCCAGTCACCTGATCCGCAACCAGATCCCCTTGTTTGGCCGCATGGCCGGCGTCATCGACAGTTACGACGCGATGACCAGTCATCGACCGTACCGAAAGGCCATGTCGCCGCACAAGGCATTGCAGGAAATCTATCGCCAGCGCAATGTCCTGTTTCAGGGCGATATCGTGGAACAATTCATGCAATGCCTGAGTGTCTATCCGACCGGTTCATTGGTGGAGTTGAATTCGGGCGAAGTGGCCATCGTGATGGCACAGAATCAGGCCAGGCGCTTGCGACCGAGGGTGATGATTTTGAGTACGCCGGACAAAAAACTCAAAGACTCGTTTACGGAAGTCGACCTGTTCATGCACGCCTTGCATGATGACCAGCAAACGCATCTCGAAATCATCGGCACATTGGAAAGCGGTGCCTATGGCATCGACCCGGCCGAACTCTATCTGACACCCAATACATGAGTCTGGCCGGACTAGCAGATTTTCCAGGCCTGAGGGGCGGAAAGCATGCTTAGTCGCGATGATTTTTTTGCGGCGCTGATGCATCAATCGATGCAGCTGCCGGCCGGCAAGAAAATGGGTCTCATCCTCGCCCGTATCCAACGTCTTGGTGAGATAAATATCATCATGGATAGCGAGTTGATCGATGCGGCACAGGCGCGTATCGAAAGATCGCTGAGGCCGGATGACCGGGTGGCAAAAATCGGCGCCTGCGATTTCATCATCTTCCTGGCCGACTTGAAGAATATCAACCATGCTGCGCTGGCCGCCAATAGTTTGGTGCGGGGATTTCAGGAACCTTTGGTAGTCAGCTCAGGGCCGGTGCAGGCGACTATCGCGATGGGGGTTTCGGTATTTCCGGATCACGGCGATGAACCGGAAATACTCTGCAAGCATGCCGAAATTGCCTTTGGCAGGGCGATTCATAGCAGCGACCGATATGCGATATACGATAGCCACGAAGAAAAAATAAAAATCCTCTATCCGGAATTCCAGGAAGCAATCAACAATAACCGTCTTGAAGTCTATCTGCAGCCATTCTGGGATCTGCGCAGGAAAAAAGTCATCGGCGCAGAATCGCTGGCTCGCTGGAAAAGCCCGATACATGGTTTTGTGAGCCCTGACCAATTCATTCCATTCGCAGAACAAACCGGCCTGATAGGTTCGCTGACACGCTGGAGTGTCAATGCCACCTTGTATCATTGCAGCGAGTTGAAACAGGCGGGCTTTGATCTGAGTTTCGGCATTAATTTGTCTGCCCGTGTTTTTCACGAACAGGGAATCGTCGAACAGATACTCGGAGCCTTGAATATTTTCGATGTGCCAGCCACCAATCTCGTGTTGGAAGTCACCGAAAGCGCCATCATGTCCGATCTGAAATTGAGTGCGCGTGTGCTGGAAAGTTTGCGCGACAAAGGTGTCAGGATTTCGATTGATGATTTTGGCTGCGGCTATTCCTCGTTTGAATATCTCAAGCAGTTTCCGGCCACCGAACTGAAAATCGACAAATCCTTTGTCTTCGATATCACCCGCAGTGCGCGGGCGGCACAGCTGGTGCGATCCATGATTGATCTGGCCCATCATCTGGACATTGTCGCGATTGCCGAAGGCGTCGAAGATCAGGAAACAGCCGACTTACTGACTGAAATGGATTGCGATTTCGCGCAGGGATATTTTTATAGTCGGCCAAAACCTGCCGAACAATTTGTTGCCGAGATGATGAATTTGTAGTGGTTCCTGGGATGTTTTTATAGGGGGTTGGTATGAGTGACTTTACAAATGAATTGCTCAGATTGAGCGAAATGCGCGAGAAGGGATTGATTTCCCAGGAAGAATTCGAGGCTGCGAAAGCAAGATTGTTCGGCAACCCGGAGCCACCGGAGACCGAGAATGCGGGGCCGCCTGAATTGCCCGATCCCGCCACCGTGGTGATGAGCATGAATCCTCCTGAGCCACCTCAGGCACCACCTGCGGCTTCGCCACCTGCAGCTTCAAAAGAAGTTCCACCGGGAATTGCAGGCTGGTCCTGGGGGGCGTTTTTATGGAACTGGATCTGGGCAATTTTCAATAACACCTGGATCGGGCTGCTGGCATTGATTCCCGGTGTGAATCTCGTGATGATTTTTGTTCTCGGATTCAAAGGCCGTGAGTGGGCCTGGAAAAACAAGCAATGGGATAGCGTCGAACACTTCAATCGTGTTCAGAGGAAATGGTCGCTTTGGGGGATATGGCTGATGCTCGGCGGTCTGCTACTGGCGATTCTTCTTACATTTGCCAGTTTCATGTTTCTTGGCATGGCGGGCTCCAAAATATCCGATAACATGGATGCGTACAGCATCCCGGCCAGCGAGACGAATGACGGGGTGACTGCCAGCACCGAGCCAGCGCCTGCGGCTGCCGAAGAAACGGCCACGGCCACGGATGCTGCGACAGGCGAGCCTGCGCCGGCATTGGCCGAAGAGGCGGCATCAGCGGTTGATGAAGATGCCAGTACCAATGAACCTGTGGCGGCCGACGATACAGCAGAGCAGGATGCCGTTGCCGAGCAGGAAAGAAAACATCAGGAAGAGCTGGAGAAAACACGTGCCGAAGCCGCCGCCGCAAAAGCGGAAGCTGCCAGGGCAAAAAAAGAGGCGATGAAGGCTGAAAAAGCATTGGCCGAACAACGTCGTCGCGAGCGCGAAGAGGAAGAACGTTTGGCCCGGGAACAGGCAGAGCAGGAACAAATGCAATGCCCTTATTCAAGATCGCAACCGCTGACCTGTTCCAGCCGGCAGGGGCAGCCCGCCATCTGTGACTGGAATTTCAGGGCCTGCGGTAATCCAAGGATAGCGAAAAAGGAATCCAAAACGACTTGCGACCGCAAGGTGGAATGGGACACGGAAAACAACCAGTTGATCGTGACCGACGGTTGCCGGGCGCAGTTCATTCCCGTGCAATGATCCTTACAAAAAAAACGGCCCTCCGGGGCCGTTTTTTTATGTCCGCAATCATGAGTGTTATCTCAAAACAGCAATGCCCGAATTACCATTGCGAAGGTCATTGCTCCAATAATTGCCAGCAGAGTCAGTTTCATCCGCAACATTTTTTTCTCGGGCGTAATCTGATCTTGATCCTTGAACTGCAAGCCGGGGAAATACGGATTCTGGATTTTATCCTCCAGTAAATCGGCGTCATGCAGTATTTCGCGTGCTTTGGTGTAGTCCTCAGCTTTCAGTACCCAGACCGCGGGGTACTGGCTGCTGTCGGCCTGCCGTTTTTTATCGGTGTAGCTGTGCTCGCGGCGGCTATTGCCCTTGTAGCTGCGACCCTGGGTAATCTTGGTTTCGATGCCGGCGTCATTGAATAATTTATTCACGCCTTCGACATTTTCTAGGCGAGGCGATGAAAACATTTGTCGCATTATTTTGCTTCCTTTGGATCAGTCTCCGGCAACACGCGGATCAAGCCTTCCTGTGCGGTGGACGCCACCAAAATGCCGTCGCGGGTAAAAAACTGTCCGCGCGCAAGGCCGCGCGCATTCTGCGCAGTCGGGCTATCGAGCGAATACAGCAACCAGTCGTCGACTCGAAACGGACGATGGAACCACATCGCATGATCCAGGCTCGCCATCTGCACGTTCGGCTGGTAGTAGCTGATGCCGTGTGGAAAGGTTGTCGTGCCGAGCAAATAAAAATCGGAAGCATAGGCGAGTAGGGCTCGATGCAGTTCCGGGGCATCATCGACCTTGTCGATCAGGCGCAACCAGACTTGCTGGTAAGGCGGCCGCTTCGGCGGTTTGACTTCGTCGCGCGGATAGATCGGACGCATTTCGAACGGCCCCATGCGCGATAGCCAGCGCTGCATTTTCGCGGGCAGTTTTTCCATGACTTCGGGAGCGGGCGAGATGTTCGGTTCGACGTCTTCCGGCATCGGTACTTCGGGCATGTGGAATTGGTGCGATACACCGGGTTCATCGTGCTGGAACGATGCGGCAAACACGAAAATGGGTTGCCCGTGCTGGATCGCGGTCACGCGGCGTACGGAAAAACTGTGGCCGTCACGGGTTCTGTCAACGTGATAAATGATCGGTGCTTCGATATCGCCCGCACGCAGGAAATACGCATGGATCGAATGGACTGCACGTGCATCCTCGACTGTTTGCTGCGCAGCTGAAAGTGCCTGCCCCAAAACCTGTCCACCGAATACGTATTTGGTGCCGATGTCGCGGCTCTGGCCCCGGAACAGGTTATCTTCCAGGCGCTCGAGCGTCAGCAGGGCGACGAGTTCTGCAACAACGGGATGGCTCATGGTGTCACCTGGGTTATTTGTTTCAATTCGACGGCTGCCAAAATTTCCTGCCAGGGAAATTGCGGTCCGGGATCGCGTTTGCGAAATACTGTTTTATCCGGATCATCGCTGGCGGTAACTTCCGCAGTGTCCAGATCTTCATGGCCGGCAATGTACTGCAGATTCGGGCATTCCGATTTCAATCGCAGCAACAGTTGTTTCAGTGCGGCAATTTGTTCGGCCGTATACGGCTCGGTCATGATTTGATTGCCCGAGTCGTACCAATTCGGATAGCGGCCGGTATTGACGATTTCAATGCCGACCGAACGCGGGTTGAAACCACGCGTGTGATTGGCGATAAGTGCAGGATCGACGTATTGGTAAACGCTTCCATCGCGGTCGATATAGTAGTGGCCACTCGCGCCGGTGCCCGCTTCATACAGAACCCGTTCGCCATACTCGCGTGCCATGGCCATGTCTGGCAATTCGGTGCAGTGCATGACCACCAAATCGATCTGCGACAACGGGCGTTTTTCGAGCAGATCCACATAGGGTAAAGGCTCTGTAACAAGGCGCAGGGCAGGGTCGAAAGTCGAGGTCAGGGTCATGTGCGCATGGTACCATTGGCAGGCCTTTTTTTGACCATAAATCGCATGAACGCGCTCGCCAAATTAACTTCGAATTTCCCACGTGCAGGAAAAGTGCAATGGATCGGTTTACGTCCCAAGCGAGACGTGCCGATGCAGGAAGTCAACGAGGCCAACGCGATTACCGATAAAGGCCTGCTGGGTGATCGTTACGCCTCAGGCAGCGGCAAGCGTGGCATCACACTGATACAAGCCGAGCATTTGCCGGTCATTGCGGCATTGAGCGGTCACGAAAAAATTTCACCCGCGATCTTGCGTCGCAATATTGTGGTCTCAGGTATTCCACTCATCGCATTAATAGGAAAAAAATTTCGTCTTGGTGAAGTCATTCTTGAAGGTACCGATGCTTGTGATCCCTGCGAGCGGATGGAAGCCGCACTCGGTCCCGGTGCCTACAACGCGATGACGGGTCACGGCGGTTTGTGTGCCCGTATTTTGCAGGGTGGAAAAATAAGCATCGGCGATTCATTGGTGCCGATCATCGAGGAATCCGCTTGAAAGCCCACGTCATCATTTCGCACGGCCTGGAAAGCAGCCCCGATGCGACCAAGGCTAAAGCGCTCAGTCGCGTCGTAGAAGCGATGGGATGGACTTCCGAGCGACCTGATTATCGTGATCGCGACAATGATCCCGCGATGAGTCGCCTTGGCGATGTTCACGGGCGTATCGAACGATTGCATGCGTTGACGAAAAAAGCAGAAGGGCCTTTGATTCTTGCCGGCTCCAGCATGGGTGCTTTTATTTCGGCGCGGGTATCACTTCAAGTGCCTGTTGCGGGCCTGTTTCTCATGGCGCCGCCCACGCAGCTGGAAGGCTTTGAAATCAGATTGGAAGCAGCGGATGTTCCGACCTGCATCGTGCATGGTTGGGACGACGAGTTGATCCCGGCAAGCGAAGTCGTAAAGTGGGCGCAAGCGCGCCGAAATCAATTGGTGTTGGTCAACGACTCGCATCGTTTGGCCGAGCATGTGGAATTTTGCGCTGAAGTTTTCGCGCGTTTTGTTAGATCTTTATAAATTGAGTCTGAAATGAAATTTTTTGTAGCGTGCGCGAAGGGCCTGGAATATTTACTGGCCGATGAAATGCTGGCGTTGGGTGCCGACAAGGCAACGGCCGCAGTGGCGGGCGTGAATGTTGAAGGCAATGATGAATTGCCCTATCGTGCACTCCTGTGGGCCAGACTCGCCAGTCGTGTGCATGTTCCGCTTGCCGAATTTGAATGCCCGGACGAACAAGCCCTTTACGACAACGTGAATGCCATTGACTGGCCAATGCATCTGAAGGCGGAAGGCAGTCTGGTGGTAGATGCGCATGTGTCGGGCACGGTGCTGACACATGAACGTTATGTCGCGCAGCGAATAAAAGATGCCATCGTTGATCGTATGCGTGCGGAGAACGGCGTGCGTCCTTCGGTCGATGCCATAGCGCCGGATCTGCGCATCAGCTTTGTGATTCGTAAAGGCAAAGGAACGGTATCGGTCGATCTTGGCGGTGGCGCTTTGCATCGTCGCGGCTGGCGCCAATCGCAGGGCGAAGCTCCGCTCAAGGAAAATCTTGCTGCGGCATTGTTGATGCGCGGGCAATGGCCAAAAATTTATGCCGAAGGTGGCGCCTTGCTCGACCCGATGTGCGGCAGCGGCACCTTGTTGATTGAAGGCGCGATGATGGCCGCCGACGTTGCTCCGGGTTTGCAACGCAATG
>JAKQKT010000200.1 GCA_029560515.1 Pseudomonadota bacterium
GGCCTGGCCAGCGCCTTGTCGAGCTATCTCAACTTGTTCCTGCTATGGCGAATCCTGAAGCGCGACGGGGTATATCGGCCATTGCCGGGCTGGGGCCGTCACTGGCTCCGACTAATTATGAGTTCGGCAGTCATGGTCGCCGTATTGTTGTTGGGTTTGCACTATTGGAATGATTGGAGTGCATGGGGCGTATGGCGTCGCATTGCGGTTCTTTCCAGCATGATCGGCGCAGGCGGCATTGCATTCGTCGGAACCTTGTTCGCGACCGGCTTCAGGATTAACGATTTGCGCGCCGTTTAGGGCGACGGCAAGGCTATAATTGGGCCATGACGACTTTGTTTCGCGACGTTTCGGGCCAGCCGGTATGTGGTCCGCAGGGAAGTGTGGTTTGTATCGGAGCATTTGATGGCCTGCATCGCGGGCATCAGGCCCTGATCGAGCACACGCGTCAACGCGCGCGCGAATCCAGTCGTGTTCTTGTTGCGCTGAGTTTTGAGCCATTGCCGCGCGAATTCTTTTCGAAAGAAAATCCGCCGCCGAGGTTATTGTTGCCGCGGGCGAAGTTCGAAGGCTTGGCGGCCTTGGGTTGTGATGTCGTCGGTTTATTGCGCTTCAACGCAAAGCTCAGTTCGATGAGCGCTGAAGACTTTATCGAGCAGGTGCTGGTACGCAAATTGAATGCAAAGGAAGTCTGGGTCGGACCCGAATTCCGTTTCGGCAAGGGCCGCCGTGGTGATATCGCGATGTTGAAAACACTCGGCGCTCAATTCGGATTCACCGCACACGAAATAACGCCGGTGTTGCATGAGGGCGAGCGTGTTTCCAGCACGCGTTTGCGTTTGCAATTATCGAGTGGCGATATGGGGGGTGCGGAAAAAGCCCTTGGTCGCCGTTACGCCATTGCCGGCAAAGTGGTTTACGGCAAGCAACTTGGCCGCCAATTGGGTTATCCGACCGCTAATATCCGTCTTGCCGGGAAACGCACGGCATTGCATGGCATTTATGCGACCTGGGTGTATGGCGTCGGCCCGGAAAAAATGGCCAGCGTTTCCAGTCTTGGAACAAGGCCAACGGTTTTCGGCATCGAGCCTTTACTCGAAGCGCATCTGTTTGACTTCGACGGCAACTTGTACGGCAAGCGAATTACCGTCGAGTTCGTCGCCAAATTGCGCGATGAAGAAAAATTCGATGGCCTGCCGGCCTTGATCAAACAGATGGATATGGATTCGCAACAAGCACGGCAAATTTTGCAACACGACAAGAAAGACCTTGGAGTTAACGCGTGAGTAAAGATTACAAACACACCATTTCATTACCCGATACCGCCTTCCCGATGCGCGGTGATTTGCCCAAGCGCGAGCCCGAAATGCTCAAGCGCTGGCAGGACATGAACTGGTACGAAGCCATTCGCGAAAAAACCGGCGCGCGCGAAAAGAAATTCGTGCTGCACGATGGCCC
>JAKQKT010000205.1 GCA_029560515.1 Pseudomonadota bacterium
CGCGAAACCTGAAGCCCAGATGCGCGTGCTCAGTCTTGCCGATGCGCACGAACTGGAAGAACTGATTCGTGGGCATGCCCATGCTGCCGGCATCAACGGCACGGATGAATTGCCGAAAAGCGATGCCGAGGTTTTACACCATATGCCTGTGCTCGATGTGATGAAACTCGGACTGATAAACAACCGCGGCATGATTGTTATCGGCACCGGTGTCGGCGTGCTGTTCCAAACCGCCGGCGAGTCGGTGGGAAAGCTGGTCAATTCGATGATGCAGTTGCTTTTCGGCTGGACCAACAGCCTGCATCTGGGAACTGCGGCAACCGCAACCAGTATCTTCCTTGCCGTTCTTTTGTTCCTGTTGCTGGTAAGGATTTTTTCGGTACTGCTGGCATTGTTTCGCTTTTACGATTTTAATCTGTCCAGGCTGGGCCAGCGCCTTACGGTACAGCGCGGGCTTTTGTCCCGCATGCGCAGCAGCCTGCCCTTGCGTCGCATCCAGGCTTATGGCTTGACCGAAGGCTGGCTGCATCGCCGTTTCGACAAGCGCAGCCTCACGGTGGATAGTGCTGCGGGAGTTGCCGTCAACGAAGAAGACAAATCGCCTCTGCGCGATCTGGTGCCGCTGGCAACGCCCCGCGAAATGGATGTCCTGATTGCGCAGTTTCTGGCCAGCGATCAATGGCCGATTCAATCCTGGCAGCCACTGCATGGCGATGCCTGGAAACGTGAATTTGTATTGCCTGCATTGCTGGTGCTAGTTGCAGGAATTGCCGGTGCCATTTTTTTTCAGGTCTATGCGCTACTGGTTTTACTGCTGATTCCGATCCTGTTTTTGCGCGCGAAAGTATGGTCGGCCCATGCCGCCTATGCACATACCGACCACCTGATCGCGGTGCGCGAAGGCTGGCTTTCACGCAAGTGGCGATTTGCGGAAATCAGCAAACTGCAGGGCCTGAGTTTGCGTGAAGGCATTTTCGACCGGCACTACGGCATGGCCAGTCTTCATCTGGATACCGCCGGTGCACAGGCGATGTCATCGGCATTTCGCATTCCGTATCTGTCACGCGAAGAGGCCGATGATCTGATGGCTCGGCTATCGACAAAAATCAGTAACGGGCCGTTGCCGTTTTGATGTCGCCGCAATGGCTACTCGCGCCAGAACTGCGGTGTCAGCAAAACCAGGACGGTAAAAATTTCCAGTCGGCCAAGAATCATCGCAAAGCTGCAGACCCAGATGGATAAATCATCCAGTGCCTGGAAATTGGATGCGACCATTCCGAGGCCCGGCCCGACATTGTTGATGCAGGCGGCAACGGCGGAAAAGGCAGTGACAATGTCGACACCATTGGCGGCCAGAATCAAGGTCATTACCAGATAGCTACAGATATACAACGTGCAAAAACCCGCCACCGAAATAACGACGCTTTCCGATACTCGCTTGCCACCGAGCGTGACGAGAAACTGACCTTTCGGATGTACCAGTTGCTTGATTTCACGCAAGCCCTGGCGCACCACCATTTGTACG
>JAKQKT010000225.1 GCA_029560515.1 Pseudomonadota bacterium
CATTGCGCCTGCCGTCAAGCATCGCGAAATATCTCGGTGATGACGAACGTCGCTTGTATGAATTGATCTGGAAGCGTGCGCTTGCATCGCAAATGGTGCCGGCCACGATGAATACCGTTACCGTTGAATTGTCTGCCGGCACGGCACATGGCTTCCGCGCCAGCGGCACCACCGTGATTGATCCGGGTTTTCTTGCGGTTTATGAAGAAGGCAAAGACCAGAAAACCAGTGAAGATGAAGACGAAGGCCGCAAGTTGCCCTTGATGGCGCTGGGGCAGAATATTCCGCTGTCGTCGATTCACACGGACCAGCATTTTACCGAGCCACCGCCGCGTTACTCGGAAGCCAGTCTGGTGAAAACGCTCGAAGAATATGGCATCGGTCGTCCATCCACTTACGCCAGCATTATCCAAACCTTGCTCTATCGCGAATACGTGATGCTGGATAACAAGCGTTTCCGTCCAAGCGATGTCGGTCGCGCCGTCAGTAAATTCCTGTCAGCCCATTTCCTGCAATACGTGGATTATGAATTCACCGCCAAGCTGGAAGACGAACTCGATGCAGTATCTCGCGGCGAAGAAGAATGGATCCCCTTGATGGAACGGTTCTGGAAACCGTTCAAGAAAATGATTCTGGAAAAAAGCGAAAGCGTTGACCGCGCGGAAGCTTCGGGCGCACGCGAACTGGGTATGGATCCCGAATCCGGAAAACCGGTTTCCGCTCGCCTTGGACGTTATGGGCCCTATGTGCAAATTGGAACTGCTGATGACGAAGACAAACCGAAGTTTGCTTCCTTGCGTCCCGGTCAGAGCATGCACACCATTGAGTTGGAAGAGGCGCTGAAATTATTCGGCTTGCCGCGCAAACTCGGCCTGGTCGACAACAAGGAAGTCAGTGTCGGCGTTGGCCGTTTCGGTCCGTTCGCAAAGCATGGCGATACCTATGCATCGCTCGGCAAGGAACAGGACCCCTATACGATTTCATTCGAGGACGCTTACGGTCTGATCGAAGCGCGCCGCGAATTGATTGCCAATCGGACGATCAAGGTCTTCGAAGGCACCGATATTCAGGTTTTGAATGGCCGCTTCGGCCCCTACATTACCGATGGCGTGAAAAACGGGAAGATCCCGAAAGACCGCGAACCCGCTTCGTTGACGCAGGAAGAATGTATTGCCCTACTTGCCGAAGGCAAGCCGGTTCGCAAAATGGGCGGGCGTTTCGCGAAAAAAGCAACCAAGAAAGTGGCCAAGAAGGCTGCCAAGAAAGTGCTCGATGCCGATGCCAAGCCTGCGGTGAAAAAAGCCGTGAAGAAAACGACCAAAAAAGTAGCTGCCAAGAAGGTCACCAAGACAGCGACCAAGAAGACGGCTGCCAAGAAAACGGCCAAGAAAGCAGTCAAGAAAGTAGTGGCAAAAAAAGCGGTAGCGGCCTAGCCAACGGAGCCATGGCCGCCTATTTTCTTGATATTGCTGAACATTATTCATTTTTGCGGGAAATTTGAGCTTTACCCGGAACTTTTTTCCGGGTCTGAGACAAATCTGTCCTAATACTGCGATACGATTGGGGTTCGACACACACCCTGGTTACTTCGATGGCACCTTCACGTATCTCCCTATTTTTAGCCACTGGCCTGCTGGCCTTGGCTTTTTCCCACCAGGCTGCGGCTATTCGCGTCAAAGGCGAACCGGTCAAGGCGACTGCCAAGGTATCCGTACCTTTGTCCTGGCGCTCCAGCACCTTTCCAGCAGATGGCGTTACCAAGCTAGGTTTCAAGGACTTGGCTCCCGAGCGCATCGTCAAGCTGCAGCGTTTCAATAACGACACCAGCCGCGTAAAACCTTTGCAAATCGGTATTGATCGCGAAGCCAACAGCGATGCACAGTTCGATGCGATGCCGAATCTGAAATGGCAGGTGTTGAAATCCGGCGCCAAAGTTGCCCGCCTGGAAATTACTTCACCCGATGCATTCGGTGTTCGCGTCGGTGTTCGCACCGCAGGCTTGCCGGTAGGTTCGGAGCTTCGCTTCTCGGGTTCGGATGAGCCCAACCAAATCATCGCGAAGGTCGATGGTTCGGAAACCAAACGTCTGGTAGACAGAAAAAATATTTACTGGACTCCCGGTACCGATGGCCAAACGCAAATCGTCGAAATCTATCTGCCAAAAGGCATGCTGGCTGCACCGGTACGTTTTGATGTCGCGGCTGTTTCCCATTTGCTGATTAATTCGAAAGAATCCTTCATCAATAACACCAAAGTGTCGGGCTCCTGTAATGTCGACGTGGTCTGCAGCACCGCAACATTGGGCGCCAATTTCGTCAATGCAAAAAATGCAGTAGCTCACATTCGTTTCGTGGAAGGTGGCAGCACCTTTATCTGTACCGGTACTTTGTTGGCAGATACGGTTGCCGCAACGCAGATTCCGTATTTCTACACGGCCAATCATTGCATCGGTGATCAAACCGTTGCCAATACCATCAGCTTCTATTTCGGTTATGAAAAAACCACCTGCAATGGCGCAACTCCGGCCTTGCCAACACCGATTACCGGTGGTGCTACTCTGCTTTATACCGAGGCTGATACCAGCGCTACTTCGACTGCCAACGGCACCGATGCCAGCTTCCTGAAAATGAACGGCACGCCGCCGGTCGGTGCATTTTTTGCCGGTTGGGATTCGGCAACGCTCGCCAACGGCGTTAACGTGACGGCGATCCATCATCCTGCCGGCGATCCGAAGAAAGTGTCGCAAGGGCAGAAGAAGAGCCAAGCTACCAAGTTGCAAACCATGGGCTGGATTTCGGGTACCACCGAAGGCGGCAGTAGCGGTTCGGGCCTGTTCACGATCGGCACCGATGGCGCCTATTACCTTCGCGGCGGTTTGTACCGCGGTGCAGCGGCCTGCTCCAACTCCGGTACCGTCAGTACCGCAGCCAACAGCGATGATTATTCGCGCTTCGATGTGGCCTTCCCGAGCATCCAGCAATGGCTGGCTCCTGCGGCCGTCAACGGCCCTACCGTTGATCACACCGGCGCCTGGTACAACGCTTCCGAAAGTGGCTGGGGCGTGAACTGGTTCGAATACCCAAGCAATGGTTTCCTGGGCCTGGTCTTTATCTATGACACCAACGGCCATGCCGACTGGTATGAATTGGGCGGCACCTGGACCGGAACCGATGTCCGTAGCGGCCCGGTTGGCCGTGACAGCGGCCCTCCATTCGGTACCAGCTTCAATCCGGCAAGCGTTTCCAAAGTGGCAGTTGGTACCTACACGATGACCTTTACCTCGGCAACGACGGCGACACTTACCTTCACGATCGAAGGCGTAACGCGCACCAATATTCCGTTGACCAAGCTCTAAAGTTCCAAGCGTTGAAACCGAAACGGCGACTAACTAGTCGCCGTTTTCTTTTGGGCGTAAATTGGCTGCATGGATCACAGCCCGTCCCGCCAATCTCTCGCCATTCTTGTCACGCTGATCGCATTGGCATGCGTTTGTGTCGCGCTTGCTTCTCCGGTGCCCACGAAGAAGGGCACGCTTACCGTCTATCGATGCGTCGATGCCAAAGGCAAGGTCAGCCTTCAGGATGAGCCCTGTGCAAAAGCCAGCAAACAGGAAGCCCGCGAAATGCTTCGGCCGAAAGACGCGCCGGCGGCCAAAAAAAGTCCTGCAATGATATTGACACCTGTCATTGAGGCAAGTCTGCCTGCACCGACGACTAGGCCGTTCATTCCGCCGCCGGAGTTATATCAATGCACCAATTACGAGGGCAAGACCCGGGATTCCGAGAGTTATGATCCCAACCCCCGTTGCGAACCTTTGTGGGCCTTGGGGTATCGCGTAGAACATTTGCCCGTTGAACAAAGAACGGCATGCACCTGGATCGAAGATTCCTGCGTGCGTTATGAGGGACGGGCGCTTTGTGATCGATGGAAGGCAAAGCTCAAGCAGGCGCAATCGGATGTGCGCTATGCCTTCAGCAGTACGCTGGCTTACCGGAAGTCGGAGTTGGCGCGGATCAGCCAGATCGTGCAAACGAGTTGCCAATAAATCGTACGGAAAATCCGTGAGTGGCGTGCTCTCTAAAAATCAAAAATCAAAAACCATAACGCATGAAGCCGCCATCCACCGAAATGCACTCACCGGTAATGTAGCTCGATGCCGGCATGCAGAGAAAAGCCACGGCAGCGGCAACTTCCTCGGGTTCACCAATGCGCCCCATCGGCGTACGTTCGATGACTTCATCGAAATATTCCGGTTTCGCCAAAACATCGGAAGTGCGACGGGTGCGTATATACCAAGGTGCCACCGAATTTACGCGAATGCCGTCGCTGGCCCACTCGCAGGCAAGATTTTTCGTCAGCTGATGCAAGGCCGCCTTGCTCGAACCATAGGGCGAACCGGTGCGGACATGCGTCAGGCCCGAGACCGAGCCGATATTCACGATGCTGGAATTGGCATGCTGTTTCAGCAGCGGATAGGCGAAGCGAGATAATTCGAATGCCGAGAAAATATTGGTTTCGAAAATACTTCGCCATTCCTCGTCGCCATAATCCATCGTGGCTTTGCGGATATTGTGGCCGGCGTTGTTGACCAATATCTGCAGGCCATCATGCAAGTCTTCGATCCAGTCGAATACTTCCTGCCGCTGTTCGGTATCGCTGACGTCGGCGGCGAAATGGCGCACGCAATTCTCGGGAAACTCTTCCTGCAATTCCTCGGCACAGCTTTGCAGCATCGCGGGATCGCGTGCAACGAGCAGCACGTCGGCACCGAGGCTCAATAGCTCGGAAGCGCATGCCCGGCCGATGCCGGCACTTGCGCCCGTGATCAAGGCTACCTGTCCATCAACGCGCCAGCGTGTATTCATCTCGCACCCCATGCTTATTGGCGTTAGCATAGCCGAGCCGGCATTGCATAAAAACACTCCTCCACAAAATTAGCGAGAAAGCCCATGCGTATTTTACTGATTCCGATGATTTGCCTTTGCCTAGGTGCCTGCTTGCCCGGATCCGAGCCGCAATCGACATCGCAGGCTCCGGAAAAAGAAGCCAATACCGAAATGCGCGATACCATTCAGGCACCGATTAAAAAAGCCGAGAAAGTGGAAGATCAGGTGCTCGATGGCGCCGACAAGGAAAAAGCCGCCATTGAAGCCGCCTCAGGCGATTGAAATGTGACTGCATTCGCCGATGAAAAAATAATTCGATAGGAAAGTACTCAGCAAAAAAGTCGCCTGCGCATGATGCAGATGAAAGCCGAATGGTTGCGAGGTTTCGCTCTTTCGCAATGGCCGCAATATTTGCACACTGCTTGCGTGACTTCCTGCATATGGTGTTTGAGGATGACGGGACTAAGATGCAGCCACGATAAGAAGATACCTGGATCAAGGGCGCATCATGCAGACATCATTTCCCGCATTCCGGGTCGGTTTCATCATCGCCATCGGTTTCCTGTTTTCACAGGCCTGCCTTGCCGCCAGCATCAAGGTGGATGGAAAAATTTCCGATGGCGAATGGGCCGGTGCACAGCACATCACCGACTTCAAACTCGTGCAGCCATTGACGGGTGCCAACGCCCCGTATCCGACCGAAGCCTGGGTGTTATCTACGCCTGAGGGCCTGGCAATCGGCTTTCGCAATACCCAGCCAGCCTCGGTGCCGCGCACACGCGAGCGCACGCGCCGCGATGGCGATGCCGCAGTGGATCGCGTCAACCTGATGGTTGACTACGATGGCGATGGCGGTATCGGTTACAACTTTACCTTGAACCTGACCGACGGTATCCAGGATGCCGTGATCAGCAATGAAAATAATTTCAGCAATGATTGGGATGGCATCTGGCAGCATGCCGTGAGTGAAGAAGGCGATACCTGGTCGGCGGAAATGCTGATTCCCTGGTATATCGCGCCGATGCAAAAGGCCAAGGGTGATACGCGCACGATCGGCATTTATCTTGATCGCGTAATCGGCACGACAGGCGAACGCATGGCATGGCCGGCGGCCAGTTATACCCGGCCTCGTTTTTTATCCGATTTTTCCAAAATCGAAGTTCCGCAATACAGCCAATCCTTGTTGGCCATCACGCCGTATGTTGTCGGTGTTTCCGATCTTGTCAGGAGCAAGGACATGTTCGATGCCGGCGCCGACATTTACTGGAAACCAAATTCGCGCTTCCAGTTGACGGCGACCCTGAATCCGGATTTTGGCCAGGTGGAAAGTGACTCGCTGGTGGTGAATTTTGATGCGGTCGAAACCTTTTTCAGCGACAAGCGGCCTTTCTTTACCGAAAACCAGAGTCTTTTCAATGTCGGCTTCGGTCCCGGCAACGGCAATCTGATTTATACCCGCCGTGTGGGTGGATTGAACGACAGTCAGGACGGTGCCGGTGATGTGACTGCCGCGATAAAACTCAACGGCAGTTTGGGCGCGCTGAATTACGGCGTGTTTGCCGCCACCGAGGCGGACGATATCGGACGCGATTTTTATGCGCTTCGACTTACGCAGGATTTTGGCAAGCAGGACCTGGGCTTCATGACGACGCGGGTCAATCATCCGTTTTCTGATCGCACGGCCAGTGTCTATGCCGTCGACCATCACTGGAAACCGAGTGATGCCTGGAATGTCGTGACGCAATTTGTCGCTTCGGATATTGCGGAAAACGGTATCGACACCCGCGACACCGGCATGCAGATTCGCGTCAACCAGGAATTGAAGGACGGATGGCGCCAGAATGCGTACTTTGTGCATCTTGGCGATGATCTGGAGTTGAATGATTTCGGCTATCTGGATCGCAACGGTTTCAACTACCTGCGTTACGAGATGAAACACCGCGTGACCGATTTGCCCGAGAGCTCGTCATTCCGCTCCAAGGATTGGGGCTATGCCACCTCGATGCGCTACAACGATAGCGGCGATCGACTGTTTGGCGCCGCACAAATTTCGCGCTACAGCGAAACGCGGACCGGCGGTAACGAATACTTCGAATTTACCTGGCTCACCAATGGCAATGATGATCTGATTACGCGCAACCACGGCATCCTTAAAAAGCCGCAGCGCCTGCTGGGTTTTTACGAGCGGTTTCGCCCGCGCAAAGGCCATTGGGAATTTTACGGCAACGGTCGCTTTGGCCAGTCCGGCGTTGAAGGCATCGAGCGTTCCGAAGTCGAATTCTATTTCCAGCCAACGTATTACATCAGCGACACGCTGAGTATCTATGGCGGTTTCGATGCATTTTACCGGCCTGACTGGCTGATCTGGCAGGACGAGCAGAGCCAACTGGTGAGCTTTGAAGCCAAGCAACTCAATCTCAGTGCCGGCATGCAGTGGTTGATTGGCGGCAAGCAGGAATTACGCGTGAAGCTTGAAACCATTGCCCTCGACGCCAAGGCCAGGTATGCCTACCAGCTTGATGCGCAGGGCAATGCCATTCGCAGCAATGATCCGGTTCACGATTTCAAATTGAACAATCTCGGCTTCCAGGTCCGTTACCGTTACGAATTGGCGCCCTTGTCGGATCTGTACGTGGTCTATAGCCGCGGCGGTTTCGGATTTGAACGCGATAATCCGCAGGATCCGTTCAGCCTGCTCGGGGATGCATTTTCCCTGCGCGATGATGAAATGTTCCTGGTCAAACTCAGTTACCGCTTCAGCATTTAGCGGTAGCCACCATCTTCAGCGTTGTTCGAACTCGTAGCCGAACAACGCGATGTCTTTCGCGAATCGCTCGGCAATCAACTGCCTGGTCTTTGCCGTGTACCACTGGCTGTAATGTGAATGCTGGCTCTGGTTAAGCTTGGGCAGTCTGGCGGATACGATTCCGAGTTTTTCGAAGATATGGTCGGTATCCGCCGCCAGGTTTTCAAAGCGGCCAATGAAGTCTACGACGATATCGCCCTTGCTGTCGGTCAAATAATCTGACTGGTTGAAAATAAAACTCTTGTTGCAGCCCAGGTCGAAAATCGTGGCGGTGCAGTTCTCGAGAAAACTTTCAAAATCGTGCGAATGGTTGATCGCGTAGTTCCACAATTCGCTGCGGAAAGGGTTTTTCCTGAAGCGCTTGAAAAAGGAAAGATTTTTTTTGGCTTCCTCGATCATGGCATACCAGGACACCATGCGGTCCCAGGGGTTACGCACGAAAGCGAAAGAAAAATACTCTTCCCATTGTGCGGGCTGCATTTCCGAGAGGCCGTCGATAGCGCGCCCGTGTCGTCCATGCCATGCCTGGCTGTCGGGAAACTCGCCCAGCAATATTCTTTCAATACTGATACCGGCATTTTTCTGGACGTGGATGAAAATAAATTTCTTTTCGTTATTGATCAGCATTTTTATCCGATTTCATTCCATGTGGCGTTCAGACCCGAACGGGAAAACGAATTTTCCGGACGGCTTTATAACGTAGACATGCAGCCATGGCATTGTATTGCACGGGTGGCCAATCCGCTTCATTTTTTCCGTAATACCACCAGTGCAATGCCGCCCAATATTGCGATGGAAGCCAACAGCAGGCGCAGGCTGGCATGCTCATCCAGCAGAACAATACCGCCAATGGCGGCAATGGCGGGCACGCTTAACTGGACCGTGGCGGCAGTGCTCGTTTTCAAGGCGGGAAGCACTGTGTACCAGATCGCATAACCCATGCCCGAAGCAAGTGCTCCCGAGCCGATGGCATAAATGATGCCCGCCTTGTCCAGCGAGGCATTGGCAAAGAGCAGGCACCATAGCAAAATCGCAAACGGAATAGTGCGTAAAAAATTTCCGGCGGTAACCGCGATGGCGTCATTCGCGGATTTTCCGCGCAGCGAATAAATGCCCCAGGCGATGCCGGCAAACATCATCATCAAGGCACTGGAAATCGGTGGTGCAGACAGGCCCGGCAACAGCAATGCGAGCAGTCCGGAAAAAGCGAGCGCCAAGCCGCAGAGCTGCAATGACCGCAAGCGTTCGCCCCGGTATATTCCATAGCCAATCATGCTGGCTTGCACGGCAACAAAAAGCAGCAAGGCGCCGGTGGCTGCCGAAAGTTTCAGATAGGCAAACGAAAAGCCCGCCGCATAGGAAAACAAGACAAGCGCAGATAGCCAGTCGCCGCTGCCACTGATTTTTTTGCGACCGATGCCCGTGATTGCCAGCAATATCAGCGCACCGGAGAGAAGGCGAATGCCGGTAAAGCTGGCGGCATCGATGCTTGTCGTTTTCAATGCAAGCCGGCACAGCAATGAGTTGCCGGCAAAGGCAAGCATGGCAAGAAGCGTCATGGTGAAAATGCGCGTGCGGTGCATGGGGCAACTAGTCTGTGTGGAAATACCGAATCATCATCATCGAAGCATATCGCGTCATCGTCATGCGGCCTATTTTGCAGGCAGAAAAAAGCCCGGCATTGCCGGGCTTTTTGATTGCATCATTGGAACCGCTGGAACTTACAGTCCGCACATGCAATGCACCACACCCTGATAAGGCGTGCGAGCATTTCGGTCGAGCCAGCTGAGTTCCTTTTGTACGCGTGCAGTTGTTTCACGGCCCAAGATGCTGTTCATCGGGCTCATGTTGCGCAGCAAAGCATTGCCGGTGGCGCTGGCATTCAAACTGGCAACGAAGGCTTCGAACGGAGTCGCAGGACGTTCGACGTAATTCAGGCGGTAATCGTCCTTGCCCAGTTTGGCCAGTTTCACGGCTTCATCAATCGCCATCTGGAAGCCACCGAGTTGATCCACCAGGCCGCGTTCCTTTGCCTGTGCACCGCTCCATACGCGGCCGCGGGCAACCGTGTCGATCGTTTCGGATTTGCTGCCACGTGCAGTGGCGACCTTGCCGATGAATTGACGATAGCCACGGTCGATAATCGATTGAATCAACTCACCGGTTTCGGCTTTCAGCGGCAGGGTCGGGTCGAATTGGCCGGCCAATGGCGTAGTACCGGAACCATCGGCATGCACGCCGATTTTTTCCAGCGCACGCGGTGCGGTCATCCACAGCCCAAAAATGCCGATGGAACCGGTGATCGTGGATTCGTCGGCAATAATCTTGTCGGCATTCATCGAAATCCAGTAACCGCCTGACGCGGCGACATTGCTCATCGAAACGACGACCGGGATTCCGGCTTTTTTCGTCAGCTCTATTTCGCGGCGGATTTGTTCGGAAGGAAACACGCTGCCGCCGGGTGAATCAAC
>JAKQKT010000237.1 GCA_029560515.1 Pseudomonadota bacterium
GCACGCGCGCAACCTTGATGCCGCCCGCAGTTGAGCCGGCGCAGCCGCCGACAAAGCCAACCATGATCAGCAAGAGTGGAGCGAGGCCCGGCCAGTCATGAAACCCGCCTGAGGTAAAACCACTCGTCGTGATGTTCGAGACCACTTGGAAAATACCGTGGTGAATGGCATCGAACACATTCTCGAACCGGCCGCCGAGAAACAGCGAGGCCGACACGATCGCTGAAACTATCAGGGCAATGATCACGAAAGAACGTAGTTCGGAATCGCTCTGATAATGCCCGATCGTTGCACGTCGCCAGGCATACCAGTGCATGCCGAAATTGATCCCGCCCAGCAACATGAAAATGATCGCAATGCTGTCGATTAAGGGGGCATTCCAGAAACCGAAACTGGCGTCATGGGTAGAAAAACCGCCGGTCGCCACCGTCGCCATGCCATGGCAAACCGCATCGAAAAAGCTCATGCCGCCGAGCCAGTAACTCGTGGCGCAAAGAATATTCAGGCCGAGATACACCATCCACAGCGCACGCGCGGTTTCGGCGATGCGCGGCGTCAATTTATTGTCTTTTTGCAGGCCGTTGGTTTCGGCGCGGAAAAGCTGCATACCGCCGATTTTCAACATCGGCAGAATGGCAATCGCCAAAATCACGATGCCCATGCCACCGTAAAAATTCAGCGATTGCCGGAAGAACAGCATGCTGCGGGGCAGGGCATCCAGACCGGAAATCGTGGTTGCGCCCGTGGTGGTAAGACCGGAGGCAGCCTCGAATACTGCGTCGGTGTAGGAAAGATGCGGCGCTGCGAGCGTGAATGGCAATGCGGTAATCAGGCTGGCGATGATCCAGATTGCGGTCGTGATCAGAAACCCGTCGCGCAGGCGCAGTTCATATTGCACATGTCTGACCGGAAACCACAGCAGAAAACCAATGATGCCTGGTGTGGCCATGCTTTCGAGAAATGCCGCACTGGTGTTTTCGTTGAGCGCGACGGCAATCAGCAGCGGCGGCAATGAAATCAGAGACGATGCCGCAATGATCGCGCCCAGGATGCGCAGCATGGCTTGCATGCGAAGACTCACAGGCTGGAACCCCCCACCTGGAACAGCATGTTCACTTTCGATAACTGCCGTTTGTCCATCACGAAAAGAATCACATGGTCGCCGGGTTCGATCACCAGGTCATGATGGGCAATCAACAGGGTTTCGCCGCGCACGATGCCGCCGATGGTGGTGTTCTCCGGTAATTCCAGTTCTTCCAGCGAGCGTCCGATCACGCGCGAGGTGCGGCGGTCGCCGCGCACCACGACCTCAATGGCTTCGGCGGCACCGCGTCGCAGCGGATAGACATAGGCAGGCGCACCTTCACGGATATGCGACAGCAATGCGCCCAGCGTCACCTGTTGCGGACTGACGGCAATGTCGATGCTGCCGCCTTCAACGAGCTCGGCATAAGAGGGACGATTGATCAGCGCGACCACGCGCGGACAACCGAGTCGCTTGGCCAGCATGGCGGAGAGGATATTGGCTTCGTCGTCATTGGTCAGTGCGCAATAGATATCGGTCTGGTCGATGTTTTCTTCACGCAGCAAATCCTCG
>JAKQKT010000242.1 GCA_029560515.1 Pseudomonadota bacterium
GATTGCGAATGCGAGTCGTGCCGGAGTAGCGGATTTTATCCAGTTGGACAGAAAACCCGTCTCGGCACTCCAGAAAAACAAATACGAGCGTGGTTTGGTTGTATGCAATCCACCTTACAACGCGCGTTTGGCAGCTGATGAACCGCTGCATCGCGAGCTTGGCGATGCCTTGCGTGCCGCTGTTCCGGGCTGGCGTGCGAGTTTGTTATGCGGTGATGAAGCACTGGCGCGTGCCACGCGCATTCGTGCGGACAAGAAATACACGCTGTTCAATGGTGCACTTGAATGCACCTGGGTCATTGCCGATCCAGTGCAACCGCCTGAGCGTGAAGTGCGCGAGCCGCAATCCTTAAGCGACGGTGCGCAGATGGTGGCCAATCGCGTACGAAAAAACATCAAGCACTTGCAGGGCTGGACCAAGCGCGAAAACATCAGTTGCTACCGCGTCTATGATGCCGATTTACCCGAGTATTCCGCCGCTGTAGATTTGTATCAGGAAGCCGAAGGTGAAAAACGCCGGTTCTTGCATGTGCAGGAATACCAGGCGCCCGATACGATTCCCGAAGCCGATACCAAACGCCGTTTTGGCGAATTATTAAATGCCTTGAAAGAAGTTTTCCAGCTGCCGAAAGAACAGATTGCGGTGAAAACCCGTAGCCGCGGCAAGGGCGGCAGTAAATATGGCGTGATGGATCAACGACATGAATTCGTTGTTGTTGAGGAAGGCGCTGCGAAATTACAGGTGAACCTGTTCGATTATCTGGATACCGGTTTATTTCTGGATCATCGTCCCATTCGCTTGCGAATCGCCAATGAAGCGCGCGGAAAACGCTTCCTGAATCTATTTTCCTACACCGGCGCAGCCACCGTGCATGCCGCCGTCGGCAATGCCGCGCAAACCACCAGCGTGGATTTATCCGCGACCTATCTTGATTGGGCGGCGGATAACCTGAAGCTCAATAATGCCGGGGGCAGTAAACATCGCCTCGTGCAGGCGGATGCGATTCGCTGGCTCGAGGCGGACCGTGGCGAATATGATCTTATTTTCTGTGACCCGCCGACTTTTTCGAATTCAAAACGTGCCGATGATTTTGATACGCAGCGTGATCATATTCGCCTGCTGAGAGCTGCAGTGGATCGTTTGTCCGATGATGGCGTGCTGCTCTTCTCAAACAATTTCCGCAGGTTCAAGCTGGACGATGTTTCATTGTCGGAATTTGCACAGTTCAGGGAAATCAGCGGCAAAACAATTGCGCCGGACTTCGAGCGCAATGCGAAAATTCATAGGTGCTGGGAATTGAAAAAAATCTGATTGGAGATAAATCAGTTGGTGCGCCACAGGCGCACTCTATGTTTTCTTCACCTTCATGCTGGCTTTCTTTTTATTCTG
>JAKQKT010000265.1 GCA_029560515.1 Pseudomonadota bacterium
CGATATCGGCGCTTCGCTGCAGGCGGAAGTCGATGTCTTTGTCGATGATGCGTTGTTGCAGAAATTGCAGCCGGTGTCGGATGAGGCCCGTTTCCTGTTCATTACCTCGCAATTGAATCTCAAGTCCTTGTCGGCAAAAAACGAGCAGGCGGTAGCCGTCGAAAACTCGCCGGTCTTCATTCATGCGCAGGCATCGAAATTTACCAAGTGCATCCGTTGCTGGCATTACCGCGAAGACGTCGGTAGCCATAGTGATGATCCGGAACTCTGTAGTCGTTGCGAGATCAATGTAAACGGTGCCGGTGAAATCAGGCGCTTCTTCTAATCCTTACCCATACGCCGTAATCATTTGCGGCGTTGCGAGATCCAGTAAACCCCGATGAATACCAATCAAAAAACATCCACCGCCCTTGCTTGGCTTGTACTCTCTGTTGTCCTGATCGCCCTTGATCAATGGACGAAAAGTATCGCGACGGCAAATTTACAGATGGGTGAGCCGGTAGTTTTTGTCGCAGGATTCTGGGATTGGACCTTGGCGCATAACACCGGCGCAGCCTTCAGTTTTCTTGCCAATTCGGGTGAATGGGCGCACTGGTTTTTCGTGGTGATGAAAATCGCCGTGAGTCTCGTTCTTATTGTGTTGCTGGGCAAAATGCCACGTCAGCAATGGCGTGATGCCTTGCCCTATGCGCTGATCATTGCTGGGGCGCTGGGTAATCTGGTGGATCGTTTTCGTTTCGGTTATGTCGTCGATTTTATCGAATGGTATTACCGGGATTATCACTGGCCGGTATTCAATATTGCCGACAGCTGCATTGTGGTCGGAGCCGTGCTCTTGATACTTTTCAGCTTTCGCAAAAAGGAAGAAGCGAAATGAATATCGTGCTCGCCAATCCGCGCGGGTTCTGTGCCGGCGTTGATCGCGCGATTGAAATAGTGAAGCGAGCGATTGAAAGCTTCGGTGCCCCGATTTACGTTCGTCATGAAGTCGTGCACAACCGGTTTGTCGTGGAAGACTTACGCCAGCGTGGCGCGATCTTCGTCGAAGAACTGGATGAAGTGCCGACAGGTGCCACTGTTATTTTCAGTGCACATGGCGTGTCGCAGGCCGTGCGCGCGGAAGCTGCAACGCGGGGACTGAAAATTTTCGACGCTACTTGTCCACTCGTAACCAAGGTTCATATTGAAGTGGCGCGTCATTGCCGTAATGGTCGCGATGTCGTGTTGATTGGCCATGAAGGTCATCCGGAAGTTGAAGGCACCATGGGGCAATGGCGGCAGGAAGAGGGCAAGGGGAAAATCTATCTGGTCGAAGACGTGGAAGATGCTTTGGCATTGGTCGTCGAACAACCGGATAATTTCGCCTACACCACGCAGACCACTTTGTCGGTGGACGAAACCCGTGACGTTATTGAAGCCTTGAAAAAGAAATTTCCGTTGATTCAAGGCCCGAAGCACGACGATATTTGCTATGCCACCCAGAACCGCCAGGATGCCGTGCGGGAACTGGCGGCGAAATGCGACCTGGTACTGGTGGTTGGCTCGGTCAATAGTTCCAATTCCAATCGTCTGCGTGAACTCTCTGAAAAAGAGGGTTGCGAGGCTTATTTGATCGATGGTGCGGAATTCATCAAGCCTGAATGGCTCGCTGGTCGCAAGAATATCGGTGTCACTGCAGGCGCATCGGCACCAGAGATATTGGTTCAGGGCGTCATCGCCAAGCTGCAATCCCTGGGCGGCGGCATTGTGACCGAACTCGACGGAGAGCCTGAAAACATCGTGTTTGCGCTTCCCAAGGAGTTGCGTCTGGTGCTGGTGGACTGACTTTATAAATTGACCCGCCCCCGCTAAAGCCTTAAAATCGCGGCCTGCGCCGGAATAGCTCAGTTGGTAGAGCGCGTCATTCGTAATGATGAGGTCGTAGGTTCGATTCCTATTTCCGGCAGATCCATTAACCCGCTTTGGCGGGTTTTTTTGTGTCTCGTGTTTTGAGAACGGGTTGTCGGAAAATCCCTACAGATAAAACCGTTTAGTGCCGAATTACTTTCATCGTCATTCGGATATAGTGCATCAACGAAAAGGCTTTCTTGTTCGATTCCCACCCACTGCGGATTGCATAAACTCCGATGGCAACTTCCAAATCCAAATCCAAAACCGCTTACGTCTGCAGTGAATGCGGCGCCGACCATAATAAATGGCAGGGCCAATGCGGCGAATGTGGTGCCTGGAATACGCTCAGTGAATTTGTAGTCGAATCGGCCGCAGCGGCGAAACAATCCACACGACAGGGGGGCTGGGCAGGCGATACCCACACGCCGAAAATCACGCCGCTGAAATCTGTGAATCAATCGGAAGAAACCCGCGTCTCCACCGGCATCGGTGAATTTGATCGGGTACTGGGTGGTGGACTGGTTGAAGGTTCGGTCGTGTTGATCGGCGGTGATCCCGGCATTGGTAAATCGACCTTGTTGCTGCAAACACTCGCGCACATGGGCGCACACATGAATGGCCTGTATGTCAGCGGTGAAGAAAGCCTCGGACAAATTGCCGGGCGTGCGACGCGGCTCGGTTTGAATCTTGATGTGTTGCATGCGTTGGCTGAAACCGGCGTCGAAAAAATCATTGCGCAGGCATCAACCACCAAGCCCAAATTGATCATCGCCGATTCCATTCAGACGCTTTGGTCGGAAATGTTGACGGCTGCTCCTGGCTCGGTGAGTCAGGTGCGTGAAAGTGCCGCTCGCCTGGTGCGCTTTGCGAAAGAAACCGGTACGGCAGTATTTCTGGTTGGTCACGTGACCAAGGAAGGCGGCATCGCCGGTCCGCGCGTGCTTGAGCATATGGTGGATGCGGTTTTGTATTTCGAAGGTGATAGTGGCAGTCGTTTTCGCGTGCTACGTGCATTCAAGAATCGCTTCGGTGCCGTGAATGAGCTCGGTGTTTTCGCGATGTCGGAAAAAGGTCTGAAAGAGGTGCCAAATCCTTCGGCGATTTTCCTCTCCGGTACTCAAAGCAATACCCCCGGCAGTATTGTGCTGGTGACTCGTGAAGGGACGCGACCATTGTTGGTTGAAGTGCAGGCGCTGGTCGATAAAAGCCCGCTGGCGAACCCGCGCCGCGTCACGCTTGGTCTGGAACAAAATCGGCTGGCGATGTTGCTCGCCGTTCTACATCGCCATGGCGGCGTCGGTGTTTACGATCAGGATGTTTTCGTGAATGTCGTCGGCGGCATCCGCGTACAGGAAACCGCCGCTGATTTGCCCGTACTTTTATCCGTACTTAGTTCTCTGCGAGACAAGCCACTCGCCGATAAAACCGTCGCTTTCGGTGAAGTCGGTTTATCCGGTGAAATTCGTCCGGTACCGAACGGCGAAGAGCGCTTGAAAGAAGCAGCAACACACGGTTTCAAACGCGC
>JAKQKT010000301.1 GCA_029560515.1 Pseudomonadota bacterium
GAAGAATCGGCAAAACCCTTCGCCGATGGCTGGTTCGCCAACATCTATCTGTCGCCGCGCGATTACCATCGCGTGCACATGCCATGGACCGGCACACTGACGGAAACGGTACATGTGCCGGGCCGTCTGTTTACGGTTGCCCCCTGGGGCGTGCAAGCCATCCCACGGCTATTTGCCCGCAATGAAAGACTGGTCTGCCATTTCGATACCGACCATGGCCCGATGTGTCTGGTAATGGTGGGCGCCCTTCTGGTTTCCGGCGTCGAAACCGTCTGGAGCGGTGTAGAAATTCCGAAATATGCTTCGCGTATCAAGCGCAAGGATTATCGCGGCAAAAATATCCGTATCGAGCGTTTCGCCGAAATGGCCCGTTTCAACTACGGCTCGACCGTTATCTGCCTATGGTCGAAAGACGTGGTGCAGTTGAACTCATTTGCGACCGAAACGCCGACTATCCTTGGCCGCCCGATGGGCAAGGTCATCAACCCGCAATAACAGGGAGATTCACGATGCAGTGTCCGAAATGCAAAGCCAATATGGAAAAAATCAGTACTGCGGCCGGTGATGTCGAGCGCTGCACTGCTTGCCAAGGCCTTTGGCTGGATGTGATGGTTCACAGCGACATTCGGAAAATCGCCAAAGAAGTGGATACCGGTGATGCAGCCGAGGGGGCAAAACTGAATACGACCGACCACATCAACTGCCCTTCCTGCCCTAGCAGCCAATTGATCCGGATGGTGGATCCCATCCAGCCGCATATCTGGTTTGAAAGTTGCCCGACCTGCTACGGCAGGTTTTTCGATGCAGGCGAGCTGACCGATTTATCCGAACGCACCCTGAGCGACTTCATCAAGAAATTCTCGGTCGAAGAGAGACTCTAGGCGTTCATGATGCCCGGCTTGCCAAGCCGGGCATGCAGCTTCCAAGCAGCCGCATCGCGCGATGCCTTACACTTCCCGCATGGGCAACCAGAATAATATTCGTATCTTCCAAACCGCCGATCATGAATGCGGTTATTGGCGTGATCGACTCGCACGCGATTTGGTGCTCGATCCAGAAGATGCACGTCTGCCATCAATGTATGGGCAGGCACTGATGCTTGGCTTTCGCCGTTCCGGCTCGCATATTTATCGCCCCAATTGTGTTGGCTGCTCGGCCTGTGTTCCGGTACGCGTGCCTGTCAGCAAATTTCAAGCCAGTCGCAATCAACGTCGTTGCCTGAAGAGAAATGCCGACCTGCAGATATCTGTCACACCGGCACATCGCAGCGACGAGGTATTCGATTTATATCAGCGCTACCTGAATTTTCGCCATGCCGGTGCCGGCATGGACGATCCGGAAACCGAGGATTTCGATAATTTCCTGATCTGCCAATGGAGCCCGACCGTGTTTCTGGAAATTCGGGAAGGGACGAAATTGCTGGCGATCGCAGTGACGGACGTTCTGCCGGACTCACTGTCGGCGGTCTACACTTTTTTCGATCCCGAACATGCACCGAGAAGCCTGGGCACTTTCGCCATCCTGCAACAGATCGAACACGCGAAACTGCAGCAGAAAAATTTTTTATACCTGGGGTTCTGGCTCGATCAGCACAGGAAAATGGATTACAAACGCAATTTCCAGCCACTTGAATTTTTGCATGGCAAAAACTGGAAGCGCTTTCAGGAGACC
>JAKQKT010000308.1 GCA_029560515.1 Pseudomonadota bacterium
CATTGCCCAAAAGCGCGGCACCATCCTGTTCGTCGGCACCAAGCGTTCGGCACGTGAATCGGTAAAAGAAGAAGCGACCCGCTGCGGCATGCCTTATATGAGCATGCGCTGGTTGGGCGGTACGCTGACCAACTTCCGCACCGTGAAAGCCTCCGTTGCCCGCTTGAAAGAACTGGAAGCCAACGAAACCAACGGCGTGTTCGAAAAGATGGTGAAGCACGAAGTGCTCGGCCTGCGCCGTGAACGCGACAAGCTGGAAGCCTCTTTGGGCGGCATCAAGGACATGAACCGTCTGCCTGACGCACTGTTCGTCATCGACATCGGTCATGAAAACATCGCCGTGCAGGAAGCCAAGAAACTCGGCATTCCGGTGATCGCCGTTGTCGATACCAACTACGACCCTAACCTGGTCGACTACGCAATCCCGGGCAACGACGACGCCATCCGCGCCGTTCAGTTGTACGTCCGCGCTGCTGCAGACGGCGTGCTGGAAGGCAAAGCCGCTGCTCCGCAGATGGCAGCCCGTGATGACGAATTCGTTGAATTGGATGCCGAAGGCAACCCGATGGCGAAGGAAGACAAGAAAGGCGCGCCACGCCGCGCTCCGGCTCCGGCCAAGAAAGGCGCACCACGCCGTGACGGTGCAGCTCCACGCGCTGACAAACGCGACGCCAAATAATTCGTTTCTTGAATTGATACATCCACACGCGGCAGCTTCGGCTGCCGCGTTGTCTTAGAAATTTAGAGAGGTAATACATGGAAATTACAGCCGGTTTAGTAAAAGAACTGCGCGAGCGCTCCGGCGCCGGCATGATGGAATGCAAAAAAGCACTCTCAGTCAATGCTGGTGATATCGATGCCGCTATGGAATACCTGCGTAAAACAGGTCTGGCCAAAGCCGACAAGAAAGCCGATCGCGTCGCTGCCGAAGGCCGCATTGCAATGGCATCCGAAGGCGGCAAAGCCGTGTTGGTGGAAATCAATTCCGAAACCGATTTCGTTGCCAAAGACGACAATTTCGTAAAGTTCACTCAAGTAGTCGCCGATGCGGCGCTGAAAGTCGACGACATCGAAACCCTGAAATCGGCAGCAGTCGAAGGCGGCACGGTTGAAGAAGTGCGCGCTGCACTGATCGCCAAGATCGGCGAAAACGTCCAGGTTCGTCGCATGATCAAGATCGACTCGGCCAACAATGTTGCAGCCTACATCCACGGCGGCCGTATCGGCGTGCTGGTGGAAGTCAAAGGCGGCGACATGGATCTGGCTCGCGGCATCGCAATGCATATTGCTGCCATGAACCCTCCTTACAACAAGGCAGCCGATGTACCGGCCGACTTCGTTGCCAAGGAAAAAGAAATCGAAATGGCCAAGATGACCGACAAGGACAAGGCAAAACCTGCCGAAATCCTGGAAAAAATCATTGGCGGCAAAATCGCCAAGATCGTCAACGAAGTCACCCTGTACGGCCAGCCGTATGTGCTGAATACCGATCTGTCCGTTGAAGCCGCAGTGAAAGCTGCCGGTGCCGACGTTGTCGGCTTCCAGCGCATTGCCGTTGGTGAAGGCATCGAAAAAGTCGTTGAAGATTATGCGGCTGAAGTAGCAAAGGCAATGCAGGTCTGATTGCCAGCCTTCATGTTTGAAATAAAAGCCCGCGCTTGTCGCGGGCTTTTTTTCTGCTGTTTTGGCTAATCCCGTGTTTGGGCGTATAAGGTTTTCTGAAATGACTTCAATTCAGAACCGGAGAGTTAACACCATGCCTATTTCATTTCGTATCGTGCTGCTCGCACTCGTTGTGACAGGTACGGCCATGGCCGACAGCAGCAAGATGAACGTCAAGCCGGGCGCTTGGCAGCTGGTGTTTGAAAAGACCGTGACCGGTAATTCCATACCGGCAAGCACTCTGGCGAAATTACCGGCAGATCAAAAGAAAAAAGTTCTGGCCGCAATGCAGGCACGCTCGGGCCAGACCAGCCGGCAGGTAGTGCTGAAATGCATCACCAGCGAGGATCTGAAACGTGGTGCCTTCAGCAATGACGGCAACAAGACCTGCAAAAGAAGCGTCGTTACCGCGACCGAAACCCAGCAAAAATTCAAGATCGTCTGTACCGGCGAAAATCCCGGCTATGGCACGGCAAATTTCATTGTGGACTCCCCGGCCAATATCCATGGCGAAATAGAGATGACTCACAACGCGGGCGAGATGAAGATTCACATTATTGAAACCGGGCGTTGGCTCGGACCAAGTTGTTCCGGAGTGACTAACTGAACAAGCCACATGAATGCGCATTGCAATGGGCTACCTGCCCCAAGGCTGCGTATCCTTTATCTCTGTACGCAACTTCGGCACCAAGGTATTTTCATGCTGACCTATCGACTTCGTTTTGTACTCGTTTTCATGTTTGGCTGCTGCATTTCCCCCTGCTTTGCCGGGGATCCGTCGCCCCCCGTCGATATTGATCGTCGAATTGCCATCACCATTGATGATCTGCCCTGGGTCGTCGGCAGCGACCAGGCCTGGGAAGACAGGAATTCACTATCGGCCAAAAATATCAAACAACATCACCGCCGACTGATTGGCGCAATGAAAAAAGCAAAAGCGCCGGTCATCGGTTTCGTGAACGAAGGCAAGCTGTATTCCGGCGATCTGCTGCAGAAAAACCGGCTTGCGATGCTGGATGACTGGCTCGAGGCAGGCTTTGAATTGGGCAACCACACGTATGGCCATGTCAGTTTGCATGACGTCGGATTACAGGCCTATGAAGAAAATATCCTGAAAGGCGAGCAGCAATTGCGACCTCTGCTTGCCAAGCATAAACAAACACCGCAATGGTTTCGGCATCCGTATTTGCGTGCGGGACGAACGCTGGAAGATAAAGCGGCATTGCAGACATTCCTGAGCGAACACGGTTACCGAATTGCGCCAGTGACGGTCGACAACGGTGAATGGGTTTATGCATTCGCGTATCGAAAAATTCTGGCCAAAGGCGGCGACAATAAAGAGACGCTCGCCCGCTTGCGCCACGACTATATTCCTTACATGGTCGCGAAAGTCGATTTCTTCGAACACGCTTCCATCAATTTGCTCGGCTACAACCTGCCGCAAATTTTATTGATGCACGCCAACGAATTGAATGCCGACACCTATGGCGAACTGATTGCCGCAATACGTGCAAAAGGCTATCGATTCGTCACGCTGGAAGAAAGCATGCGCGACCCGGCTTATAAAAGAGCCGACACTTTCACCGGCCGTTTCGGGCCGAGCTGGATCCATCGCTGGGCATTGGCCGAGAAAAAACCGAAAGCATTCTACGAAGGCGAACCGGTTGTGCCGCAATGGGTGCTCGATCTGGCCGAAGTAGAGTCGGAATAAGTCATACTGCATCGCAGCGATATCACAACAGGAAAACCCGAACGCCATGCCAGCCAATGCACTCAATGTATTCGGTAGACCGCTTGCCAGCTGCAGTACAAAGCCAATGACCGGTTATTTCCGCGATGGCTGCTGTCGCACCGATCCTGAAGATCGTGGACTGCATGTCGTATGTGCCGTGATGACTGCGGAATTTCTTGTCTACAGTAAATCTCAAGGCAATGATCTTTCCACGCCGATGCCAGAATATGATTTCCCCGGACTGAAACCCGGGGATCGCTGGTGTTTATGCGCCATGCGTTGGCTCGAAGCTTATGCGGCAGGAAAGGCCCCGAGTGTGGATCTGGAAGCCACGCATTTGAACGCACTGGGCGTTGTCAGCCTGAATCAGTTAAAGGAACACGCTCTGGCGGCAAATGCCTGAGTTATAGCGTGTGCAGCGAAAATACCGGATAACGCCGCCACTCGGGTTCGTTGAAACGCTTGCCGTTGGCGAAAATAAAATTGAGCACTGCCGTTTGATCGGATAACAGTTGCGGATTTTCTTTTTTCCATTGCTCGAATTTCGCTTTCAATTCCGGTTCTTCCTGCAGCATTTCATATGCGCTGTCTTCGAAAACATAATCGGAATAGGCTTCTTTCTTTTCCAGCACGCTATTGAAGAAACCCCAGCGAAAAAAACTGTCGTGCGCCTGCGGTTCGAGCGTTTCGACGGCATAACGGGCATTCGCCTGATTGAGCGGCAGCAAGAAATCCCCTGCCCGTGCGCTGATGGATTCCGTTTGCGTACTTAATTCCATATCGTCATGAAACATATGGCCTTCGTAAGCCGTGGCTCGCGAAGTGACATGCTTGATGCGATACGTCTGCGCGCTGAATTCACGATCTTCCGCCAATCGTTGCATTTCTACGCCATTCCATTGCAGTCGTTCGATCACTTCGCGCCAGGCTTGCGGAATCAGGTAGGCTTTCGGGGTTGCGATGACCACGTCTTCGACGAAGTGATCGTAATAAGCAATATCTTTTTCCCAGGGCTGGTTACGGTCATAGGAAAGGCGAGTGTAGTTCCCGATCTTGCTGGGTGAATGAACCGCCTTGTAACCCTTGAAGCGGAATGTGGATGGCTTGCCATGGTCGGCTTTCCATAGCACCGGCCATTCGGTTTTCTCCGCTGCCGATTTCTTTTCCGCCGCACGCAATGCCTGTATTTTCCCGGCATTGGCAATCGTGAACTCCAGTACCGTTTCCACCAGCGCACGCATCGAGGCATAACGATCGGCAAACGGTTTCAACATATGCGTTTCCGGCATGAATCCGATCGTGTGATGCAAGCTGGCATAGCCGGTCGAAAAACGCGGCACTTCGAGAAAGTCCTCGATGCCGTCATCCGGCGTTTCCTTCACCGGATTGACATACGGACAGGTCGGACAGCCACGCGCCTCCATGTCCTGATAAATTTTCGGCAGCATTACGTGCCGCAAAAACCCGCCGAGCTCGTTACCGAGTTTATCTGCCTGGGTCTGGATCAAAGTCATGGTGTATAGATAATCGGCACCGTTCGACGTGTGGGTATCCACCATCACATCCGGTGACCATGCGGCGAAAAAACGGTTGAAGACTTGCGCGGCCATGCTGTCACACTTGATGAAATCGCGATTCAAATCGAGATTGCGTCCGTTCGCGCGGAAACCGAACATTTCCGGTCCCTCCTGATTCACGCGGGAAGTATTCTGGCGATTCTGGCAGCCATCGACGTTGTAAACCGGAATGAATAAAAATACCGTGCGCCCCAACGCGGCAACACGATCCGGCTGCGTGCAAAAATCCCGCACCAATGCCATGCAGCTATCGATGCCTTCCGGCTCTCCGGGATGAATGCCGTTGTTGTTGAAAAATACCGGGCGAGCTTCGCGCTTGAGTTGTTCGCGATCGAATACGGCATCCGAAGTGATGATGCCGGCATGCATCGGAATGCCGTTATCCGATACGCCTATCTGTTCGAAATGCAGCACCGATGGAAAATCGGCAGCCAGCTTTTCATAAAAAGAAATGCATTCGCGCCAGCTCGTCGTCTGGTTTTGATTGCCTTTTTCGTAAGGTGTCAGGTAGTTATCGGATGGAGTGACTGGCATGATCGTCGGCGCCTTTCGCAGAATCGTTGCGCCGAGTTTAGCATTTCACTTAAGGCTACATACCGATTAGAGCCTGTTGCAGCGGGTAAAAAGTAATTCCGGCATTCGGGATTACTGCTGCTTGTGCAGGTCAACGCTGTCTAGTTGCAGGAATATTCATTACGGTATCCCGGCGCACTTCCACCTCAAGCAGTTGCTGCAAATTATCTTCATCAACAAACCATGGTAGCGGCAGGTTGTCAGGAACTATGGTGACGGTATGCTTGCCCACGGCAACACGAGTAAATTCAAATCTTCCCTGCTGATCGGTACGCACGGTATAACGACCATCGAGCAAAACGGTGATATTTGCAGCCGTTTGCTCTGTCGCCGAACGAACCTTATCGCCGTTTTCATCCAGAAAAATGGTACCGACTACCCGGCCTGAACCCGAATTGTTTGAACCGCCCAGAATGAATTTCGATTTGCCTGCATTGAAATCGTAACGGAGACTCAAATACATCGAACGGCTGCTGGGCAAAGCCTGAAAGTCGGCCGGATTCCCCAACGGGTCCAGCACAAAGGGCGAGCGTTGCGAACCACGCGAGGCCGTCAAATTACCCAGCAAGGACCAATGGCTCGATAACTTCCATTGCAGTGCAAGATTGGCATCGAGAGATCGCGAACTATCCGGGCCGTCATCATGATTCCAACGCACGGTGCCGTCAATACTGAAGCCATCACCCACATCAAAGCCGCCATAGGCCGCCACTGTCGCGGTGCGCGTGGTATCAACAGCATCGTTGGCTACTTCACCTATACCGGCGGAAATGGAAAGTCGTGCGCCTTGTTTGAGCGGCAAGCTGTGGTCCATCACTATTTGCCAGCTATTGGCACTGTTGCTGTCGTGCGCCTGATCGTACTGGAAACGTGTCTGCCCCATTCGCCACTGTCTATCGATAAAAATTTGTGCGGTTTGTGCACTTGCCCCGTCACTCTCGCGCATTGAAAAACCGCCGCCATAACCAAGACGCGGATTGGCCTGATAACGCACGTAGCCATTGCTGTACCAGCCTGCAAAGCCATTGCCCGAAATGCTGTCAATGCGATCAAGGCTGCCATTCCAGCTCCAGCGAGCTCTTTGGTAGTCAAGCCGGTAGTACGCACCACTGACATCGTTGTTGATCGGAAACGCCCCCCAGGCGAGGTCCGGTTCAAGATAAAAAATACCGTAACGATGGGTGAAGCGACCGCGATTGGCACGCGCATCCAGCCATGCACCTGTTGCCTGCAACGAATCGTTGTCGCTTGCCTGCAGGTTCAAGGTAAAACTATCGTGCAGGCCTTGCCAACGATTGCCGAACAATAAAGCTCTCGTTTCACCATTCTGGAATTGGGGCAAACCCTGGTCATCCGGAACAATACGACCATCGGTGGCCAGCAATGAAAATGCACCCGTGAATCCCGGCGCCCAACCCCATTGCGCACCCAGACTGGCAACAGAACCGTCGCCAGATTCAAAGCCATTCAAGCGTGCGCCAGCATACACACCACCCCGCCCGGCTGACGCCTGGATTTGCAAGCCGTCATCACGTTGCAGCCATTCGCTGCTGACACCCAGCATGGGAACGCTAGGCAGGAAAAACCGATACTGTTCGCGAAGCAAGTTAGGCAGCGGGGTATTCAAAACGCCCAACCCGTTATTGACCTGCCAGCCACCTGGCATGTTCAGCCCTCGTTGCCACAACGTGGCACTGCCGCGCCAAGCATCTCCGTCGGTGTAAGGATTGTCCTGATCACCGTAAAACAAAACACCATCGGCAGAAAAACTGCCCCAGTTTTCCGTTTCCCAAAAGCCGCCGACAGCAATGCCAGCTTCGCGGGTTTCGACATCACCTTGCCGGGATTGATGGGCAATCCATTCGACATGCATTGATCGTTGCAGAGAGTCCGATGATTCTTCATCGTCTTCATCTATGGGCAATGCTGCCAATTTGTCCGATACGATAATGCGATCTCGATACGGCAAGGCTTCCCTGCCGGCCTCTTCGTTTTCCGTCTGTTTTGCATTTATTTCATCAGCCAACGCGGCACCCGACAAGGCGAACAAAATCGCGAGCACAATAACGGCTCTTTGCGTGATGATGCGCGGCGTTTTGCACGACAGGTTTCTACACATCATTTCGATACTGTCAGCTCGATATCAATTCGTTGCTCGGCCGAATCCAGTCGGCCCTTGATACGCAACGGATAAGTAATGATCGGCACCGCTCCATTTTTGTCTTCGGGCTGTGGATACAGCGGAATATCACGAATGGCTCCGATCAGAATCGGGCTGTTATCGGGTACCAGGATAATGCGTTTACCCTTGGCATCCACGCCGTCCAGAAAACCTTCCAGACGACCATGCATATTGCCTTGGTTCTGAAACTGCAAAACCGGCAACACATTGCCCTGCAAACTCGCGACGCTGCTCTTTTTCATCTGTAAATTGGACTTGGCATCACCGATCGCAAGATACACGATGACACCAATGCGACCACTTACCGGCATCGCGACCTGACCACCCATGATCTGTGGTTCGCCTTCTATCATGATGGCAAAGGTGCATTCGCCCGGCGCAACATCAGCCGGAATATTGGCTTCAAACCGAAAGCGGCGTTTTCCGTTCGGCTTGACGATAATTTCGGCGGCTTCGATGCCCACCCATGGCCTGCAACTGCCCGGAGCAAGTGCTTGCGTAAATACGGCCGAGCCCGTGCCATCGAGCGTCCAATCGGCTGTCTGTATGCCGAATTTTGCCGCTTTTTTAGACGTATTGTTGATTTCAATAATATTGCGATACAGGTTGCCGGGCTTGGCACGATCTTCAATGCGCGGAGGTGTCACCACTACGGCAAATTCTTGTGCGTAAAGGTCCGTCATGAAAGCTTGCAGGGCAATAGCCGATGTCAGAAGTAGCCAGGCGGATTTCATGGTTGCGGCTCCAGTTCAATTTCAAATGAAAACGCCAAGGCTTGCGGACGTTCAACACGTTCCCCGTCGGCCTGAATGCTTAGACGGAAAGTATCTTCAAGTCGGTCCGAGTTAATGACACCGGAATACACCAGTGTTCTTTCGCCATCACGTAACGCGCCCGATAAAAGTGTACCGTTCGATGTCCATCGCGCATTGATGGCACCAGCGGGAACGGAGGGAAGCTTTTGATAGATACGAGCATGGCGACCACGCCACGGCGAAACGTCCAGACGAACCAGTACCACTACATGCCCGGTAATGGTGGAAGCTTGCCCGGGTTTTGGCAGCGCGGAATCCCAGCGCATTTTCAACAACCCCGGCCCCAGAACTTGGCTGGCGCTGTCATCAACAGGATAAGCCTGTGCAGCAGCATTGACCGGCCACGCGATAATCGCGATCAATAAAAACCCAAAGATAAATCTGTTCGTCATCATGGCGTTGACAGCGTGTAGGTGACGCGGGCGTTATAGGTGCCTGCGGCCACGATGGCATCATTGCCATAAATAAAACTATGGCAACTTTCATTCCAGGTATTGCGCAACAAGGTGGCCAAGGTTTGTGTGCCGCCGCTAAATGTGCCGGCAGGGATAGGCTGAGCACCTGTATCGCCGTTACCGCTGCTGGTCCAACGAATTTGCGACATCGGAATGGTATCGCCAGTGGCGTTGGTCAACGACGTGGGTGCCGTAACTCTTAGCGTGGCACTTTGATTGGCAGTGCTGTTGAGTCGGTAAAAAGCCCCGATATAGACCTGACCTGCGGCGCAGAACGCAAAGCCATCGTAATCACTCGACAGACGACCCGTGCCTGTCATCGCCTGGTCAACGGTGTTACCGACGGATACCGCAGGTACGGTCACGCTGACCAGATTGACGGTGGTGTTATCGACCGGCGTTCCACCGGCATTATAGAAACCGCCGGTAGTACTGCCATCGCCGACGCGTAAATAGGCAGCTTTGGTTCCGGTCGCAATATTGACTGTATAGGCATGCGCTGCCGGTATGTATGCCAACAGCATTGCAATGCTGAATTGTGCGGAGAGTCGTGAAATTTTAAACCCCTTGCCAATGGATGTAACGTTGATCATATCCATTCCTCTAAACGAAAGGGCCGCCCGGCGAAGGACAGCCCTTTTGCAAACGATAAGGCGTGTCGCTATTTACGGCAAGGAAGCAGTATATGTGACGCGGCCGTTGTTGACGTTGACGCCGCCGTAGCTGCCAGCGCCGACAAAGTTGGTGTTGCTATAGGCAAACGACCAGTTGGCGGTACGGTTTACAACACGGGCACCCACGTTTGGCGTCACGGTAACGGCAGCACTGGTGCCACCATCAACCAATGTAGGCACGTTCAAATTCGGATCGGAACTGGTGGAAAGAATTTCAGCGAAGGAAATGTTTTCACCGGCACCGTTGTTCAACTGGCCAAGTGTTGTACCGGTAAGGCTCACATTGCCGTTATTGCTCTGCAGCAGCACTGGCACGGCGCCGCCATTGGTACGGGCAATATCAGTTCCGTCGCCGACATTGGCAGCAGGAACGGAGAATTCAACGAGGTCAACCGTTGCGCCGGCACTACCTACTTGAAAGCGCAGGAACTTTGGAATGACTACACGAAAATCCAGACGTGCGTTGGCGTTCAGCGCGCCGGCACCGGTTTGGAAATCGGATTCTGCGCTTGCCATCATCGGCAGGGCAGCAAGAAAGGCAGTTGCCAGCAAGGTTTTTGTAAAGCGCATATCTGTAATCTCCGTAAGTGAAAAGGAAGGGCTCAGTCGATGGGCGCAGTTTAGGCAACACAAATATTGAATTTTGGCGATCACGTCACACATTTATCGTTCCAGATGTGACAAGTAGTCAAAATGACTGCGTAACTGGATCAGCCCGTTACAGCTCGTAAAAATGAACGGATTTTTCACGCCAAGTGAAGACGGATTCGATCTGTCGAATCTCCAAAATGCCGTTACAGCCTGTCAATTCAAGGCTTTCGCGCAAATAATTTCGCATGCGAAAAACATTTCCGCATTATTTTTTTAAATCAGGAACTGCAGGAAAGCATCGAGCAACCGGCTCGATTGCGAGCCCACTCCGGCCGCGGCAATGCAAAACGTTCGCGCCCAGTCTGTTCTTTGTATGGATTTCGCAACACTTCCATCAACGAATGCAGTTCGGCGGCATCGCCCTGCTCCGCAGCATCGATAGCCTGCTGCGCCAGCCAGTTACGGGGCACGTAAAGCGGATTGACGGCATTCATGCGGTCGCGTCGCGCCGAATCCGGTTCTTCATGCAGGCGGATTCTGCCCGCGTAGCGGGCAAGCCAGGCGAGCAGATCCTTGCCATCGGAATTCCGCAAACCGGCATCGTAGAAAACCGGTTCGAACGGTTGCAGTGAAACCACATTCAAATCGATAGCGGCAAGCGCACGAAAAAACAGCGTCATGTCGATTTGCAGTTTTTGCATCAGCTTGAACAAGTCTTGCACCAGAACGGCATCGTCTTCATGCGATGGCAGCAAACCCAGTTTGGCCGCATTCATTTCACGGTGTTTTTCATTGAATACATCACCGTAACAATTCAATCCGGCATGCAGGACTTCATGATCCGGCAACAAGGAAGCAATGGCTCCGGCAAGCCGGCTCAAGTTCCATTGGGCGACGGCAGGCTGCTTGCCATAGGCATAGCGGCGACCTTCGGCATCGGTCGTATTCGGCGTCCAGTCGGGATCGAAATTTTCAAGCCAACCGTAGGGACCGTAGTCGATAGTCAGGCCGAGTATCGACATATTGTCGGTATTCATGACACCGTGAACAAAACCGACTCGCATCCAATGCGCCATCAACAAGGCCGTACTTTCACAAACTTCCAGAAACCAGTCGGCAATCCTGTTTTCACCGCGATCTTTCAGATGCGGAAAATCGCGATCAATGCAAAACGCCACGAGTTGCCCCAGCAATTCGGTATCTCCGCGTGAAGCCGGCAATTCAAAATTTCCAAAACGGATAAAACTCGGCGATACCCTGCACACGATCGCGCCAGGTTCCGGCTTTGCATCGCCGCTGTAGAACATGTCGCGCACCACATCGTCGCCGGTGGTAATCAGGGACAATGCCCGCGTCGTCGGTACGCCGAGAAAATGCATGGCTTCGCTGCAAACAAACTCGCGCAACGAGGAACGCAAGACGGCACGTCCATCTGCATGCCGGGAGTAAGGTGTAGGTCCCGCCCCCTTGAGCTGCAACTCGTAGCGTTGCTTCTGTGGCCCAATGACTTCACCAAGGGCAATCGCGCGACCATCACCCAGCTGTCCGGCCCAATGGCCGAATTGATGGCCGCCGCGTTTTCCGGCAATGCCTTGCTTCCGGGCATGCAGGAATGACTCCGAGCGGATATCCGCATCCTCCAGCCCCAACATCAGGGCGACATTCGGGGAATACGCCAATAAACGGGGATTGCTGACTGCCGTCGGTGACGCAAAGGAATAGGCGGCAGCTTTTACCTGACGGGTGCCCGGACCGTTTTGTGGATCCGCCGGTAGTTCGCGCACAAACCGGTTATCAAAATCCAGCTGCCTCACAGACCACCGTCGTCGTTCTGGATGTTTCCAACGGCAAATGTACGTTCGATATTTGCCCCATTCACATTGCTGACAAGTACCTGAAAAATCTCGTCTGCTTCCTGTTTGGTGTCGCCGAAAACTTTCACATTGAAGCTCGCGCTGCTTTGGCCGGCGGGAATCGTGATCAGTGTCGATGCGATGCCGGCGTAATCCTGCCCGGCGATGGCGGCATTGCCATTGGATTTTACATTCGTGGTTGCCAGCCTGAAACTCACGCCACCAACAGGTGCGGGTTTCGATAAGGTCGCGACAAAGCCGGCAATGCGCACTCCGCTTCGGCCTTCGACAACGCTGACGTCGGCAAGACTCAGCGTGGGCGCTACATCGCCAATCAACACCTGCAAGGCATCGACACAATCAAGAAAGGGATACGTTCTGCCCGAGACAGTATCGGTCACACTCGTAGGCGCCAACTTCATTGCATCCATGCGCTGGCTTACGGTGGAAAAAGGCACTGCCTGTTTCAGGGCGATGGCACAGGCGGCCGCCATTGGTGATGCCATCGACGTGCCGCCAAACGTGGACGTGGCACCATTGAATCCGGTCGAGGTGACGAAAGCACCCGCGCCGTATATATCCGTCGTGGCGCTCCGGTTACTGAAGCAGGCCGGTTTCTTCGGCGCGGTGGAGGTATCCGTGCAGCCGAGAAAATTGATCGAACCGCCGGTGAAGTCCCAGGTCGCCCCGACACTGAGTGCATTTTGTACGCAGGCCGGAGCACTCATGCCATTGCTATTGCCCTGATTACCCGCCGAAGAACTCACGACTGCACCATTGGCAACCAGATTATTCACGGCCACGGCCATCGCCTGGGTAAAGGAAGTCGACGTGTCGCAGTTGCCGGGAAACAATGCGCCAGTACCCACGCTCAGATTCACCGCATCCACATCCGGATGGTTGCTCGCCACCCAATCCATCGCCGACACCACATCGGAACTGCAGCAAAAACTGTTGTTGTTATCGAGTACCCGAACGACGACAAGCTGGGCACCCGGCACCGCGCCTCTGGGCGACACACTACCCTGCCCGACGATAATGCCGTTTACATTGGTACCGTGGCCGTGACCGTCTTCGGCAGCCCCCGCACCCGATTGTGTTGCCTGTCCATTCGGGCAACAACCACCAACGCCATTGCTGTTGGAGCAGAAACATTGCTGCGCGATCAGGCGCGGTTGCAGATCGACATGGTCGGTATCCACGCCGGAATCAATGACGGCGACTTTCATGCCGGTACCGTCGAGTCCGAGCCCCTGCAATGGACTGACATTGTTCAATACCGAGGATTCATCCGGAGTGACCGCATCACCGAAACCTGGCGCATCAATATCGATGCGGCTCACGGCCGGGTCTGCCTGCAATTTCCGCAGCATCACCGGCGTTGCCTCGATCGCAAAGGCCGGCACGAAATTGAACCGGTGGTAGACGCGGATATTCCTGACCGCGAGTCGATTCAAGACCGAAGATATTTTCTGGCCGACTTCCGATTTTCGTTGCGCGGTGCTTTTCTTTTCTATTTGCGCACTGCTTTCATCCTGCAGCATTACCAGCACACGCACACTACCTGCCTGCTGGGCTTTTTTCATGGCGCCATCAGAAAGTACGCCGGCAATGCATGGGTTTAAGCCCGACAGGAGCATCGCAAGTACGAACAAGCCCGGGTATTTTTTCAACATGATGTCACCCTGCATTTTTTGGTATGCCGCAGCAATAATACGGCAATTTGCAGCCGCCGCCGTGAAGCCGAAAAAATGCTGGTTGCTGCATTGCGATTGCCAGCTTTGCAGAACGGAACATGATTGAGAATATTTGCAAGATATCGAAAAAAAACACCCGTTCTGGCGAGTGTTTTGTTTTATGACACGGTATGATTTCGACGGAAGAAAACCACTCATCTTGCATACGGGTAAGACTGGTAAATGATCATTCATCTAAAAAAAATATTCCGGGCCCGCTATGCCCTGCTGTGTGTCCTCTGCTGGATGATCGCGCTCAATGCCTTTGCACAGAACCCAGCACCAGCGCCTGGCACGCAAGCGCAAAATGGGAAGCCGCCGCCATATGGCACGCCCCCACCGCCACCGCCACCCGGCATGCCGCCTCCACCGCCTCCACCGCCTCCACCGCCACCACCTGGCATGCCACCAGCACCGCCGCCTCGGGATATGCCGCAACAACAATCCCTGCCTCTGCCGCAGGAACCTGCCAGCTTGGCTACCTCTGCCGATATACCTGTCCCGGAAGGCGTACAAACGCAGGAGTTGCCCGACCAAATCGATGACGTAATTCCTCCCGCCACCAACGAAGCGGCGTCGCCAGCTCCAAGCCTGCTGAAACCTGCCCTGGATACCCATGCAGGCGAGATTCCCGCTCCACTGACGGAAACCAGGATTGTTTTGGTGAAAGAAGCGCCGGCACGCTGGCCCTGGTTGGTGTTGTTGGCCAGCGTCATTCTGTTTTTGGGTTGGTGGTACAGCAATAAACGTACTGCCCATCTCACTGCAGAAACAGAGCGCCTGGCTCGCAAACAGCGTCAACTGCAATCGGCGCATCAACACCTGAAGCAACACTCGGAACAGCTTCGTGAAATTTCGATACACGACCCTTTGACTGGCACCCTGAATCGCCAGGCCTTTTCGCAGGATTTCCGAAAATCGCTTGATCATCTGGCCAAATTCAGTCGCACTATGAACCTGATCGTGTTTGATCTCGACCATTTCAAATCCATCAATGACAAGCAAGGTCATCTGGCCGGCGACAATGCCCTGAAACTGGTCGTCGGCATCGTGCGCCAGCATCTTGTCAGCGAAGATTTATTCTCGCGTTTTGGCGGCGACGAATTCGTGATCGCCTGTGCCGACCAGCCCATCGAGGCACCTATGCCCTCGCGGAAAAAATTCGCCTCAGTGTCGAAAACGAAGCCCGAAATGCACAGCCCGACTTGACCGGTCTGAGCTTGAGCATGGGTATCTCACAATCTAACCCCGAATTGGGCTACGACGCCGACAGCCTGTTCGAACGAGCCGACAAAGCCTTGTATGCCGCCAAACACAGAGGGCGCAATCGGGTAGTCATTTGTGATGACAGTTTGCCCGAACTGCCCGATAGCGAATCAACACGACGCCATCTCTGATCGAGTTGTCTCTGTAGCAAGATTTGACATCTCGCGTTTTGCAAAGCATTGGCCTTGAAGCTTGCATGCGTTAGTCTGGAATCTCTGCGTCCTAATCGCGAAACCCAGAAGCTTTCAGGGGATGTGCATGCTAGTCCGGTTTTTTTGCGCCCTGATTTTATATGCAGCGTCCTTTCCCCTTTTTGCGCAAGCAGGCAGTTCCGGTCTTGCCATCGATATAGAAAGCATTGGCAGACCTCCGATCGATTTATTCAGCGTGGGCGACGGCCTGCCTGATCTGACGGCAGTCTCGGTTTCAGCATCTCCCGATGGCCATGTCTGGGTCGGTACCATGCGCGGTCTGGCCCGTTTCAACGGCCTGCGATTTGTCAGCAGCGAATTGCCCGGACCCGGCCATTCAAAAATGATTACGTCGGTATTGGCGATCAGTAAAAATGAAGTGTGGGCAGCACGCGCGAACGACGGCGTATTTCGCTGGAACGGGCAGCAATGGCAGCACTACGAGTCCGGAAAGGATTTTCCGGGTACCGATGTCAGGCGCTTCCGTCTTTTTAATTCAGTCCATGGCCGAAGATTGTTCGCATCAACCGATTCGGGGGTCGTCGCCGAATTCGATGGCAAGCAATGGCATTCAAGAACATTGCCCGCAGAATTGCAGCACCAGCAAATCTTCGATGTCCTGCTATTGCCGGCGGACAATGCCGATGAGGAAATCCTTTATATCGCCACCTACGGTGCAGGCTTGTATCGCTGCATTGGCAAGGCAGCATGTACATCGGTTCCCATCCAGGGTGAACCCCGTTTTTTTGAGATAAGCAGCCTGCGAAGCGTGCATGAGAACGATGGCAGTACCAGTATCTGGGCCGGCAGTTACGCCGGTGGTGTTGCCCGGCTGCAACATGGCGTATGGCAACGCTTCACCGAAGAATCCGGCGCCTTGACCGGCAATTACGTTCACGACCTCGAAGTCATTCCGCAGGACGACGGCAACAGCGAAATCTGGGTAGGTACCCGCAACGGAATATCGCGTTTTCGCAATGGTCAGTGGCTGCGATACGACAATAAAGACCCGCTGAATAATCGGCGCGTGCGCTCCCTTGCCATTGCACACAATGCACAGGGCCAGTCGCAATTATGGGCCGGCACCGACGATGGCATGGCCCGCCTGCATTTGCGTGGCGATTTGAGAACCGTCAGCAGGATCAGCAACAATGCCAATGGCGTATGGGCAGTGAAATTCGAACATGATCCCGATGGTCAGGAAAGACTCTGGCTCGGCAGTGATGGTGATGGCCTGCATCTTTTCGAAAACGGCGAATGGAAAAAATTCGGAATCGAATCCGGGCTGCCTGCGATGATTGTCCGCAGTCTGGCACGCCCGCCTGGCGGCCCCTTATGGGTCGGCTTGTGGAACGGCCAGATTGCCTTGCAGGAAGGCAAAAAATTCCACGAATTGCCAACGCCGTGGCCGAAAGAAGAACGCGAAGCTGTTTCCACGATGTACGCGATGAACGATGGCAGGATGTGGGTTGGCCTGCGACGCCATGGCATCGCGCTGTTTGACGGCAAACAATGGCAATGGTTTGAATCGGGCAAGGGCCAGGCACCGGAACGCGTGATGAGCATAGTCAATGCCGGCAGCGAGGAAAAGCCGGTGCTATGGATAAGCAGTTTTACCGAAGGATTGACGCGCTTCAGCAATGGCCAATGGAAACGGTTTTCTGTCGGCAATAGCGAAATACCCGACAACGAATTGGCGATGGCGCATTTGTATCCCGACAAAAACGGCAAACCGCTGTTATGGGTAGGCTCGCGCTACCACGGCTTGATCCGGATCGACATTAGCGACCCAGACAAGCCAAGACTTGTCACGGAACCGAAATTACCCGAGCCTCCGCATCATTTTGTCTATGGCGCGATTCAGAACAGCCGCGGCGATTTGATCCTCTGCAGCGATTACGGTGCGGCTTACTGGCATCATGAAAAAGACGGTCGCTATCGTGCGATCGACTACCATCGTGCCAATGGCATGCCGCATGATGAATGCAATAGTGGCGCACTGAATTTTGATTATCATGGCCGTGCCTGGCTAGGCACGATCGGTGGTGCGGCCGTTCACGTCAACACCAATACGCCCGAACTCAATCCTGCACAATTGCATCTCGAGCGCGTACGCGTGAACTCGAAAGAACTGAACCAGGACAGCACAAAAAAAATCGTGCTGGAAAATGCCGAATCGAAAATCGATCTCGAATTTGCCTTGCTGACGGGCGAACGCGAATCGGAATCCCTTTATCGAATGCGGCTGGTCGGCCTTGATGCAAAACCCGGCGAGTGGCAGCAGAGCAACCAGCACAGCCTCGCCAACCTTCCGCCCGGCAACTATGTTTTCAAAGTCGAGGCAAAAAACTATGCCGGCATCGAGTCCAGACCCATCGAAATTCCGATTGTCGTGCCCAAACCCTGGTGGCGCTCTTACTGGGGTTTGTTGCTGATTGTCGGCATCGCGGCCAGCGCATTGCTGTTTTTCATTCGCTGGCGTGAAAGTTCGTTGAGAGAAAGAGCCAAAAAGCTCATGCGCCTGGTCAGCGAAAGAACCAGTGAACTGGAAAAGCGCGGACATGAATTACGCCACATGAACGACGAATTGACCCGGCTCTCCTATTTCGATCCCCTGACCGATCTTGCCAACCGTCGCCGCCTACTCGAACGGCTGCACACGGCCTGGGGCGAAGCCCATCGGAAAGGCGAGAGCCTGGCCTTCATTCTTCTTGATGTGGATGACTTCAAGGCCATCAATGATCATTACGGCCATCTTGTCGGCGATGATTATCTGCGTCGGATTGCGGGAATTATCGAAAGTGCACTTGCCAATGGCGACTACACTGCCGGCCGCTATGGCGGCGAAGAATTCGGCATCGTCGTCACAGATAGCGATACAGACAAAGCAGGCGCTATTGCCGAGGAAATATGCAGACGAGTGGAAGCCGAGAAAATACCGCATGTCGGAAGCGCGCGCGGCATCGTCACCGTTAGCCTGGGTGTCGCGGCCATTCGTCCGCATGCCGGCACGAATGCCGAATTGGTCATTGCCGCTGCCGATGATGCCCTTTATCTGGCAAAGCAGAACGGCAAGAATTGCGTCGAGATTTCCGGGAAATCAATTTCAAGCAGCTCGCCTACCAGCAAGAAGGATTAGCCAATGACCCCCAAACACTTCCATGTCTTTTCGGACCAAGCCGCCGAACGCACCGATTACGATGTCGCTGACGAAAAAATGATCTGCGGCGAATCCCGGCAAAGCACCTTGAACATGTTTTCGGATCCCGGCAATGAATTCCACTGCGGTATCTGGGAAGGTGCGCCGGCACTCTGGCGTGTCAGTTACAGCGAAAACGAGTTCTGCCACATTCTGCAAGGCCGCATCCGCATTACCGATGAGTCGGGAATCGGAATTACCGTCGGCCCTGGCGATAATTTCGTGATCGCATCCGGCTTCAAAGGCACGTGGGAAACGCTGGAAGCCGCCAAGAAGATTTACGTGATTTTCGAGCGGAGCACGCCCTTGGCTTGAGCCTGCCGAGGCTGGCTGGCAAACAGTTTCCTTGGCGGTTTGTTGGCAATTTCAATGATGCGAAACAAGACCGGAATCGCGATTTAGCGCGACAGCGATGGGCCAAATCCGCTAAACTCCGGCTGTTTGCCTAACCGGAGTAAGTGAAATGAGCCCCTCGCCCCTGAAATACCGTCGCGTCGTGCTGAAGCTCTCCGGTGAAGCCTTAATGGGCAACGAAAATTACGGCATCGACCCTGTCGTCATCAATGCGATGGCGAAAGACATCATCGAGGCGCAGAAAGCCGGCGCACAAATCGGACTGGTCATCGGCGGCGGCAATATTTTCCGTGGCGCCGGACTCGCCGAAAACGGCATGGATCGCGTTACCGGCGACCATATGGGCATGCTGGCTACCGTCATTAATGCTCTCGCCATGGCCGACGCTCTTGAAAAACAAGGCGCCTATTCCCGCGTAATGAGCGCGATCAAGATCAACGAGGTCTGCGAGGACTATATCCGCCGCCGTGCCATCCGCCATCTGGAAAAAGGTCGTATCGCCATTTTCGCCGCCGGTACCGGCAACCCGTTTTTTACGACAGATTCCGCCGCCGCCCTGCGCGCAACCGAAATTGGCGCCGATTTATTGCTCAAGGCGACCAAAGTTGACGGCATCTACGATGCTGATCCGAAAAAGAACCCGAACGCCAAACGTTTCGACCACCTTACCTACGACGAAGTCATTGCCCGCAATTTACAGGTAATGGACACGGCTGCGTTTGCCTTGTGCCGGGACAACCGGGTTCCGCTGCGGATATACGACATGATGCAACCGGGCGCCCTGATGCGAATTTTGCGCGGCGAAGAAATCGGCACACTGGTCCACGCCTGAGCCGCCTATCGTCAGTTCCCGGCTGGGACCATCGCCACGGGCCGCCCCGCTGCGGCTATAATCGAACCATCATCACGTTTTAGGTAAGCCCCATGTCCCTGATCGACATCAAGAAAGATGCACAAGTCCGAATGACGAAAAGCGTCGAGGCCCTGCGTCAGGATCTCACCAAATTACGCACCGGCCGTGCCACGACCGCGATCGTTGACCATATCAAAGTCAACTATTACGGCTCGGACATGCCGCTTTCCCAAGTAGCAACCGTTGCTGTGGCCGACGCACGGTCACTTGTGATTACTCCTTGGGAAAAGCCGATGGTAGCTGCGGTCGAAAAAGCCATCCTGGCCTCCGACCTTGGCCTGACCCCGAATACTGCCGGCCAGATCATCCGCATCAACCTGCCGCCGCTGACCGAAGAACGTCGTAAAGCCCTGTCCAAGCAAGTGCATGGCGATGGCGAAGATTCCAAGATTGCCATTCGCAACGTACGCCGCGACGCGATCCAGCACATCAAGGAAATGCTGAAGGAAAAGACGGCTACCGAAGATGAAGTTCGTGCAGCAGAAGACGATATACAAAAACTGACCGACAAAGCCGTCAAAGATATCGATGATGTGGTGAAAGCAAAAGAGCAAGAACTGATGGCGGTCTGAGGCTTTGGCCACCGCATGACTGATTCTTCCCCTCAACTTCCGAAACATCTCGCCGTTATCATGGACGGCAATGGCCGTTGGGCCGAGCGACGCCATCGCCCGCGCAGCCTCGGCCACCGGGCAGGCGCAAAGGCCGTGCGTGTCTGCATGGAATTTTGTATCAAGCACGGTATCGCCAGCCTCACGCTGTTTGCATTTTCGAGTGAAAACTGGAACCGCCCCGCCGAAGAGGTGGGCGCATTGATGAAGCTGTTCCTGCACATGCTGGACAGCGAGGTGGAAGAGCTGCATCGCCGCGGCGTACGCATCACTTTCATAGGCGAACGCAAGGATTTTTCCGAAGTCATCCGCAACAAGATGCAGCGCGCGGAATTGCTTACCCGAGACAATCGGCAATTGAACATGAATATCGCCGCCGGTTACGGGGGCAGAGCCGATATCACTCAGGCAACAAAATCCATTGTCGCAGACATCGCCAGCGGCAATTTGCATCCCGATGACATCGACGAAGTATTGCTAGGTTCCCGCATGTCGCTGGCAGACCAGGCCGCGCCCGATTTATTTATCAGAACTGGTGGCGATTTGCGCATCAGCAATTTTTTATTATGGCAATTGGCGTATACCGAAATGTGGTTTACTGAGACCCTCTGGCCGGATCTGGATGAAATTACTTTGCAACAAGCCATGGATGATTTTGCAAGCAGGGAACGCCGTTTCGGTTTAACGAGTGCTCAAGTCAAACCCGGAGATGCGGCAGCATGAGTCCGAAAATGACACGCATCCTCGCCGCACTGGTAATGGCGCCCATTGCCGTGGCGGCCGTGTATTACCTGCCCACGCCCTATCTGGCGGCTGCCGTTGCGGCATTGCTGCTGGCCGGTTTATGGGAATGGTCGGCACTGGCGGGCCTGACCGAAAATATTCCACGTTCGCTTTATATTGCCGGCAACGCCCTGATGATGCTTGCGCTTGCCTGGGGTAGTGGCCGCGGTTTGTTCGGGCTCAAATTAATCAGCTTGATCGGTGCCGTCTGGTGGTTATTTGTCTGCCTCTGGTTGTGGCGCTTCGATTTCGCCAAAGCCGATACCTCACTCAATCGCAGCCTGAAATTATTGGCTGGTAGTTTATGTGTCGTTCCCGCCTGGTGCGCATTGGCCTGGTTGCACGGCAATGGTGTCATCGGACCGCGTTGGGCCTTGTTCGCAGTGGCCATTGCCTGGGCAGCCGATACCGGCGCCTACTTTGCCGGCGTGCGATACGGCAAGACAAAACTCGCACCCCGCATCAGCCCCGGAAAAAGCTGGGAAGGCGTGGTCGGCGGCGTAGTTGCGATTCTCCTGTTGGCCGTTGCCGCAACACCCTGGCTCGGCCTGTTCTGGAGCGAGTTGACCAAGCTCCTGCTTCTGACCATCGTGACGATGATTTTTTCAGTGGTGGGCGACCTGTTCGAAAGCCTGATGAAACGGCATTCCGGCTACAAGGACTCCAGCGACCTGATTCCAGGCCATGGCGGCTTGATGGATCGTCTCGATAGTTTGCTGGCGGTATTGCCGATTTTTGTCATTGGCAAATCATGGCTGTATCTATAAAAAATATCGCGTTACTCGGTGCCACCGGTTCGATTGGCTTATCGACTCTGGACGTTATTGCAAGACATCCGGATAAATACCGTGCCGCAGTTTTAAGCGCGAATTCAAAAGTCGACGAGTTGCTGAAACTCTGTTCGGATTTCAAGCCCGATATCGCGGTAATCGCGGAACCGGAGGGCTACCCCGCCCTTCGTGACGGTTTGAAAAAACTCGGGCTTGCCACGCAGGCAATGTCGGGACCGCAGGCCTTGTGCGATGTTGCCGCCGCACCGGAATTCGATACCGTGCTTGCCGCCATTGTCGGCGCTGCCGGCATGCCTTCGACACTCGCCGCTGCGAAAGCCGGCAAACGCCTGTTGCTCGCAAACAAGGAGTCGGTGGTAGTCGCCGGTGAGATCCTGATGCGCGCAGCCAGGGAAAACGGCACGAAAATATTGCCGATCGACAGCGAACACAATGCGATCTACCAATGCCTGCCGTCGGACGGAAACCAGCAGGCAGTCAGACGGCTGTTACTGACAGCTTCCGGCGGCCCCTTTCGCGGACGTACTCGCGAATCGCTTGCTTCCATCACCCCGGAACAAGCCTGCGCACACCCCAACTGGGTGATGGGAAGAAAAATTTCGGTCGATTCGGCCACCCTGATGAACAAGGGACTCGAAGTGATCGAGGCGCACCATCTGTTCAATATCGGCGCCGATAAAATTGAAGTCGTGGTACACCCGCAAAGCATTATCCATTCGCTGGTGGATTACGTTGACGGCTCTGTACTCGCACAATTGGGTAATCCGGACATGCGAACGGCTATCGCCTACGGGCTGTCATGGCCGGAGCGCGTGGATTCCGGCGTTGCACCGCTCGACCTGATTGCCTTGTCGCGATTTGATTTTGAAAAAGCCGATACTTCCGTATTCCCCTGCCTCGCCTTGGCGTTTCATGCTCTGAAGCTCGGAGGCACTGCGCCAACAGTGCTGAATGCGGCAAATGAAATCGCTGTCGATGCTTTTCTCAACGAAAAATTAAGATTTCTCGATATCGCCAATGTCATCGAAGCGACACTTTCTGCATTTTCTGCGGAACCTGTTCGCGATCTGGATGTCCTAATGGCCGTTGATAATCAAGCCCGTATCAAGGCCCAGGAGTTCGTGAACAAGATGGTGATGCAATGAACGAACTCATCGGATCGTTTTGGTGGCTCATTGTCACGATTGGTGTTTTAGTCACCTTTCACGAATTCGGTCATTACATCGTCGCCCGCTGGTGTGGTGTCAAAGTGCTGCGTTTCTCGGTAGGTTTTGGCCGAAGCCTGTGGTCACGCACGGACAAACACGGTACCGAATTCCGGCTCGCCATAATTCCTTTGGGCGGCTACGTCAAAATGCTCGACGAACGGGACGAACACGTTACTCCGGCAGAACGCAGCCTTGCCTTCAATCAGCAGCCTGTCGGCAAGCGCATTGCGATTATTGCCGCCGGCCCGATGGCCAATTTACTTCTTTGCCTCGTGTTCTACTGGGGCATGTTTGTCGCAGGAAAGCCCGACTATGTTCCGCTGCTTGGCGAAGCGACCGGGATTGCAGCACAGGCGGGCATTCATGAAGGCGACACCCTGATGCAGGTCGACGGCACCAAAACCCCGACTCTCACGCAAACCGTACCGCCACTGATGCTGGCTGCGATTGATCGGCGCGATGTCAATATCGTGTTGCAGGATGCTTCCGGCAAACAAAGAAACAGCATTCTCAGGCTTAGCCAGCTGCCGGCCGATTTTGATCAGACCAGAATATTCCAGGCGATCGGAATCAAGGCGGCCAAGTCAACGCGACCGGCCATTGTCGATTTTCTGGCGCCGGGCGGAGCCGCCGTCGGACGCCTGCAGGTTGGCGACCGAATTACAAAAATCGGGGCCATCGAGATCACCGATGCCGCTCAGCTTGCGCCTGCTGTCGTCAAACAAGCCCGTCCCGACCAGGCACTCAGCGTTTTGTTCTTGCGCGACGGCCAAACCCGCCAGGTGATGATCCAACCCAAACAAGTCAGCCCCGAACCCGGGTTGCTCGACAAGACCAAGACTTTACTGGGCATGGAAACGAAGAATAGCCAGCCTGAATGGAAAATTGGTGTCGGCTCGGCATCGACGCCCCCGAAGAAAACCATACTAAGGTACGGGCCGATCGAATCGATCGGGAAAGCCTTCCAGCAGACATGGGAAACCACAAGAACTACATTTGCCATGCTGAAACGGCTGATAAGCGGGGAAGCCTCAGCCAAAAACGTCTCTGGTACAATAACCGTCGCACAAGTGGCTAATCAGGAAGCCAATACCAGTTTCGGTTCATTTTTGGGGTTTCTGGCGTTTTTTTCGCTGAGCCTCTGCATCATGAACCTGCTGCCCATCCCGGTTCTTGATGGCGGACATCTGATGTATTACCTGATTGAGCTGGTGACCGGCCACCCTGTGGCCGAACGAGTACAAATGGCGGGGCAATTTATTGGCCTGGCTTTGTTAGCTGGCCTTATGCTGCTTGCGCATTACAATGATTTCGCCCGTCTGTTCTCGAATTGACGTTTGGAATTGGATTTTTGAATTAACCCGTAATTTACCCGTTAACTAATGGCGATAACCCCGCCACCATTTTGGATTAATCAATGAAGCGACCCATCGCCCGCCGCCATCTCCTCAGCCTTGCTCTCGCTGCCGCATTAGCTGGCCCCGTGAGCGCACAATCGATTGAAGCTTTTACGGTCAGCGATATCCGCGTGGAAGGCCTTCAACGTATTTCTGCCGGTACTGTTTACAGCTATCTGCCGGTTGAAAAAGGCGAAACGATGAGTGAAAGCCAATCGGCCGCCGCCATTCGCGCACTCTACAAGACGGGCTTCTTTACCGACGTAAAACTCGA
>JAKQKT010000320.1 GCA_029560515.1 Pseudomonadota bacterium
ATTGCGCAGGCGACCACTACGACCTCGGGCAAGTTGCGTGAACCGGTACTGAGGCTTTCACATTACCTGCGTGCGTTTACCGTGCCCGATGGCGCCACGCCGCGCTATGACATCAATCCGTGGTGGATGCAGGAAGTGTTCGCACAACGGCCACTTAGTTCGGCCAGCGTCTTCAATTTTTATTCGCCTGGATACACGCCGCCGGGTGAAATGGGAGCCAACGGTCTGGTCGGCCCCGAATTCCAGATTTATCACGAGTCGACTCTGGTCGACAGCCACAATTTCATCGAATACTGGCTGACGACTGATCCATCGCTCGAGGCGGGAAATATTCCGTCCTTCAAGCACAACTACGTAGCGTATACCGCACTCGCAAGCAATCCGACGGCCTTGGTTGACAAGTTGAGTCTGATCATGACGTCGAACACCCTGTCGCCCGAAGCACGTACCAGCATGATTACCGCCGTGACCAATGTTCCGGCCGGTACGAACCAGGCACGCGACCGTTTCAGGATGGCGGTCATGCTGTTTGAAATTTCACCCGACTATTTGATTCAAAAATGAGGCCGATATGAAATCAGAATTTGAACAAATGGTAATGGAAGAGGCTTCGCTGAAAACACGCCGCCGTTTTCTGCTGGGTGCCGCGGGTGGAGCAGGTGCCGCGTTGGGTGGTTTTGGTTTCAGTCTGAGCGGAATTGCAGCCGCGGCCGACATGGGAACGAAAGCGTCGACACCGGTTCCCAACGACTACCGTGCGATGGTCTGTTTCTTCCTGTTCGGCGGCAACGATGCGGCCAATACCATCATTCCCTACGACCAGACGACTTATAACCAGTACATCGTTGCGCGTGAAGGTTCCTTGTCGCGACCATTGGGCATTACGCGTTTGCGCCCCGATTTATTGCCGATCTCCGCAGCCTCGATCAACGACGGTCGCCAGCTCGCTTTCCCGAAAGAAATGTCGTCGCTGAAACGGCTTTACGACAAGGGCAAGGCAGCTGTGATGACCAATGTCGGCGTGCTCGCGCAACCGACCAGTAAGGCACAATACAACACGGACGGTTTTGAACTGCCGCCGCAATTATTCTCACATTCGGACCACCAGCGCTTCTGGCAATTGGGAGTGCCCAATTACACGACACGAACCGGTTGGGCTGGTCGCATGGGCGATCTGCTGGCCGCGGGCAATAACAGCAATGTATCGATGTGCATTTCCGTGGCCGGCAACAATACCTGGCAGGTGGGCGGCACGGTATTGCCGTATCCGATCAATTCCGAATACGGTGCTCCGCAATTCTGGAGCAGCTGGAATACCAATCGCATGACGGCGATGAATGCAATGAATTTGCAGACGCGCACCAATCTGCTCGAGAAGCAAGCGGCCAGAGTCTATAACCGTGCCATCAATGCACAGATAGACATGGACGAAGCCCTGAATTATTCACTGACGCTGGAAGGATTTTTCCCAAAAAATCCGGTCGGTTTCAATCCCGGCCTCAATGGCGATTACAACGATGTGATGCAGCAATTCCAGATGGTGGCCAGGCTTATTGCGGCACGCGAAGTGCTGGGCCACAAGCGCCAGATATTCTTTGTCAGCCTGGGTGGTTTCGACAACCATGATTCGCTGGCGGAGCATCCTGATCGCCTGAAGATTATCTCCGATGCCATGGCGTCCTTCTATCAAGCGACCGTTGCACTCGGTGTTGATCAGAACGTGACGACCTTTACGGCATCGGATTTTGGTCGTCCGCTCAAGAGTAATGGTACCGGTGCCGATCATGGATGGGGTGCGCATCACTTTGTCGTCGGTGGCTCGGTACGCGGCGGCAATGTCTACGGAAAATTCCCGCAAATGATCATCAATGGCCCCGATGCACTGGATAACCAGGGCCATCTGCTGCCAAGTACTTCAGTGGATGAATATGCCGCCACGCTGGCGAGCTGGTTTGGTGTTTCGCAAACGGATATACCGACCGTGATTCCGAATATCGGGCGTTTCGCGAAACCCGATCTGGGTTTCATGAATGGCATCAAGCCTTATCCGCAAGGTCATAGCACCTGCGTCAGCAACAAGCCCTGCAAGCCAATTGGCAAGACATGATCTTCCAGATCATGATCACGCCCGGTGCGCATTAGCGCACCGGGCTTTGTAACTCGACGCAAGACTCCGGTGTTTAACTGGCCAGAATCGGCCGCAGTGTCGCAGTGCCTTAATTCCGCCTATTTTATTTTCACGTAGGTGTATTCATAGGTATGGTTTACCTTCCCGCCATCGGAAGTGGTGTAAGTGATCACCATCTTGCTCACCAGTGAATCCTTGTTGTGGGTGAAGCTGCTGGTTGCGGTCGGGCTGCCTTCCCAAAAACCTTCGCCGCCGGCATGTCGGCTATTGAGTTCGGTCAGAAAATACGCGCCGGTAAAAATTAGCGGATTGGGCTTGTCATCGTAATTGCCAAAAATATATTCCTGGCTTTTCTGACCGGAATTTTGATCGATGCCGGTCTTGCGGATGAAGTTACCTTTTGCATCCAGAAAATAGGTGGTTTCATCAGCTAACTTCCCGCCAAACGAAGCGCGGGTTTTATTTTCAGTGATGGTATTGGCGCCATAACTGAAAGTGCGGGTCAGCGTGACTTGGTCCTTGCCCGATTCGCGGCGATGCCGGATCTCTTCATGGCTTTTAAGTCGCCCCTGCTGATCGTAAGTCATCACATGTCGATAAGGGTCCGAATCGCCGAAAACAATTTGATAGCTGCTGATTCGACCATGGTCGTCGTAAACAAAATCTTTTTCGCTAAGGTTGAGTTTTTTGCCGCGATAATTCCGCATCTCGATAATGCGGCCGCTAGTGTCGTATTGGTACTCGTATCTTTCCAATGCATCGCCCGGAAGCGCCCAGGTTTTTTTTACCAAACGCCATTGCTCGGTAGATGCTTCTGCATGGATACCTAAGCTCATACATGCCGATAAAGAAAATACGATGGATACGAGGATGTTTTTCATGGATACGAATTTTCCGGTTTTGATGAATCGGTATATCGTGCGGGCATGGCGAAAGCGGACATGGCAGGAAGCGCTACTCCCAGAAAATCAGTACTGCCGCCACGACGATCAACACAAAACCGGCGACATGGTTCCACTTGATCTGCTCGCCCAGATACCAGATGGAAAATCCGGCGAACACGAGCAGGGTGATGATTTCCTGTATCCCCTTCAGTTGTGATGCCGAATAAACATCACTGCCCATGCGGTTG
>JAKQKT010000324.1 GCA_029560515.1 Pseudomonadota bacterium
CCGGAACGCGCTGCTGCGATGACCGCATCCAGTGACAATGGACCGACTTGCTGTTCGCCGCGACGATAGTGATATTGCATGTAGGTACCCTGCTTGAATGAATGCGGCAAAGTTTACGACATCCCGTATTTCCGACACTACCGAATGAGCGCGATAAATGGCTCAAAGCGAAAAAATTACAAAAAAATACCCGGGTCAAAAACATCAGACCCGGGCCAGGTGAGAAAACGGAAAACGTGGAAATTACTTTGCCGGCATGATGCCCAGCAGCCAGGAGAAATCCTGTTTGATCCAATTGCCTGCCGGTGGTTTGCCGGGATTGCCGATCGGCGGCGTGCCGGGGAAGGCACCGAAATTTGGATTTTCGGAGGGCGGATTCGTTGCGGTATTCATCATGGCGTAGGAATGGCAACTGACGCACGAAGCTTGTTGTGCGGGCACCGAAGCATTGTATTCAACGAATGAATTTCCCAGCTTCATGGTTTTGTTGGGGTCGCTGTAAGTGGTTTGAATGCCCACCAAACGGTAGTTGCGGAACTCTACCGGCAGACCGGCTTGATCCATCAAATTGGTCAGGTTTTTGGTCGCAGCCGTGGCTTTGCCGGTACTGACGGCAGGATTGGAACCCCAAGCATCATTGCAGCTTGAATACAGATTCGGGTTGCAGCGATTGGGGTTGGTGATGGAATTTTGCGGCTCGAAAGTCGCCCACAGCCAGTTCGGATAAAGCTTCGAGGAAATATGCATACCGACCAGGGCATAGCATTTGCCGTCGATAACATCCACGAAAACGCCTTTCGGTTTGTTATTGGTGCAGTTAAAGCTGGCGGTACCGGTGACCGATGTTGCCGGCAACCAATCGATCTTCAATTCCACGGCAGAGGTTGGGAACGTCAGCGTACCCTTCGCCTTGATGTAGGCAGCTTGACCCGTCAGTGTTTGCAGGTTTACTCCGGCAGCAGCACCCGGTGGTGATTTGATAAAAGCCGCTTCTGCATTGTTGACGAAGACTTCTTCGCAAAATACCGCGCTTGAGCTCAGGTTCTTCGGCACGAAGGGTTTCAGTGACGGATCAGGAGGGTTTTGGCCGCTGAACGAGGCTGGCGTAATCATGGGACTGCAATCATTCGACAGGCCTTGCAGGCCGTCCTGGGTTGCTTTCAGATGAAGGCGGCTGGCATGCAGGAAGCGTTTCTTGGCGGCGCCGGCAGTATTGCCGCAACCTGGCGTGGAAGGTTTCAGCAAGCAGGTTTGCTCGGTCCAGTTTTCCCAGGCGAATTGGCCGTTGTTCGTGCAATTGACGGCGGTGAATATTTGCCAGGCAGTTTGCTCGGGAGTGCCTGCCCTCGTCGTTGGCACCGTGCAGAACTTGTTCGGGCCGGCGGCGGCAACTTGCGCGCCCGCCGCATGCACGGAAGACGCAGGCTGTATCAGTAAAATCAATGCGGCAGTCGCGATGATGCCGGCAGATGCAAATAAAGTCTTTTTCATTTCATGCCCCTTTTCATTTGATGACAAGCAAAACGGCTATTTCTCTACCACCCCTGGCAGCCGAATTGCACCGGACTAAACGGCAAAACCAACCATGATTGACGCTGCAGCTCGATCATCTCTGGCCACTTTCAAAAGCAAGTACCAAAACCTCTAACCATCGGGAACCGAAGGCAAGCCAGCCATCGCAAACGAGGATTGGGATTTCCGGCTGGCTCGCCACAGAACACGAATACGGCAGCCATGTTTCAGTACTTATCCCCAATAAGCACCCCTCTGAAAAAAGACGACTCGTCGCACTGCACCGACACCCTATTCCACCGGGCGGGCTTTGTCCTTACGGTTTCCTGACTTGCTGCAATATCGACATATCGAGCCAAATCAGGCGATGAGGGCTTGTCACGAGGGCAGGTTTTCGGGCTCAATAGGGCGCAAGTGGCCTAAAACCCGTCCCGGTCGCGTTAGAATCATGGAGCGCCATGTCATGGTCGCCCGTTCAATCGTTTGCGTATGCAAGCAAGGATAAGCAGGAATCGTGAAATCGTCGAAAGCACAACATTTCCTGATCGACGACTGGATCGTGGCGCCTCCGGAAAATATCATTCTGCGCGGCGACACCCGCATTCATCTCGAACCGAAAGCGATGGATGTGCTATGCCATCTATCGCAGCACTCGGATCGTGTCGTGAGCTCCGAACAATTACTGATGCAGTGCTGGCCAGAGACGACTCTGGGCGATGGCGTGGTCTACAAGAATATCGCCATCCTGAGAAAGGCTCTCGGCGAAAAGGAACACGGCTCCAGATACATCACCACCATTCCCAAGCGCGGCTATCGCCTGCATGCCAACGTGGTTCCGCTGAAGTCGAAAAACCTTCAGCACAACATCATCGAGCAGGAAAATCTCGAGCGTGTGCTTCGAATACTGAACCGGCTGACGCAAAAGCAAATCCAGAACAAGGAATTTTCCGAACTGGATTTCCAGCAGCTGAAAAAGAGCAATGGATTATTGCTGAAAATCAGCAAGCGCTTGCTGGATTACGTGACCGGCATACCTAGATATGAAGAGCTGCCCTGAGGCTAGGGTCTGAGAAAAGTTCGAATCGCAATCTTGCCTTCAGGCGTCAAGAAGGGCCCGAGATCTTTGTAAGGAATGATGAATTCCTTTTCGCATCCGTCACCAAATGCATTTTCCCAAAACTTCATGCCGGTGGATTCGAGCGTTACGTGGTATTCGCCTTCGCCGTAGTACTCGTGCCTGCATTCCGCTTCTATTTCCGCATCCTTGATCAGGCGTTTTTTCAGCTGATCTGGTAACGGGGACATGTCACTGTAGGAATAAGACCGGGCACCAAACCACTTCCATAAATCGACTTCTTCACCGGTTTTCATATTCCAGGTACGGTAGTTCAGACTGATACCACGAGCACCAAAACCTGCAGCCCAACGATAGTAGTGCACGGTGATCCAGTCATCGGACCAGTAATAGGGTTGTGCAAATGTTTCATCTTCAGCTGCATAGCCGATGTTGCCGAGGAACTCGCGACGCTTCACGAAATATTCGTCGAGGTCCGCTTTCGATTTTGGCAAGACATCGCGCAGCTTCTGATTTACTTTTCCGACAGCAGTTTCGGATGACATCAGCTCGATGGTTTCAACATCGGCGATTCGAAGTTTCCGGTATTTCCTGCCATTGAAATTTTCGATATTTCCTATTTTCAGTTTTGGAAAAACTTCCAGTGTCTGATTGTATTCATTACTTGCGCAAGGCTGATCGTCTTTTTCATTGCTCGGCGAGCCTAGAGTTATAACGAGTGATTTTCCATTTTGCGGTGCCTGCCAAACACCCTGCAGCTTTTTTGCTGCTGGAAGATCCAGTTTCCAGCTTCCGGTGTTAGCCTCTTCCATCCAGACATTACTTTTTTCTTCACGGCTTAAGCGAATCGCCTGCTTATGGCGTATGTAGTAATAGTTGCCGCTTTGTTCGCCATTGAAGCAGGCAACGATATCCTTATCCCCGAGTTTTCCCCGCCATACCCCGTTCAGGGTAGACGTCACGGCGTACGCCGGATTTATCGTTAGCATGAAAAGAAAAATGATTGTCAGGCTGCGCATTTCAGTCCTGTCGACAATGCCGTTCCGGATTGGAGCGTGCCTATCGTACGTGAAATTCAGGACCAGCATTCTGATCGATGACGCATTGTTTTGCGTTAGAATCGGCGAAAACCGGATAATTCATAATCAACATGAAAAAACTTTGCATTTACCTCACCCTCGCAGCATCGCTTATATCTGCTACCGCCATCTCGCAAGAGGCTGCTGCGACTAAATCTCCCTACAAATTGATTGTTTGGGCAGATGTCGGTTTTGATGAAAGCTCGCAATTATTGCAAATTGTATTCCCGGAAAAAGAGACTCTGCCTGCACCTTTTGTTGGCTTTTTGTCCAATTCAATCACTACCAGTACTTTGACAACCCCTGAAAATTCCGAAGCCAACAAGCAGCTTGAAAGCGGTTTGCGAGTGACAGTAGAAATCGATCCGAATATGTCGAGGGCAAAAATCCTGAGCAGGGAACTGATGCCTCGCCCGCTTCGCAGCGAACAGCAAATCGAGCCGCTTATCAGGGTAAAAGGGGAATGGTCCGGTAGAATTTTCGTTACCTGCACGATCAACAGGAATGGCCGCTGCTCAAAACCGAAAATCGATCCGTCTGCCAATGCTCCTACGGAAATCTCCAAAGTTTTGCTGGCCACGCTCGGTTCATGGCGCTTTGCACCGCAGAAACGGGCCGGTATCCAGGTAGATGGCGAGTTCAATACCTGGGTGACGATTGAAGCAGACAATTCCGCACCGCCAAAATCATTTGGCAAGCAAATTTGATTTTGCATAGCGTGATCCAAACAAAAAAAGCCACCCGAAGGTGGCTTTTTCTTGATCTGGTGGGCGGTACAGGGTTTGAACCTGTGACCCCTGCCGTGTGAAAGCAGTGCTCTACCGCTGAGCTAACCGCCCGGTGAGGCTGGGAATTTTACGTTTAAGTACCTGTTCGGTCAATAAAAATCGGTCTTATTCTAGTTTACTGCCTCGCAAAGCACGGACTTTCGCGGGCGGCCGGAAGGCATCACTGCTGGCTTCATGCCAGAAGGTCTGAAACGCCGGATGATTGGGTAATACGTCGCCAAGCAAATCACCCTGTTTCAGGAACTTGTGCAATACGGCCAAGGCACGCACTTCAGTGGAAGAAACGCGACGAATAATGTGCTCGGGACCGATTTCATCGGGATGCTGCAAACCCGCGGCAGCCACCAATTCTTTCAGCGCCTTCAAGGTATTTTCGTGAAAATGAAATACGCGTGTTGCCTTGTCTTCCGGCACCAGTGCCTTCTGGCGTGAGGGATCTTGCGTGGCCACACCTGTTGGACAGCGATCAGTATGGCAACTTTGCGATTGAATGCAGCCCAGGGCAAACATATAACCGCGGGCGGCGTTGCACCAATCGGCACCGAGTGCAAGGGTGCGGGTGATATCGAAAGCCGTGACGATCTTGCCCGCCGCACCAATACGAATATGCTGCCGTAGATTCAACCCCACCAGAGTGTTATGCACCAGCAGCAAAGCCTCACGCAAAGGTGCACCGACATGGTCGGTGAATTCCAGAGGTGCTGCACCGGTACCACCCTCGCCGCCGTCGACAACAATGAAATCGGGAAGAATATTCGTTTCATGCATCGCTTTGGCGATACCGAACCACTCCCAGGGATGGCCAACGGCGAATTTAAATCCCACCGGCTTGCCACCGGACAGATTTCTCAGGCGGTCGATAAATTGCAGCAGTTCTTTCGGCGTTGAAAATGCCGAATGCTGTGCCGGCGAAACGCAATCTTCACCCATCGGCACGCCACGCGCGGCGGCAATTTCTGCTGATACTTTGGCTGCGGGCAACACGCCGCCATGCCCGGGTTTGGCGCCTTGCGAGAGTTTCACTTCGATCATCTTGACCTGATCAGAAGCAGCATTCCTGATGAAATTTTCTTCACTGAAATTACCGGCGCCGTTACGGCAACCGAAGTAACCGGAGCCGATTTCCCAAACCAGATCACCACCGCGTTCACGATGATATTGCGAAATGGAACCTTCGCCGGTGTCGTGATAGAAACCGCCGCGTTTTGCACCCTCATTCAAGGCACGAATGGCATTGGCCGACAAAGCACCAAAACTCATCGCGGATATATTGAACACACTGGCGGAATAGGGTTTTGCACGGTCTGGTCCGATCATGATCCGAAAATCATGCGAATCTATTTTCGCCGGCAGCATGGAGTGGTTAATCCATTCGTAATCATCGGCATAAACATCCATCTGCGTGCCGAATGGACGCTTGTCCATGACGTTTTTCGAACGCTGATAAATAATGGCGCGTTGTTGCCGTGAATACGGGTTTTCCTCGGTATCGGTCTCGATAAAGTATTGGCGAATTTCGGGCCCGATGGATTCCAACGCATAACGGAAATGGGCAAGAATCGGGTAGTTACGTCGTACTGCCTGCCGCGTTTGCAGCAAATCCAGCGTACCGATGGCAGCGAGGCTGGAAAAAACCAGCAATAAAAAATAAAGCCAGTCGTGCGATGGTGCAATCAAAAGCAGCATGACAGACGTTGCCGCACCCAAAAGACAAAATGCATATAACCAATAACGGGATGGCAGCATCGTTCTTCTCCCTGTCCAGGCCGACAGCATAACGAGGTGCAAAAAATATAGGGCGCTAGCACATGCTGCGCCCCGCAAAAAATGGTGCCTGAGGCGGGACTCGAACCCGCATGAACTTGCGTTCGAGGGATTTTAAGTCCCTTGCGTATACCATTTCGCCACTCAGGCAGCGTATGCATATTGCAGCAATAAACACGTTGAATAAAGACGTTTTATCGCGGCTTTTGTTTCATTTGTTCACAAAAAAGCCCCTGACGGGGCTAAATTGGAGGCCGAGGTCGGAATCGAACCGGCGTACGCGGCTTTGCAGGCCGCTACATGACCACTCTGCCACCCGGCCAAGGGTGAAACATCAGACTTTAGTTTAACCTAACCAATATTTATTGGTAAATAAAAACCAGACTCTGAAAAAACAAAACCCCGGCGAACCGAGGTTTTTGAAACTGGAGCGGGAAAAGAGACTCGAACTCTCGACCCCGACCTTGGCAAGGTCGTGCTCTACCAACTGAGCTATTCCCGCGGAGAACGCATATTCTTATGGATTTGCGCTTTTGTGTCAACACCTTTTTTGAAAAATTATCGCAAGAGCCCGTCAATCAAGGCTTTCAGCCCTTGCGCATTGTCGGCCATGCAGCACGCATATAATCAAAACCCGACCAGAGTGTGAGTGCTGCGGCAATAGCGAGCAACCATTCGCCAATCTTGAAAATCGGTATGCCGAACAGGTCTTCGTAAAATAAAACAAAACTGATCGCAACCATCTGCACGATGGTTTTTATTTTGCCGAGCGCGGCAACCTTTACCAAACCATGCGCACCCATCTGCGCCATCCATTCACGCAATGCCGATATCGTGATTTCACGACCGACGATAATGGCGCTCAAAATCGCGATCCATGCGGTATGGTGTTTCTGTGTCACCAGAAACAGCGCAAAGGCTACGGCCAATTTATCGGCGACTGGATCAAGGAATGCCCCGAAGGCGGAATACATGTCGTAGCGGCGTGCAATCCAGCCATCGAGCCAATCGGTCAGGGCACCGAGCACAAATACCGCACAGGCCAGAATATTGCTCCAGGGATGATGCCAATAAAACACCAGGACCAATACCGGCACCAATACGATGCGAAACAGGGTCAGCATGGTCGGAAGGGTTAGATTCACTACGGTTCCAGTGGCGGCTCAGGCAAGTTCGCCTTGGATTCTAACCCATGTAGCGAGGCATAAATACGCGCCGCCAGCTCAGCGTTCACGCCGGCTACACGGGCAATTTCCTCGGTGCCTGCTTCTTTTAGAGCAGCAAGCCCGCCGAAATGTTTCAGCAATGCCGAACGGCGCTTCGGCCCAATACCGGGAATATCTTCCAGCCTCGAAACATCCCGCTTTTTCTGGCGGCGGCCACGATGTCCGGTGATCGCGAAACGATGGGCCTCATCGCGAATTTGTTGTATCCACTGCAATGCCGGCGAGTGTGCGCCGGGGCGCAATATCCGTCCGTCAGGCAGCAGGATTTGTTCATCGCCGGCTCTACGTTCGACACCCTTCGCAACCCCCACCAGCATCACCTGGGTCACGCCCAATTCCTTGAGAACATCACGTGCCTGGGTGAGTTGCCCTTCGCCACCATCGATAAACAAGACATCGGGCACAACGCCTTCTTCCACAGCCCGTTTGAAACGACGGGTAAGCGCTTGATGCATGGCCGCGTAATCATCACCGGGAGTAATGCCGTCGATATTGAATCGCCGATACTGGTTGCGCAGCGCTCCTTCCTGATTGAACACGACGCAGGATGCTACGGTCGCCTCGCCTTGCGTATGGCTGATATCGAAACATTCCATCCGTTGCGGCATGTGATCCATGCCGAGCATTTCCTGCAAGGCTTCAAGACGCTTGCGTTGCGCGACATTACTCGTGATTTCGGTACTCAGGGCCAGCACGGCATTGCTGACGGCCATATCGAGATAACGGGCACGATCACCGCGCACCGATGTTTTTATTTCTACCTTCCTGCCTGCCTGTGCGCTAAGCACTTTTTCGAGCAATTCCGCATCTTCAATGGCATGGCTCAACACGATCTCACGAGGCGGGCGCTGCTCAAAATAATATTGGCTGACAAACGCGTCCAACACTTCGCTCGCGTTGTCGACGCCGTTGGTCTTCGGAAAAAACGAACGTGTCCCCAAATTCATGCCATTGCGGAACGCCAGCAGCAATACACAGGCCGTACCCTGCTCCATCGCGCATGCAAGCACATCCATTTCGGCCTGTTCGCCTTCGATATACTGCTTGGCCTGAATGCGACGGATACCGGTCACCTGATCGCGCAAGTAGGCGGCGAGTTCGAACTGCAGGCTTGCGCTGGCCGCTTCCATGGAACGAGTCAAATCATCCACGACTTCGCCGCTGCGGCCATCCAGAAACAACATCGCACGTTTGGTATCGGCATCGTAGTCTCTGGGTGCGATCAAGCCGACGCAAGGAGCGGTACAGCGACCGATCTGATGTTGCAGGCAGGGCCGCGAACGATTACGAAACACGCTGTCTTCGCAATTTCGCAGTTTGAAAATTTTCTGCATCAAATCCAGCGTGCTGGTCACTGCCGAAGCACTTGGATAAGGACCGAAATAACGTCCAGGAACAGCACGCGGCCCGCGGTGGAACGCCAGTCGCGGCCAGGTTTCATCGGTGATCAGAATATAGGGATAGCTTTTGTCGTCACGCAGCAATACGTTGTAACGGGGCCGCAATGATTTGATCAGCTGGTTTTCGAGAATCAGCGCTTCACTTTCGGTGCGAGTGACGGTAATTTCCATCCGCGCGATTTGCTTGATCATCACGGCAATACGGGGCGAGGAAACCGTGCTCAAAAAATAGCTGGTCACCCGTTTTTTCAGTGATAGCGCCTTGCCGACATACAGAACGCTATCGTCACTGGAATACATGCGATAAACACCGGGCGCCGTGGTCAAATCCCTGACGAAGGCTTTACCGTCAAAAACCGTTGCTGGAGATGCGTCGTTCATGCGCTTATTTTCGCATGATTGAGCAGGAAGTTCGTTCCCGGTTCAGATAAAGCCAAGACAGGACAGCACCGGATAACGGGTGAATCATTCACCAATCGGCAGACGAACCAATAATTCCGATGCCAGATCGTATCGCAAAATCTCGTGCGCGCCGGCGTCTGCGATCCATAATGCGCCTGCACCGACAGCAAGCGCAGCCGGTTCATTCAAACTTTGTGGAAGATTCTGTGTACTCATGCCACCGCCACCTAGGCGCAATTTACGCAGGCTGCCGTTGTAGGTATCGGCAATCCACAGCACGGGCGAATTGGGATCAAGGGCAATCGCTTGCGGAAATTGCAGACGGGCATCGCGGCGCTCGCCGTCCTGATCCCCGAATTCATACAAACCTTGGCCGACGAGTGTTTGAACCGTATTTTGTTGTAATTGGATTGCACGAACCGAGGATGTTGCTGAATCAACCACGTACAAGCTTTGCTGGACCAGTGCGACTCCTGAAGGCTGAGCGAACAAGGCATTGCGACCCGGGCCATCTGCGATACCCAGATCGCCGGTTCCTGCGATGAATCGCATGCGGGCATTGCCGAGTTCGTATTCCCAAATCTGATTGCAACCTGCCATCGCGATATAAAGCTTGTCATTGCTGCCAGTAATACCCCATGGCATGTTCAGACTGTTTTCCGAAGAATGCTTGCTGACGCCTTCCCTAGGCAGGCCAGCCTTACCTGTTCCCAGAACGGTGGCTACCTCGCCACTAATCAAATTGACCCGACGCAATGCATGATTGCCGGTATCGGCAACATACAAAGTCTCGCGTACCAGGCAAAGCCCCCGCGGTGCATTGAAAGCGGCTTCGTTGGCAGGGCCATCGTTCAAATCCGGATGACCGTTGCCGAATTCCCGCAGGATGCGACCCTGGTGCGTACATTCCAGAACACGGTGATGGGAAGTATCGGCGATATACAAATGCGAATCGGTGACGGCTATCCCCGATGGAAATGATAGTGGAGTCGGTTCTTCGGCATTTTTCGCGCGAAACGCATGCTCGACCATGGAGTGACTGGTACCCGATTCATGAATCAGTTCGGCAATCATTTTTTCGAGTATCTCGACCTGGTCGTCACCGGCAATAATTTCGCGAATCACGCCTTCGCCATCAATCAGTGCTACCGATGGCCAACGGGTAATTCCGAAGTGCTGCCAGGTGATCCAGCCCCGGTCGTTTGCAACTGGAAAAGCGATGCGTTGACGATTGACGGCTTTCATGACGACACGGTCGTCCACTTCATTGTCAAATTTGGGCAAATGGATGCCCAATACCGCTAGCCCGATCGGATACTTTGCTTTAATGCGGGCCAACCCGCCAATCAGGTTTTGCGAATAGACAGAACTGGCGTTCCAGAAAACCAATGCCAGGATACGGCCGCGCTGGCCCGCAATGGACTGGCTATCGCTATTAAGCCAATGCAGGTTTTCATTGAGTTCTGGGGCAAGCATTGCAGACATTGACTACTCCGTACTGGCTTAAAGCATAACGAATTTTCGATACAAACGCGGACTTATTTCTGGCCCGATCCTGCTTCCATCGCATCCTTCCATGCATCTTTTGCCTGCAGCCACCAATATGTCAGCTGTGCGCCAAGAAACCCGGCGGGCTTCATCGCGGAAACCAGACCATAAGAAGACAGTGATTGCCAACGCAGATCGTGCTCGGCAATCGCGGACGCGAGCAGCTCCCCCGCAAAAGTCGTCGGGGCGACACCGTGACCGCCAAAAGCCTGGGCACACCAGAGACCTGGTTCGACTTCGGCAATTTGCGGCATTTCATGTCGCGAGTAACTCATCAGTCCCGACCAGGCGAAATCGATTTTGACATCGTGCAATTGCGGAAATACTTTCATCAGATCGCGGTAGAGCAATTTCTTTACTGCTTCCGGGGAGCGATCCAACACTGAAATGCGTCCGCCCCATAACAATCGTGAATCGGGCAATGGCCTGTAGTAGTCAAACGCGAAACGGGTATCGTAAATGGCGGCTTTGGTGTGCAGAATTTCCTGCATGCGATCGGCGAGCGGCTCGGTCACCATCACGTAGGTGGCAATCGGCAATATCGAGGCATCTATTTTAGGATACAGATTTGCCAGATATCCGCCGCAGGCCAATACCACCTGCTCGGCTTCGATTTCGCCGTCTGGGGTTTTTAACCGCCAGCCTTTGCCGATTTTTTCAAGATGGACGGCTGGCGTATTTTCGTAAATTTCTACTCCCATCGCCTCTGCCGCCGCGGCAATGCCAATCGCATAATTCAGCGGATGGAAATGCAGCGAATTCTTTTCGTAAAGGGCGTCTTTGTATCGATCCGTGTGAATCAGTTTTTTCAATTCCGCCTGCGACACGAAATCCCAATCGGTGTCAAAATTTTCCGACAGCAGTTTCTGGAAATCCTTCAGGATGGAGGTGTCCCGAAACCAGTTCGCCCAATACACGCCGGCATCGGTATGCTGGCATTCGATAGCGTATTTTTTAATACGCGCCCGTATCAGATTTACGGCATCCAGCGTGCCTTTGTATAAGTGCTTTGCAGCCTCGGGCCCAAGATCATCGAGCAGGCTTTGTGGCCCGCGTGAGAATCCGGCAAACACGAAACCGCCGTTACGCCCCGATGCACCAAAAGCCAAATGCCTGGCTTCGCACAACACAACCTCTTCTACTCCCCGCTCCGCCAATCCAAGCGCCGTATTGATTCCGGCAAATCCACCGCCGATGATGCAGACTCTTGCGGATTTTTTTCCGGAAAGACTTGGCCTGACAAACGACGAGTTCGCGGTTACGGAGTAGTAGCTTTGCGATGGGTTAATTTTCATTCGTTTTCATACTTAAGCATTTTCAAATGCAAGGCTTCATTAAAAACGAACTATGCCCCCTTCAAAGCCTGTGTCATATATTCGCGGGCGGCATCGGCCAGATCACCGTGATCGAGCGCATATTGAATCGTCGCCTCGATCAGGCCGATGCGGCTGCCGCAATCGAAACGCCGGCCTTCAAACCTGTAAGCCAAGGCTTTTTCCTCTTTCAGCAAAGCAGCGATGGCATCGGTTAGCTGGATTTCACCGCCTGCACCGGGCTTTGTCTTTTCCAGCAAATCAAAAATGCGACCGCTTAATACATAGCGCCCGACAACGGCCAGATTACTGGGCGCAACTTCGGGCTTAGGTTTTTCGACGATCGCGGAAATCACGCCTTGCCTGTGATTGAAATTCTCGGTCGCCACGATGCCATAACTACCAGTCTGCTCCCGCGGAACATCCTGCACGGCAATCACGCTGGCGTTTTCACGTTCGGCGCAATCCGCCATTTGCCTGAGTGCGCCCGGGCCTTTGTTCCAGATCAGATCATCGGCTAACAAAACAGCAAACGGCTCGTTGCCTATTACCGGTTTTGCACACAATACTGCATGACCCAGGCCCAGAGCTTCTGTTTGCGTGACGAAGACAGCACGTACATGGCGCGGCAACACATCGCGTATGAGCGCCAGCAATTCCGACTTTCCGGCTTTCTCAAGCTTTTGTTCAAGTTCGTAGGCTTTGTCGAAATAATCGGCAACCGCATGCTTGTAGCGATTGGTGACAAATACCATCGTGTCGCAACCGGCTTCGATGGCTTCATCGACGGCATATTGAATTAGTGGCTTGTCGACCACCGGCAGCATTTCTTTCGGCACCGTTTTAGTGGCCGGAAGAAAACGTGTACCAAGTCCTGCGACAGGAAAAACGGCTTTGCGAATACGTTGAGTCATAATTTATTTTTTATCGGTTGTTTGAATAGTGTACTCAGGAACCGCTTCGCGCAGTAGCGAAAGCAGCTTTTCATCATCGTCACCTTGTCGCAAGGCCCGAGCCAGACGCTCTGCCTGCAACAAGACCAGATTCACGTCAATATCGCGCGGCTTGGCTTCAAGGACACGGCCATTTTCGGTACGCGTATAAATTTCATCTGGGTGAAACAGGCTTTCATGCAATTTTTCACCGGCGCGCAAACCGGTGTATTGAATCTGTATATCGACACCCGGACGTTTGCCGGCAAGACGGATCATCTGCTCTGCCAGCTCACTGATGGCAATCGGTTTGCCCATATCCAGCGTGTAAATGACTGCAAATGCTTCGGGCATGCTGAGTGCCTGAAGAATCAACTGGCAAGCTTCCGGAATCGTCATGAAATAGCGGCTGACTTCTTCGTGCGTCACCGTCACCGGACCGCCTGCGGCAATCTGCTTGCGAAACATCGGTACCACACTGCCGGAAGAATCAAGCACATTGCCGAAACGCACGATACTGAGCTGGGTCGCACTATCATTGAAAATGGCCTGGCACACCCGCTCTGCCATCAGCTTGGTAGCACCGAGAATATTGACTGGCTGGATTGCCTTGTCGGTAGAAATCAAAACAAAATGCAAAGCACCATGATCGCGACAGACTTCGGCCAGTGTCGCGGTCGCATGCACATTATTTCGCAGGCCCTCGCGTGTATGTGACTCGAGCAAAGGCACATGCTTGTTGGCAGCTGCGTGATACACATAATCCGGTATTCCGTGCTGCATGGCACGCAGGCAGGCGATTTTATCGCCGCAATCGGATAACAGCGGCACCACTTCCAGACCTGGATCCAGTACGGCCAATTCTTCGCATATCTCCAGCAAGGGCAATTCGGCGCGTTCGAGCAAAATCAATTTACTGACCCGGGCCTGGGCGCATTGGCGCGCCAATTCAGAACCGATCGAGCCGCCAGCGCCGGTGATCAAGACGCATTTCCCACCCAGTTGGCGGCCTATGCTTTGCCAGTCAAACTGAATCGGTTCGCGACCGAGCAAGTCATCAATGGCAACCTCATTGAGTTGAACGGGATCATGGGCTTCAAGCCAATCGGTGTAGCGGCCCAACTTGCGAAATGGCATGCCGATGTCGTCGCACAATGAAACCACGCGCTGCAATGCCTGGGTCTGAGCCGTCGGTAATGCTATGACACAAAGATCGGCCGCTGTCGCGCGTGCAATTTCACCGAGTTGATCGATGCGACCCAGTACCTTTACGCCCTGGATTTTTCGGCCCTTCAGTTGCGGGTCGTCGTCAAGCAAACCTACCGTTTCATAACGGCCATCACTGGCAATATCCCGCAAAAAAACTTCTGCCGAACTTCCTGCACCCGCGACGATGACCCGGGTTGCATCAGTGTGCTTGGAGGCAAGACGCTGGTCTTTCCATACCCGGTAAATCAGGCGCGGTGCACCGAGAAACAACATCAGGCCTGGCACATACAATACGATGGTCTGCAATGGGAGACGCGAGAAATGCCCAGTCGCCACAAACACCAATAATATGGCGCCAAGCCCGAAAACCGCAGCGCGAAAAATATTGCTCAAATCAGGCAGGCTGGCAAAGCGCCAGACCCCTCTGTACAGGCCGCTCCACCAGAGCATCAATGCCTGCAACAACAGAACCACCATCAATTCGTTCCGGAAACCGGAATTGATCGCCTCATCGTCGCCATGTGCATAGAGCCATGCGAGGCCTATCCAGAGCAATGCCGTCATCGTGAAGTCATGCAGGACGATCAGCGCACGCGGTAGCAGATAGGAGATGCGGTACGACTTCGTCATTGCAATATTAACTTCGGCTTTTTTTGATATCGCGCTGATTTTAATACAAAAAGCCTTAACCATTGATGTAAAAGACAGGCCGCGGCAATAAGTGTAAACATGAGAACAGCTTGAGTGGCATCCGACAATTGCCTGCTGAAGCCTATTATCAAAATCATGCCTGCTGTCCAGCTTGTGTAGCAAAGGCACACCATCGCGTGACTTTGACCATTACGGATTGCATATTGGTACAGATGACTTCTATGCGCCTGCGCAAGCTTGTAACCACGAATGCCGCGACGAACGAATGTCATTACGGCATCGACCCAGAGTGCCGATGCAAGGCAAAGCATTTCCAACCAAGTCCATTGGCCTTCAGCATAAGCGAGCAATGCAAGCCCGACTAACGCCGCACCCAGTACATGGCTTCCAACATCACCTAAAAATACTCGCGCCACGGGAAAATTAAAGGGGAGAAACCCGAGGCAACAGACAGCCAGGGCAAGTGCATAGTAATAAGTGGTATCCGAAAAATACCCCAAGGCGAGGAAACCGATCGTACATGCCAAGCTTTGCATGGTGACCAAGCCGTTGCTGCCATCCATGAAGTTCCAGATGTTCACGAAAAGCAGGTAGGCAAAAGCCGTGATTATTGCTACCGCAAAACCGGTGTGTAACTGAAAAATGGCGACACAACAAAGGATGCCTGCGGCCAGCAAATGCAAAAACAATTTTTTTCCTGAAGACATCGGTTTGATGTCATCCCAAAAACCGAGTGCAAGATATAAAAAAAGTCCGAAGGCAGGCAATGGCAGGAAATGATTCCAACCGGGCGACCTGAAAACAAGAAAGAGGCTGGCCGATAGCATCACCAAGCCGATGCTGATGCCGCCTGCCCTGGGAACATCGGAAAAATGCAAGCGACGCCGCTCCGGCTGATCATGGATACGATATTTGCGCGCAACTCTAATCCAGGCCCATGTCAGCAAGGCCGTCGAAAAAAATATCGTGATACTCCAGCCAAGGCCGAGCGGCATTCTTTAACTAGCCGAAGTCAGCAGTGGTTTGATCGTGCCCCAATTCTTGCAGCTCGGGCACTGCCAATGGTGCGCACGAGCACTGAAACCGCAACGCTGGCAACGGTAGCCCGGTGTATGCACAACCAGAAGATCCGTAATACTTTTGACGGTACGCAAAGCTTCCTGCGGATCGCCATGACCTTCCGAAAGGCTGAGATTGATCAGCGCGGCTTCACCGCGTACGGACGGGCGTTGCTGTAACTGTTTGGCCAAAAAGGTATAAGCGGCGACCACGCCTTCGTCTTTTTGTATCAATTCGGATAAAGCAAGCAAAGGGGATACGCCGGCATAATGCTCGGTCATTTCTAGCAGGAAGCTTCGAGCACGGGTTGTTTCGCCTTTGCGTTCATAACTTGCCAATAAGGCCGGCAACACTTCCGGAAGGTACTCGTAATCGTGGCGAACTACCCGCTCGAAGGCACGAATCGCCCCCGCATCGTCATTTTCCGACAACTCGATTTGTGCTTCCAGCATACCTGCACGTACAGATTGGTTGTCAGCACTATAGGCATCGGCAATCAGTTTGCGCGCTTCCTTGTTGTCACCTTTTGAGCGCGCCTGATCGGCCAGCTCGCAATAAAAATGCGAGATAACCTTCGACATCGATTCCCCGCCTACTTCTTCGTATTTTTGTGCATATTCAATTGCCATGTACCAATCGCGTTCGGCCTGGGTAATTGAAATCAAATGGCGCAAAGCCTGTGGCTTGAAGACTCCCATTTCAACGAGATCATTCAGCAGGGTTTCGGCACGATCCAGCAAACCGGCACGCATGTAGTCCTCGCCAAGCGCCAGCACGGCACGGGTTTTTTGATCTTCGCTAAGGCCATGTTTCGCGACCAGACTCTGATGCATGCGAATGGCGCGATCCACTTCTCCGCGTCGCCGGAACAGATGGCCGAGCGCGAACTGTGTTTCGATGGTGTCCTTGTCGACTTCGGCAATTTGCAGAAAAATTTCTATCGCCTTGTCCTGTTGCTCGTTGAGCAAATAATTCAAACCGCGGAAGTAGGTGTTCGAAAGACGAGTCACCTGGTTGCCACTTTTAATCTCACCGCCGCGACGTCCCAGCAACCAACCGGCAGCGGCAGCGGCGGGAATCATCAACAGCCAGGCTGCGTTGGTCATCATGGCGAAACATTTCCTTCGGTCGCTATTTTGGCAGCCGCTTTTTCGGCCTTGGACAGTGCGTTACGCATTGGCCAGACGACAGTCGCCATCACCACCAGACCGCCCAGCAGGCAGCCAATAAGCAAGACAAGCAGCACGGTCAGACCGATGCTGGCTTGCAATGTCGTAAAAAATAAATCAATGTGCATCACATCACGGTTGAGGGCACCGAATATGATGCCAAGCATGATGAAAGCAAGCGCAAGTAAAGTTCTGATTAATGGCATCTGTCATTCCACCGCAGGTGACAACAGCTTACCCGAAAATGAGGGACACTTAACTTTTGACGGCAGCCAGGGAAGCATTGACGCGGTCGCGTAATTCCTTGCCAGGCTTGAAATGGGGAACATGTTTTCCGGGCAGTGCAACGGACTCGCCGGTTTTCGGGTTACGACCCAAACGTGGTGGACGAAAATGCAGTGAGAAACTGCCAAAGCCGCGAATTTCAATGCGATCGCCATCAGCCAAAGCATTGCTCATCATTTCCAGAATGGTTTTCACCGCCATATCGACGTCATCTGCTTTCAGATGCATCTGGCGCTTCGAAAGAATTTCGATGAGTTCTGACTTCGTCATTTTGAAAACTCGACTCCGATAAGTGACGATGGCCCGGATACCGGGCCATCGTCGTATTGCTTATTCGCCTTTGTTCAATTGCTCACGCAACAGCGCGCCCAACTTGGTGGTGCCGCTTGATGCGTCAGCCGCCTTGTTGACTTCGGCCATCGACTCGGCCACATCGGCTTCGTCTTTCGCGCGAATCGACAGTTGCATGGTGCGGCCCTTACGGTCCATACCGATGAACTTGGCTTCCACCTTGTCGCCCACTTTCAGATGCTGCGAAGCATCTTCAATGCGCTCTTTGGCGATGTCGTTGGCTTTGATATAGCCTTCCAGGCCATCTGCCAATTCAATGGTTGCGCCCTTGGCGTCCACTTCCTTGACGATACCGGTAACGATCGCACCCTTCTGGGTCGTTGCTGCAAAGGTACCCATCGGGTCTTGTTCCATTTGCTTGACGCCGAGGGAGATACGTTCGCGTTCAGGATCAACGGCCAACACGACTGCTTCCAGGTTGTCGCCTTTCTTGTAGTTGCGAGCGGCTTCTTCGCCAGTCGAGCTCCAGGAAATGTCGGACAAGTGGACCAGACCGTCGATGCCGCCGTCCAGACCAATGAAGATACCGAAATCGGTGATCGACTTGATTTGACCGGAGACTTTGTCGCCTTTCTTGAAGATGGCAGCGAAAGCTTCCCATGGATTAGGAACGCACTGCTTGATACCGAGCGAGATGCGGCGACGCTCTGCATCGACGTCCAGCACCATCACTTCAACATCGTCGCCCAATTGGACAACTTTGGATGGATTGACGTTCTTGTTGGTCCAATCCATTTCGGAAACGTGGACCAGACCTTCAACACCTGGTTCGATTTCAACGAAGGCGCCGTAATCGGTCACGTTCGAAACTTTACCGAACATGCGGGCATTGGCTGGGTAACGACGAGCGATGTTATCCCATGGATCTTCGCCCAATTGTTTCAGGCCAAGGCTGACGCGGTTGCGTTCGCGGTCATACTTGAGAACGCGGACTTGCAGTTCTTCGCCAACGTTGACGACTTCAGACGGATGACGGACGCGTTTCCACGCCATGTCGGTGATGTGCAACAGACCATCGATACCGCCGAGATCAACGAATGCGCCGTAATCAGTGAGGTTCTTGACCACACCGGTAACGATCGAACCTTCCTGCAAGCGCTCAAGCATTTGTTCACGCTCGACGCTGTTTTCACTTTCAACAACCGCACGGCGGGAAACCACCACGTTGTTGCGTTTACGATCAAGTTTGATGATCTTGAATTCGAGTTCCTTGCCTTCCAGATAACCCGGATCGCGGACAGGACGAACATCGACCAGGGAGCCTGGCAAGAATGCGCGAACGTCGCGAATGTCGACAGTGAAGCCGCCTTTAACCTTGCCGCTGATGCGACCGGTGACGATTTCGCCTGCGTCCATCGAGGTTTCCAGCTCGTCCCACACGAGAGCGCGTTTGGCTTTTTCGCGGGAGAGAACGGTTTCGCCGAAGCCGTTTTCAAGATATTCCAAAGCTACTTTGACGGTGTCGCCGACTTTTACGTCGATGTCGCCAGCTTCGGTACGGAACTGTTCGATATCAATGACGCCTTCGGATTTCAGGCCTGCATTCACGACGATGACGTCGGAACGGATTTCTACGATGACGCCGCTGACAATGGCGCCTGGCTTGAGTTTTGAAAGCGCGTGTTGGCTTGCTTCAAACAGTTCTGCAAATGATTCAGTCATGGTTATTTACTCAGTTGAACACACGGGTTAACGGCGATAATTGCCGGACCCACCTGTTGTGCGTGATGTTTTCACGCGTGGAAAAACCCGCGCCGGATGGTACGGGAGTTATTCTGCTGATGATTTTTGCTCGTTAAAGCAGCTAATGAGATGGATCAGCGCGGTCGCAATGAAGCAGGCAACACCGCTAATACACGTTCAATGACTTCGGTGATCGGCATACCGGTGGAGTCCAAAATGACCGCGTCTTCGGCGGGCTTCAGGGGCGCCACGGCACGTCCGGCATCGCGCTCGTCGCGAGCGGCAATTTCGTGCAGCAGACTGTCAAGATTAACCGAAACCCCTTTGTCTTTCAACTGCTTATAGCGTCTTTTCGCTCTTTCTTCGGCGCTGGCAGTCAAAAAAACCTTGTACTGGGCATCCGGAAAAATCACGGTGCCCATATCGCGTCCATCCGCCACCAAACCCGGGGCCTGACGAAAACGCTTCTGCAGATCAAGCAAAGCCGTCCGGACCGGCGGATGTGCTGCAATGGCCGATGCTGCAGCCGCTGCCGTTTCGGTCCTCAGTAAACGCGTGGCGTCTTTGCCGTTAACGTAGACGTGCAGTTCACCCTCATCATTGCTTTCAAAGCGGATTTCCGTTCGCTCGGCACAATGGGCAACCGCTTCAGGGTCGCTTAAATCGATACTTTCCCAGGCTGCTGCGAGACCAACGGCGCGATAAATGGCACCGGAATCCAGATAATGCCATTGCAATCGCTTGGCGACTGCCTGGCTGATCGTGCCTTTACCAGAACCCGATGGGCCGTCGATAGTGAGGACTGGAATAGGCTTAGTCATGTTGAGAGTTTACTTAATATGAAGCTCGAAACCCACTGATTTTGATAATTCCAGGAAGCCGGGAAACGAAGTAGCGACGTTGTCACAGTCATTTATTTGCACCACGCCCGAAGCCTGCTGGCCGGCTATTGCGAGACTCATGGCAATGCGATGATCTCCGTGGCTATCTGCCTCGCCTCCGTGCAAATTCCCGCCTTGAATAATGGCACCATCAGGTGTTTCTTCAATTTGGGCACCCAGTTCGCGCAAAGCTTGGCTCATTACAGCAATGCGATCCGACTCTTTTACTCGCAACTCGGCGGCCCCCGAGACGCGAGTTTCGCCTTTTGCGAAGGCAGCGGCCACAAATAAAGCCGGGAATTCGTCAATCATGTCGGGCACGATGCTTTCTGGCACTTCAATCCCGGTCAGAACCACATGCTTCACTCGTAAATCGGCGACCGGTTCACCCGCCTGCTCGTGCGAGTTTTGTTTCTGAATATCGGCCCCCATCAACTGTAAAGTCGCCAATAAGCCAGTTCGTCGTGGGTTCATGCCCACCGACTTGATCAATAAATCGGAACCGGGAATCAAGGTGGCAGCCACGATGAAAAAGGCTGCCGACGAAAAATCAGCCGGCACCTGGATATCCTTTGCCTGCAAACGATGCCCCCCACTCAGACGGGCATGGCCGGGGCGGAATTCAATCGGCCAACCGAAGGCTGCCAGCATTTTTTCTGTGTAATCACGGGTCGGGTGCGGCTCGTAAACTGTCGTCTCGCCTTTAGCGTAGAGGCCCGCGAGCAGGATCGCCGACTTCACCTGGGCACTAGCTACTTCTGTTTTATAATCAATACCTTGAAGAGTATTTTTCGAGTTGATTATCAGAGGTGGCAAACCATTTGGTTCCGATTGCAGGCTGGCCCCCATCAAGGATAAAGGCTCTATCACACGTTTCATTGGCCGCTTCGAAAGCGATGCATCACCCACTAATTTCGAACGGAAGTTCTGACCCGCCAAGAGTCCGGTCAACAATCGCATGGCCGTACCGGCATTTCCGCAATCGAGGTCTTCGTTGCTGGCTTTCAGTCCATGCAAACCGACGCCATGGATAATACGCTCGCTCGGCGATGGAGTTTCAATCCTGACGCCGAGCTGCTGGAAAATTCGCGCGGTAGCGAGTGTATCCTCCCCTTCCAGAAAGCCGCTGACTCTTGTGACGCCTTCGGCAATTGCTCCCAGCATGATGGCGCGATGTGAAACCGATTTATCGCCCGGCACGGTAATTTCGCCCTTCAGAGGCCGCCCTGCACTTGCCTGCCAGATCAAACTCACGCCATCACCTCATCCAGAATCTTGAGTAGCTGACGATTTTCATCGCGGTTACCTACCGTAACTCGGAGGCAGCTCGGCAAACCATATCCCCGCATCGGCCTCAATACGACGGCACTGTTCACAAATTTTGCCTCGATATCTGCCGAGTCTTTTTGAAAATCGATCAGTATAAAATTGGTTTGGCTCGGGCCACATTTCAGACCGCGACTTTGAAACTGTTCGATTAGCCACGCGCGTTCGGCGGCATTCTTCTCGAGAACCCACTGAACATGTGCATCGTCACCCAAAGCGGCTTCGGCTGCAGCCAATCCCAGTAAGTTCACATTGAAAGATTCACGCACGCGCTCCATCACGGCGACGCATTCTGGATGAGCGACGATATAGCCGACCCGCAAACCGGCCAAACCGTATGCCTTTGAAAAAGTCCGGGCAACGATAAGATTCTGATAAGCATTGCTCAATGCCAGCGCCGATTGCAGTTCGGGCGCAGTAACAAATTCCAGATAGGCCTCGTCTACCACCACCAAAACATTCGCCGGCACTCTTTCAATGAACTCTGCAAACGCCTGACTCGAATACCAGGTGCCGGTCGGATTGATCGGATTGGCAATATAGACCACACGTGTTTTTTCATTGATGGCAGATGACAAGGCATGCAGATCGTGGCCACGGGACTGTTCGGCATCTGCGGGCAATGCGTTGGCAATAACCAGCTCTGCACCCGCGCATTGGGCCGCCAGCGCATAGACGGCAAACCCATACTGGGACGCAAGCACCTGGGAACCTGGCCCTGCAAACACCTGCGCGATCATCATCAATAGTTCATGCGAACCGTTGCCGAGCAATATTTGTTCAGGCTTGATCGAATGCTTTAAGGCAATCGCTTTTTTCAGATCGGCACCCAAAGGATCAGGATAGCGATGCAATGCATGCAAATTATCCAGAATGACTTCGCGTGCACGCGGACTGGGACCATAGGTATTTTCATTCGACCCCAGTTCCACAAAAAAAAGGTCAGCATATTTTTTACGCATGGCCACGATATCGTGCCCAGGATCGTAAGCGCGAAGTCGTTGTATGCCAGCCTGGGCGAGGCTTTGAAAATCAGGCACAGTTACACCAGGGCTACAGGATAAGAACCGAGTATCTTGATCATGGCGGCATATTTGCCCAGTTCCGACAAGGCACGACCAACCTTGTCATCGGCAACATGTCCATTGACGTCGATAAAGAATGCATATTGCCAACGACCTGTATGCGCGGGACGCGACTCGATTCGGTTCATGCTGACACCATACTTCGCAAAAGGACTGAGTACATTATAAAGCGCACCCGGCTCGTCGTTGACGTACACCAGCAAGGAGGTACGGTCGTGGCCGCAAGGCGAAAACAATTCGCGCCCGAGCACGAGAAAGCGTGTGGTGTTGTCCTGACGGTCTTCAATGGGACCGGCCACGACCTTCAAGCCGTAAACATGCCCCGCGGATTCACCGGCGATTGCGGCAGCATCATCGGAATTCCTTGCGCGACGTGCCGCTTCTGCATTGCTGGCAACCGGAATTTTTTCCGCTTTCGGCAAATGCTGGCGCAGCCAGGCTTTGCATTGAGCCAGTGATTGCGGGTGCGAATACACACGCTCGATTTCATCCAGCCGGCCCAGACGCGACAATAAATGTTGATGCACGCGTAACTCGACTTCACCGCAAATCTTGATGCTTGATGTCAAAAACATGTCGAGCGTAGATTGAATGGTGCCTTGTCCGGAATTTTCGACCGGAACCACACCGAAATCGGCATTGCCCGCTTCGACTTCTTCAAAGACTTCTTCGATACTCGCCAGCGGCAGTCCGTGGGCGGAATGACCAAAGTGCTTGAACATGGCCTGCTGCGAAAATGTGCCCTCAGGCCCGAGAAAACCGACTTTCAATGGTTCTTGTTGTGCAAGACAGGCCGACATTATTTCCCGAAACAAGCGAACCAGAACTTCATCGGCCAATGGTCCGGAATTGCGATCCAGCACTTTCCGCAGAACCTGGGCCTCACGTTCCGGACGATAGTAATCAATCGCGGCTTTCAACGGCCCTTTTGCCTTGCCGACCTGCTGCGCCATTTTTGCGCGGTCGGCAATTAATGACTGGATTTGCAGATCTATACTGTCAATTCGTGCACGAACTTCATTCAGGGCCGGGGCCGGCACAGAAACTTTTTTTTCGGCATTGGCGACAGCTGGTTTTTTGACTGCTTTCTTTGCAGACGTTTTAGTTACGTTTTTTTTCGTTGCCATTTTTGATTCTTCTTATGCTTCTGAACCCCGGCATCCACCGGGGTGTCGACAATCATCCATTGCGTTTGGCAAAGTCTTGCATGAAATCCACCAAAGCCTGCACGCCTTTCACCGGAATGGCATTGTAAATCGATGCACGCATGCCGCCCAGCGCGCGATGACCCTTGAGACCGAGCAAACCCGCGGCTTCGGACTCTTTCAGAAACGCCTTGTCCAAATCAGCGTTTGCCATCACAAAGGGAACATTCATCCAGGAACGCGCATGGAGTTCGATCGGGTTGGTATAAAAACCGTTGGAACCATCGATCGCAGAATAGAGTAAACGTGCTTTTTCGGCATTTTGTTTTTCCATTGCCGTCGCACCACCCTGTTGTTTCAACCATTGCAGCACGAGACCTATCACGTACCAGGAAAACGTCGTCGGAGTATTGAACATCGAGTCGTTCTTGACCTGATTCTGCAGTTCGAAAATCGGCGGTAAATTGCGGCCATGCTTACCCAGCAAGTCCTTGCGAACGATCACGATCGTGACACCGGCAGGACCAAGGTTTTTTTGCGCGCCGGCATAGATGACACCGAATTTCGACACATCGACCGGACGCGAAAGTATATTGGATGAAAAATCGGCCACCAGAGGTACATCGCCGACATCTGGGGTATCGTGGAATTCCACGCCATGAATGGTTTCGTTCGGGGTGTAGTGCAGAAAGGCGGCGTCTTTGGTCAACTGCCATGAATCCCTCGCCGGGATCGAACGATATGAACCTTCTTTCGCCGTTGCGGCAACGTTGACGTTCACCGACGGCTTCATGTTTTCAAGTGCTTTCTCGCCCCAATGACCGGTCAGCACGAAATCGACTGTCTGCTCCGGACGGGCCAGATTCAATGGCAGCAATGCTGACAAGGTCGTGGCGCCACCTTGCAAAAACAACACGGCATAGTCGTCGCTGATGCCCATCAAATCGCGCAGGTCACGCTCGGCCTGGGCAGCACAATCGATAAAGGCCTGGCCACGATGGCTCAGTTCCATCAGGGATGCACGCTCGTTTTTATATTCCAGCAATTCCGATTGGACTTGACGTAAAACAGCTTCGGGCAATGCGGCCGGACCAGCACTAAAATTAAACGCGCGCGACATAAATAATCACCAAAATAAAAGTAAGCGAAAAGAGGAATAGCACTCGAACACTAACATGCTCACAAGCCCTCTAACACCCCATTTCAGTGCTTATTTCCAAACATTTTGTAGAGCCTTTGCTCGAAATCATGGGCACTCAAGGGCTTGTCGTACCAGTAGCCCTGCCCGATTTCGCAGCCCATATCCAACAGCAACTGTCGCTGGCCGCTGGTTTCGATGCCTTCGGCGGTCAGCAACAATCCGAGATCTTTTGCGAAACCGATGATTGTTTTGACGATAGCCCGGTGACGATGATTGCTTTCAAGGTCGCGGATAAAAACCTGATCAATTTTCAATGCGTCGAATGCCGAAGCGGCAAATGATTCGAGGGATGAATAACCTGTGCCGAAATCATCCACTACCAGGCCAACACCCAATTTTTTGAGAGCCTGCAACCGCTCTTCCGCCATTCCGCGACCTTCCCGGAATACCGTTTCGGTTACCTCAAGCCTCAGGGTACTTGGCGGCAAGTTGAAACGTTCAAGCACCATCCTGACCTCTTCGATTATCTCGGCGGAAGTAAGCTGCTTTTCATCCACATTGACGTTCATGAACAATTCCTGATGTCGCGGAAATTGCTTGCGCCACATCGAAAGATAATACGCAGCATTCCGCATGACCCAGGTATCCAGCTCGGCAATCAGGCCGGTTTCTTCGGCTATGCTCAAAAAATCGATTGGGAACAACAGGCCACGGGTCGGATGCAGCCAGCGAACAAGCGCCTCCGCACCGAGCACTTCGCCTGTTTGCAAATGCATGATCGGCTGGAAGTGCAAAAGAAATTCGTTGCGTTCAAAAGCGACGCGAAAATCATTCTCGAGTTCGAAGCGCTGTTTGGCCTGCTGATGCATGCGGTCATCGAATATGACGAAAGCCGATTTTCCACCAGCCTTGGCACGATACATGGCGGTGTCGGCATCACGAATAAGCTGGTCCGGGGTTATGTATTCATTTCGCCCCACCACGACACCGATACTGGCTCTTGAAAAGACCAACTGGCTGCCGACATCAAACGGCTGCTCGAACACCCGCAAAACAACCCTTGCCAGCTTGCTCGCCTGCACTTCATCGCAATCACCGATCGGCAGCAGCGTGAATTCATCGCCGCCATAACGGGCAATCGTGCAAAGCCCGCGAAGCTGGCTTTCAAGGCGACGGGATATTTCTATCAACAGCCGATCACCGGCATTGTGGCCCAGGCTGTCGTTCACCCATTTGAACCCATCCAGGTCAAGAAACAGAATCGCGTAATCGTAATTTTCCGACGCAATCGCGGAGCGGATCCTGTCGGCCAACTGCAAAGTGAAATACATCCGGTTGGGCAGCCCGGTGAGCGCATCATGGGTCGCATGAAAGCGTAGTTTGCGTTCGGCTTCGCGTTGTTTCGTGACATCAAGCATCGTGCCGGTACGATGACGCTCTCCATCCATCATCACTTCGCCGATACTGGCGTGAATAAAGAGGCGCTGACCATCTTTGCGAACCAGGCCTATATCGTATTCGCGATCGACCGGCTCCCCCATTTGCAGGCGATTGAATCTTACCAGGGCAGCTTCCAAATCTTCGGGAGCAATAAACTCGATGATTTGCTTGCCTAGTACCTCATGCTCTTCATAACCGGTCATTGTCAGCAGTGTCTGGTTGCAATACACCAAAGTGGTTTCTTTCAGAATGAATACGCCCACTTGGCTATGTTCAACCAAGGTACGGTACTTGCTCTCGGAGCTTGCCAGCGCCTGCTGCATGCGTTCACGCTCGTCCACATCCACCAACGAGCCGGCGAAGCTGCTCGGGTTGCCATGCTCGTCGCGAATCAGGCGAACACTGGCGCTGACCCATCGGCGGTTACCATGGCGATCCAGTAGCTGGGTAATATGCTCACTGAAGCCACCTTCGGTTTTTCCCAGCCGCACCAGATAATCACGCTCCTTCGGATCAGCATAGACATCGATCGTATTTTTTACGTGCTGCTTCAGTTCTTCGACATTCTCGTATTTCAGCATTTTCGCCATGGTCGGGTTGGCATTGATGACCGAGCCATCGAGCGCGCTTTCAAACAGGCCACTGGGTACGTTCTCGAACAACTCTCGATACCGGCGTTCCGCCTCTTTCAGCACCATCATGTAACCACGTTCTTCGGTCACGTCACGCATCGTGCCGGTTGATGCAATGGCGCCTTGATAGTCAACGGCTGCGGCACGAACCTCGAACAGACGATGAGAGCCATTCTTGTGCAGCAGATGGATTTCATAGGTCTGCAAACCGCGATACCCGCTTTCGCGTTCGGCTTTCCTTTGGGCTTGCTGATCCGCGTCTTCGGAAGCGATCAGATTCATATAACGGGTGCCAACCAATTCATCAAGCGTGTAGCCCAGCGCTTCCGCCAGGGCCTGGTTGGCAAACCTTACGATCCCCTGCTGAATCAGGTAGACACCATCACGGCTATGTTCGAGCAAAGCCTGGTAAAGCTCCTGCGATTGCCGCAATACATTTTCGGCTTCTACCTGCTGGGTAATATCGGTAATGGAGCCCTCCTGGAAGATCAGAAGACCATCGTCGTTGTAAATATTGCGGACGTTTTCATTTATCCAGATCTTGCTGCGGTCTTTGCGAAAAACCTGCAGGCGTACATTGGTAGCCCGGCCGTGCTTTTTCAAATCGGCATAAATTTCATCAAGACGGTCGGGTTCGACGTAAATCGAACGCATGCTGTCCGCATTCGCATTCAGGAAGTCCACCGGATTGTCGTAGCCGAATATTCTCGCCAGTGCGGGATTGGCTTCGATAAAACCGCCGGTAGGCAATGCGCGGTAAAGCCCTTCGGTCGCCGTGAGATACAAGGAACGGTAAAACTGGTCCGTCACATCATCGACCGGTGCCAAAGCCTTCTTCTGCAGCGGATGCAGCACGAACAGGATGCAGACCTGATCGTTGTATTCGATATATTCGGCATTCAGAAGATAATCCACGACGGATCCGTCGGCACAACGAATGGCGGCGAAGAGCTGGACAATTCTTTTTTCGGTTCGCAGCATGCCCCAGGACTTGGCACGAAATTCGAGGTCATTCCATAAACCGACTTCTATCGGGGTAAAGCCGACCAGTTGATCAAGACGATAACCAAAAGCCTTCAGAAAGGCCGGATTTGCTTCCTGGAATGCACCGTCTGCAGCACTGAGAATGCCGACCGGGCTAGTTGAAGTTTTGAAAGCATCGATCAGATGCATGTGATGCTTTGACGAATCAGGCTCAAACAGGCCGATTGCAATCAAAGCCCCCCGCGTGGGGCATAGACAAGCAAGGCCGTGAGCGAAGCCGCCAGAATGGCCGCGGCCGCTATCAACCACCATAAGGCACTGGTGTCTTCACTGCCGTGTTGTGCAGTTTCGGGCTCCTCGACTTGTGTAGATCGATGTTCGACCGGAGTCTTTGATTTGACTGCCTGGATAGTCTGAGTGTGGGCCACGGTGCCCGACGGCACGGCAACATCACGTCCCCTCAATGGCAAGCCCGGTGCCTCAAGCATAAAGCGGGATTGCTCGATCACAATTTGATCCCCAGGCGACAACAATGCATCGGTTACCGGAATGCCGTTGACAAAGCTGATGGATTGCGGATTCACCGCACGTAAAACAACCTTGTCGCCATGCAATTCGATTTGCGCGTGCTTTTCTGCCACGGAAGCATCTTCGATGACGATGTCGGCATTGACGCCTGAGCCCAGCAACTGTGGATTGACCAAGCCATAGATCCTGCCGAAATGCTGACCACTCAAGCCTCGCAACAAAACACGAGCCGCACTTACCTGCTGGGTTTCATTCAAGGTATGCGGAGCGTTTTCGGGGATATTGCGTTGAATTGCCTTGGCATCAGTATCCCGTAACTGGATTCTGATCTGGTCAAAACAAAGCAGATCGCCAACACGCAGCATCGCCAATTGCTTCACTGGCCTGCCGTTCAAATGGATCGCCTGACTACCCGGCAAGACTTTCAGCCATAGCCCGCGACGATCCGCAATGATGCTGGCATGATGCGATGACAATCCGCTTTTAGGAAGGCTGACGAGCATGTCCGGCCGCGAGCCAATGGTCACTTCCCCCGTTTCAAAATTGACATCGCGATGTTCGCCATTGGGGAAGCTGAGCTGCATAGGGTCTCCTTGTGGAAGCAAATTTAACACAATCTTGAGTCCGCAGTTCCCAAGGCAAAGCTCTTGTTAAAACGTAAAAACACCTCAGAATAGGACCAACCTATTCCTACCCAGACCCAGACAGGTATTCATGGCCAGCATTGATATACAACGCACCCACGGCAAACCCCTGAAAGACGCAAAGAAAGCGGTAGAAAGGGTCGCAGCGCATATCGCCGAAAAATTCGATGTGGAATACGAATGGTCCGGCCATACACTCAACTTCAGTCGTTCCGGCGTTGATGGCCATATCGCGGTCAGTGCCAAGGATGTCCATGTTTCGGTCAACCTGAGCTTCATGCTGATGATGATCAGGAGCTCGGTCGAAAAAGAGATTCACCGCTATCTGGATGATGAATTCAAATAAGCCCCGATAGGCAATCAGGCAAAGGGATCTTTCTCGCCTGCAAACAGGCGTGCGGAAACCCGATATTCGCTGGCAGCCACCCTTTCAAGAAATGCATCCGCCCCCTGCAATTGGGCGAAAGCCTCAAACCCTCTTTCAAGAAAGCCCTGCAATTCCTGCAGACCCGCCAGCCTGGCCGGAGTCCTCGATGCTTTCAGCAATTTATACACGCCATGCTTCTGGACAGCTGCATCAAGGTTTTTTCCAACGCGGATGATCAGGTCGATTTGGTGGCGCCGCAAACGAGGGCAACCCACTTCACGATAGGCTGCTGTGTAACGGGAAAGATCGATATCACCCTTCTTGTCCAGATGGATTGCGTCAGCCATCGCCAGATCAAAGGCATGACTCAGAACCGCCAGCTCGATCGTATCTACCGCAGCCTGCAACAGGCTTTGCGGCAAAATCCTGGCCATCATCGGCAATATTTTTGCGGCATCGCGATCACGCGCGGAAAAATCCTTGTCGGCATAAAGATCGGTCAAAAAGAATTCGCCTGCCGGGCGCATTTTCGGGTCGGCCAAAATTCCGGCGAAACTCATCCTCAACCGATTTGACTGCCAGCGACGCAATGGCCCCAAGGTCGGCAAGCTCAGCCGTGGCTCCGCCTCCAGGTTATTCATGCGTTTTTGCCAGTTCAAACGCTTTGCCAATGCTTGTCTAAGGGCCTGAGTCATGGGGTTTCGTGAAGAGTTTCCTTGTTTCGCGGATTATGCAGGCTACAATTCTACCGTCTTCCCGATCGGCTTTATCTGCATGCTCGTTCTACAACCCGCAAAAAACTCCCCATCCAGCCAGGGCCGCATCGGACTGGCCATCGCCGGTGGAGGCCCGATTGGCGGCATGTATGAGCTAGGTGCATTGCGGGCTCTGGATGCCGCCATCGAGGGACTGGATTTGACCCGCCTCGAGGTCTATGTCGGAGTCAGTTCGGGCGCATTCCTTGCTGCGGGTCTGGCCAATCGCCTCAGCACGGCGGAAATTTGCCGGATTTTTATTACCGGTGACAGTAAAGACATTCGCTTCCGCCCGGAGATTTTCCTGCAGCCGGCATTCGCCGAATATCTCAAACGAACGGCTTCGATCCCTGCCATCTTTTTTGACTGGTGGCGAGAAGTGCTGTCGGACCCCATGGGAGCGAAGCTCAGCGATGTGGTTGGTCGTTTCAGCAGCGCAGTTCCAACGGGAGTTTTCAACAACAAGGAAATTGAAACCTTCCTGCGCCGGATATTTACGATGCATGGCCGCAGTAACGATTTCCGCACGCTGGATCGTGCCCTGTATGTGGTTGCAGTGGATCTTGATAGCGGCGAAGCCGTGCGTTTCGGAGGCCCCGGCTGGGACGACGTACCCATTTCGCAAGCGATACAGGCCAGCGCCGCCTTGCCGGGACTTTATTCTCCGGTCGACATTCGCGGACACCATTTTGTCGACGGCGCGTTGCGACGGACCATGCATGCCTCGGTGGTACTCGACCATGGCATCGATTTGATGATCGGCATCAATCCATTCGTCCCGTTCAATGCCAGCACTGCGAAATCACAACCTGAAGGAATGAAAAAACTGGCCGAAGGCGGGCTGCCTGTCGTGTTGTCGCAAACCTTCCGCACTTTGCTGCAATCTCGCATGCAAGTGGGCTTGGCAAAATACGCACAACAATACCCCGATGTTGACCAGATGGTCTTTGAACCAAATGATGATGACGGCGAAATGTTTTTTACCAATGTTTTCAGCTTCGATTCGCGCCAGCGCGTTTGCGAACATGCCTATCAGACCACTTTGCGGGATCTTGAAAAACGCAAGGCGGAACTCGCACCTGTACTCGCGAAACACGGCTTGAAATTGCGCGAAGATGTGCTGGCGAATGCATCGAGTTCCTTCATGAATGGGCTAGAAAAACCGATTCGCCAAACGGATGCCACCGCACGCTTGCGACGTGCGCTTGACGATATCGAACGTTCCATCAATGCCGGTGCGTATCGTGAATCATCGGCTTAAACGCATTTTTTGTACCCATCAGAAATTCGGATGAGCGCTTCATCAAAACAATATTTTGCGTTTGTCTCTGGTGTGAAAGCTCTAGACATAGCGTGAAAAATCCGCAACACATAAAGCCTTTCGGAGGGAATTCTCATGGCAAAGCTCAAAAAATCAACGCGCAGCAAATCTACCGGTCACTCGGGTCCGGCATCGGATTTGAAAGCACAAGCAGAACACATGTCGAAATCGATCGTGGATTCCGCACAACAAATCTGGATGGCCGGCATGGGTGCCTTCAATCGCGCCCAAGGTGAAGGCTCCAAGTTGTTCGAAGCCCTCGTCAAGGAAGGCATGAACATTGAACAACACACTCGCAAGCTCGCCGGTGGCAAAGTGGATGCAGTTCGTGACGCCGTCGAAAACCGCGTTGGCGTTGCACGTGAACGTGCAACCGATACCTGGGATCGCCTCGAAAAAGTATTCGAAGAACGCGTGCAGCGCGCCCTGAATCGCCTCGGCGTTCCAAGCAGCGAAGATTTGTCTGACCTCACTTCGCGCGTAAACGGTTTAACCGATTTGCTGCGCAAACAGGGTGGCAAGCCTGATGCCAAAGCCTCGGTGAAAGCCGTCAAGCCAGGTAAAGCGCCTGCGAAGAAAGTAGCGAAAGTGGCCAAGCCTGCTGCAAAAAAAGCGGTCAAGACAGCTAAACCTGCCGCCAAAAAAGCCATCAAGCAAGTCAAGCCAGCTGCCAAAACCAGCAAAAAACTGGTTGCAAAAGCCAAGCCCGCAGCCCGCAAGGCTGCCCTGCCTCAAGCAGTGAAGCCGATTGCTCCTAGCGAAGAAGCCTGATCAAAAACCAAAACCGCTCACTTAACAGTTGCGCCCGCCAGTCTAAAAACGAAGTACGTCAGATCCCTCCCCTTACGCCCTTCAGACTGGCGGGCCATCTCCATATACTCTCTCACTATCACTAGTCGAGTTTTTGCCCGGACCCTGATCCGGGCATTTTTTTGCCCGTAATGATGCGGCCAAGACGCCGACGACACGTTACAATGCCATCCCCCCTCTGTTTACCGCCCCGGAGCCTTTGCATGTCTGCCATCAGCCCCATATTGATTGCCATATTTATCGGGCTTGTGTGTTTTCTGCTGTGCTTCTGGTGGTTCGGCATCATTAAGCGGCGGCAGGCGGAAATCCAGACAGGCGTGGGTACGCTGGCTGCCATGAAGTGGCGTGAATGTGTTGGACTGGTTATCCAATCGCTTGAAAAAGAGGGCTATCGCGAAGAAATATCCAGCCGGCAACCAGGTGATGGCGGTACCGAATTCCTGTTGAAGAAAGGTTCGGCTCTCACGCTTTTGAGCTACAAACATGGCACGGCCTACCATCTGGGCGAAGCGAATATCCGTGACTTTGCCAATGGCGTCCAGCTGATTGGAGCCAGCAAGGGAATTCTGGTGACTCTTGGCACTATTGAAAGCATGGCCAAAGACGTTGCCAGCCGTTACGACATCATGGTGATTGACGGCAATGCTTTATGGCCGCGGATCGAAGGTTTTTTGTCGAGCAATACCCTTGACACTGTTCGCTCGCAAGCCAGCGCGCAAACTAAATCGAAAGTGCAATTGGGCGCGGCCATCAGTGTTGCTGTTGCGGTTATCAGCTTTTTCGCCTTTGGCGGATTGGGTAGCATGGACAACAAGGAACCCGACAAAATCGGCGAACAGGCAAAACAGACTATCGCCAATGCCAACAAATCCATCGACCCAACGGCCGCAAAGCTTGATGCCACGGCCAAGGCGATGGCCGAAGTAGACAAATTGACGGAGGCGCAACTGGCACAACGCAAAGCCGACAGCGCAAAATCAATCGCGGCAATGCCTGAAGTCAATTCGGCCATTTGGTACAGCGCGTCCACCTTGCAGTTAAATCTGAATACGGAAAAAAACGACGACAAGACATTGATCGACCAAATCTGCCGGATTCTTACCCAGCATGAAGAATTACGATATACCCGCCTGCAATTGGACCCGCCTCCCGGCAGCAATGTGCCGGTGCGATTCAGGCAATGCCTGTAAGTCTTTAATAAAACCGTAAAGCGACCCATAAAAAAACCCGCTTTCGCGGGTTTTTTTATTTTCTGCAAACAGGCCGATTTACCAGTGCACGCCACGCATGACAGCGGCAAACGCAATCTGCTCGTTGGTCGGCTTCTCGGCTTCCCCACGTCCTTTCATGCCCTTCGCCGCTTGCGAATCCGGGAACATTTCAAACGCGGTGTTCATGATGACCTCGTAGGCTTTAGGCACAAGCGCATTGAGCGTCGCCGCAAAAATACCCATGCGGGTGGCCACGCGGCTTGGACGTTCGATAATCGCCCTCACCACCATGTCAGCCGCTTCTTCCGGCGTCAATGTCGGAATCGAATCGTACATCTTGGTCGGTGCGATCATCGGCGTTTTCACCAATGGCATATTGATCGTGGTGAACGCGATATTTTTGCCGCTGAATTCGGCCTGTGCGCAACGGCTGAAAGCATCCAGTGCCGCTTTTGAAGCTACATACGCCGAGAAGCGCGGCGAACTGGCCAATACGCCGATCGAGGAAATATTGACGATATGACCTTTCTTCCGTTCGGTCATCACCGGCAGGAAACCCATGATCAAACGCAGGCAACCGAAATAATTCAATTGCATGGTGCGTTCAAAATCATGGAAGCGGTCGTAGCTGGCTTCGACCGAACGACGGATCGAACGACCGGCGTTATTGACCAGGATATCGACATGTTTGTGGTCGGTCAGCACTTTCTTGACCAATTCATCGCAGCTCGCAAGATCGGTCAAATCGCAGGTATAGGCCCAGCATTTGCCGCCCGACGCCACGATTTCATCACGGGTTTCCGTCAGTTCCTTTTCGCCACGCGCCACGATAATGACTTTCGCACCCGCTTCGGCAATCTTGATCGCCGACGAGCGACCGATGCCCGACGAACCTCCGGTAATCAGCACGACCTTGTTTTCTACCTTGCCGCGCAGGGACCGATCGACGAACAGATCCGGGTCGAGATGGCGTTCCCAGTAATCCCACAGTCGCCAAGCATAGCTTTCCAATTCCGGCACCGAAATCTTGCTGCCTTTCAGGGCACGCTCGGTTTCGCGGCTGTCGAAACGGGTCGGATAGGTAATGTTTTTGACTACCTGCTGCGGAATGCCCAAATCCTTGAGCAACATATTGCTGAAGCGTTTGACCGGCGGCAGATTCATCACTGCACCGCGAACTGCTGAAGGCACCACGGCCAACATCCTGGCATCGAGACGCATCGTCATTTCCGGCGCATGGGCCGCACGGCAGAACACGTTCATGATTTCGCCGATGCGCATCGCATTCGGGTCCACCAAATGGAAGCAGCCCTTATCCAGGCCTTTCTTGTGAGCGATGTGATCCATCGCATCCGCAACGAAATCGACCGGCACGATATTCATGCTTCCGCCTTCGATGCCCAGAGTGGGAACCCATTGAGGCAGGGTTTGGCGGATTTTCTTGATCAGGGTGAAGAGATAGTAAGGGCCGTCGATCTTGTCCATCTCGCCGGTTTTCGAATGGCCGACCACAAAACCCGGGCGATAAATACGATAGGGAATCTTGCAGGTTTTGCGGACCAGTCCTTCCGACTCATGCTTGGTACGGAAATAGGGATCGTTGTCGAGATCCTCGGCTTCCTTGAACATGTCTTCTCGGAAAATGCCGCGATACAAGCCCGCTGCCGCGATTGAGCTGGTGTGATGGAAACAACCAGCCTTGATGGCCGTCGCGCATTCAATCGCGTGTTTGGTGCCGTCGATGTTGGCGACTTGTTGCGATGCGCCGTCCGCGCTCAGATCGTAGATCGCGGCAAGATGGAAGAAATGCTGGATCTTTTTGGTGGTCAGCGCCTTGAGTTGCACCGCCGTCAAACCAAGCTTGGGTTTCGACAAATCACCTGTGACCGGAATCACACGTTTTTTGTCCCAGCCCATCGAATCGGCGATGGTATTGAATTTTTTTTCCGATCCTTTGCGCACCAGTACATGGATCGTGCCCTTGCGCTTCAATAAATTACTGACCAGGAAACGACCGATAAAACCGGTGGCACCGGTAACGAAATAGCTCATGAATTCCCCCACTCTGGCTAGTCAATGGCCGGCGACTGCCTGGCCCAGGCCACTAAATTGCCAGACCTGAGCCAATCTTACAAACCCTAATTTTAAGATGCGTTGACCGGTTTCATCCGCCGTGCTTTCATTGGGGCTTCCGACCTGCCCCGAGAAACCTGTCATGGCCGCCGCAAAAGACGATCTGCAAGCAAAATTCGAACAAGCCACCAAAGATGTCAAAAACCTGAAAGAAAAACCTGATAACGACACCTTGCTCAAACTTTATGCGCTGTATAAACAAGGTTCTGAGGGCGATGTGAAAGGCGACAAGCCTGGCTTTTTCGATTTCGTCGGCACCGCCAAATACGAAGCCTGGGAAAAACTCGCCGGCACGAAGCAGGACGACGCCATCAAGAAATACATAGACCTCGTCAAGAAACTGGTCGGCTAATACACCATGGCAGCTCCCAAAACGCGCCAACGGATTCTCGACACCTCGCTCGCCATGTTCAATCTGCAAGGCGAGCCGAACGTGACCACGAATCATATTGCCGATGAACTGGAAATTTCACCGGGCAATCTGTATTACCATTTTCGCAACAAAGACGACATCATCGAACAATTGTTCCAGCGTTACGAAGAACGCATGGACTCCGCACTGGTTGCACCTGAAGGTCGTTTGCCGAATCTGGAAGATATCTGGCTGCAATTGCATTTGGTATTCGAATGCATTTGGGAATACCGCTTTTTGTACCGCGATCTGGTCGATATTCTCAGCCGCAATCGCCACCTGAGAATGCGCTTCGCCCGAATATTGAAACGCGCAGCCGGCAATGCCACCACGGTCATGCGCGGGCTCGTTCAAGCCGGCGTGATGCGTGCTTCCGGCACCGAGATCGAGGGCACCGCAACCAATATTCTGGTAATTGCAACGTTCTGGCTGAATTACGCCAGCGTGCGTGGCGATAAAGACGAACAGGAAGCCATCCGCAACGGCATCGTGCAAGTGATGATGCTGATCTCGCCGTTCCTGCGTGATGAGGAGCGTGTGCATCTCAACACCTTGACCTTAGCCTACAAGGTCTAGGACCGTATAACTGGCGTAGGACCGACGGAAGTCGGGACACGTCCGGGTATCTGCTTGAAAGTCCCGACTTCCGTCGGTCCTACGCCGGTCCCTACCTACTCAAAACTTCCCATCGCGTCCCGCGCCAGATTATCGAAGCGTGTATATTCGCCAAAGAATTTAAGTTTGATGGTATCGGTCGGGCCGTTACGATGCTTGGCGATAATCACTTCGGCAAGACCTTTTTCGGCCGAATCCTTGTGGTAGTAATCGTCGCGATAAATAAACATGATGATGTCTGCGTCCTGCTCGATACCACCGGATTCACGCAAGTCGGACATGATCGGGCGTTTATCTGTGCGGCTTTCCAGGCCACGATTCAACTGCGACAAGGCGATAATCGGAATATTCAATTCCTTCGCCAAGGCTTTTAACGAACGCGAAATTTCCGAGACTTCGTTGACGCGGCCTTCCTTGTTGCCGGGCACCTGCATCAACTGCAAATAGTCGACCACGATCAGGCCAAGATCATGTTCGCGTTTCAGTCGACGGGCACGGAATGCGAGATCGTAAGGCGACAATGCCGGTGTGTCGTCGATAAAGATTTTCACTTCCGACAACATCTTGATCGCCATGTTCACACGCGACCAATCTTCGTCTTCCAGCATACCGGTTTTCAGGCGCTGGGCATTGATGCGACCGATGGAGGAAATCAGACGGAATGCCAACTGTGAAGAGGACATTTCCATCGAATATACAGCCACCGCTTTCTTGGTTTTCAACGCAGCGAACTCGGCGATATTCAGGGCCAGCGTGGTTTTACCCATCGCCGGACGTGCCGCGAGAATGATCAAGTCGGAATTTTGAAGGCCGGAGGTCAGGTTATCCAGATCGTGAAAGCCACTCGGCAAACCGGTAATCGCACCCTGGTTTTCGTAACGTTGACGCAGTTGTTCGAAAGCTTCGACCATCGCGGTGCGAACCGGCACAAAACCTTTTTTGCCGCGCTCGCCCTGCTCGGCAATTTTGAATACGTGCTGCTCTGCTTTCGCCAACAATTCAGTCACTTCGCGGCCATCAGGACGGAAGCTGTCGTTGACGATTTCGGTACCGGCTTCAATCAATTGGCGCAGCACCGATTTTTCGCGCACGATTTCGGCATAGGCCTTGATATTGGCGGCTGAAGGCGTGGTACTCGCCAACTCGATCAAATAGGCATTACCGCCGATTTGTTCGGACAAATTATTGGCTTCAAACCATTCGCCGAGTGTCACGGCGTCGAAAGGTTTGTTTTTTTCCGCCAGCTCGCGGATTCCGCGATAAATCAGACGATGGTCGCGCCGATAGAAATCTTCTTCCGACAAGGCATCGCCGAGGATATTCAGCGACTCCGGCGCAAGCATCAAACCACCGATAACCGCCTGCTCGGCTTCCACCGATTGCGGCGGCAAACGCAAGGCATCTATCTTGCTATCGGAACGGACTGAATCGGGGCGTGCGGACATAGGTTTTCTTTTGGTTTTTATGAGGGAATTACAAGCTGATCATGCTACGGGTAAAAGAAAGAAAGTGTTGCGCGTAAACCGGTGGGTTTCCTGTGGATAAGATCATAAACCCGTCTCAATCAATGAGACATCCACCGAGGCCGCAGGTGCGCCTGCTTGCTGCGCCCCTACAAAAAAAGCCGCCTTTCGGCGGCTTTTCATTGAACTTCAAAAGACAATTAAGCTTCTGGAGCCACGATAACCTTAACTTTGACTTCAACGTCGGCATGCAGATGCACGACTACGTCGAATTCGCCGGTGCGACGGATTGCGCCTTCGCCCATGATGACTTCGGCTTTTTCCAGCTTGTGGCCAGCTTTCGTGAAGGCTTCCGCGATATCGCGGGCGCCGACTGAGCCGAACAACTTGCCTTCGGTCGATGCATTCGCATTGATGGTCACGGTGGCACCTTCAAGTGCGGCTTTGCGTGCTTCGGCAGCAGCCAGTGTTGCATTGGCTTTTGCTTCGTATTCGGCGCGCTTGGCTTCGAATGTGGCGATGTTGGCGGCATTGGCAGGAACTGCCTTGCCGGTCGGGATCAGGAAGTTGCGGCCGTAGCCCGGCTTCACGTCGACTTGATCGCCGAGACCACCGAGGTTGGTCACTTTTTGCAGGAGGATCAATTGCATTTTATTACTCCGTTACGTTAGCGGGGCGAACCCCGCAACTGTAGCTGTCCGTAAGGACGTGATTGATTAGATATTGTGGTTGTCGCAATACGGGATCAACGCGAGTTCGCGTGCGATCTTGATTGCCGACGTCAGCTGGCGCTGATACTTGGCCTTGGTGCCGGTGATGCGACTAGGAACGATTTTGCCGTTCTCGGTCAGGTACTGGCGCAAGGTGTTCAGATCTTTGTAATCGATATGCGTAATGCCTTCGGCAGTGAATTTGCAGAATTTACGACGGCGGAAAAATTTTGACATGTCAGGCTCCTGGCTTAAACAGCATCGACTTCAGATTCTGCGTCGGCGTCAACGCCGTCCGCATCACCCAACATCACATCGTCATCGCGACGACGACGGTCACCTTTTTCATCTTTGTTCTTCATGATCAAAGATT
>JAKQKT010000331.1 GCA_029560515.1 Pseudomonadota bacterium
ACACCCGGAGCCAATTCGATCAATTCAAATTCGCTGTGGCGATCGGGGCGCGAAAACACGCCGAGGTCGGTGATCAGCACATCCACCACATTCTGGCCGGTCAGTGGCAGTTCGCAGGCCGGCTTGAATTTTGCGGCGCCATCCTTGTTGTTGTGTTCCATCACGACGACCACGCGTTTGACGCCGGCGACAAGATCCATCGCGCCGCCCATGCCCTTGACCATCTTGCCGGGGATCATCCAGTTGGCGATGTCGCCGTTTTCGGAAATTTCCATCGCACCGAGAATCGACAGGTCAATATGACCGCCGCGAATCATCGCGAAGGAATCGCTGGACGAAAAATACGAAGAAATCGGCAATTGGGTAATGGTCTGCTTGCCGGCATTGATCAGGTCGGCGTCGACTTCGTCTTCATATGGAAACGGGCCCATGCCGAGCATGCCGTTTTCCGATTGCAATACGACCTTCATGCCGTCGGGAATAAAATTGGCCACCAGGGTGGGAATGCCGATACCCAGATTGACGTAAAAACCGTTGCGCAGTTCTTTCGCGGCACGTTGCGCCAATTCATCGCGTGACCAGGCCATTATGCAGTCTCCCTTTTGCGCACGGTGCGTTGTTCGATCGGTTTCTTGTAGACGGAATTGACGATCATGCGCTGCACGAAAATTCCCGGCGTGTGGATACTGTCGGCGTCGAGTTGTCCGGCTTCGACGATTTCCTCGACTTCGGCAATCGTGATTTTTCCGGCGGTCGCCATCATCGGATTGAAATTGCGGGCGGTCTTGCGATAGACCAGATTGCCTTCGGTATCGGCCTTCCAGGCTTTGACGATGGATACGTCGGCGACCAGTCCGGTTTCCAGTACATATTTTTCGCCATTGAATTCGCGCACTTCCTTGCCCTCGCTGACTAGTGTGCCGACACCGGTCTTGGTGTAGAAACCGGCAATGCCGGCGCCACCCGCACGAATGCGCTCGGCCAGGGTGCCCTGCGGATTGAATTCGAGCTGCAGTTCACCGGCGAGATATTGGCGTTCGAATTCCTTGTTCTCGCCAACGTAGGATGAAATCATTTTCGCAATTTGCCGTGTTTTCAACAGCAGGCCCAGTCCGAAATCATCAACACCCGCATTATTCGAAATGAAGGTCAGGTTCTTGACACCGGAATCGCGCAGGGCGGCAATCAGATATTCAGGGATTCCGCAAAGCCCGAATCCGCCGGACATGATGGTCATGCCATCGCGGAGGCAGCCTGCCAGGGCCGCTTCTGCATTGGGATAAAGTTTGCCGCTCGATATGCTCATAACAGGCCCGTGATTGTGCTTGAAAGGTAAATGGTAGCATTTCATTGTACTTGCACTGGTCGCAGCGGATACCGTACCAAGGGGTAGGTATCGTAATCGGGACGGGCGTTTTATCATGTGCGGATGAGTACGAAAATTCCGCGTTTGTTCCTGATTGTTCTTTGTCTCGGCCTGAGCACCTGCGCCGCCACCCGCCCCGATTTGAAGCGCCTGTATGCACGTGAAGTGCAGAACACGGCACAGCCGCCGATCATTATCATCAACGGCCTGATGGGGTCGACCCTGGTCGACAAGGATACCGGCGAAGAATTCTATCCGCGCTCGGCCCGCGCGGTTGCACTGAGCGACTATCAGGATCTGACGATCAGTCCGGTATCGACTGCCGGCGACAACCTGGTGCCAGGCAAGATCCTGCGAGATATCGCGGGCATCGATTTTTACGGCGCATTGACCAATGTGCTTGAAAAAGACGGGCAGTTCGTCGGTTCGGTTCCCGGGCAACCGGTCGGAAACCAGAGGCGTCGTTACTACACGTTTATCTACGATTGGCGACGCGACAATGTCATCGCGGTGAAACACCTGCATGAATTCATCAATCAGATCCGGAAGGACTACGATGATCCGAATCTCAAGGTCGACATCATTGCGCACAGCAATGGCGGTTTGCTGACCAATTATTATCTTCGCTACGGTCCGAACGATGTTCTGGACCAAAAAGAATTCAGGCAATGGGATGAAGGTGCCAAGCGGGTACGGCGTGTCGTGTTGCTTGGCACGCCCAATCTTGGTTCGGTGACCAGCGTTGAACGATTGCTGCATGGTTTCCGGCTCGGCTTGAGGCTGATTCCGGTGGAAGTCATGGTCAGCTTTGAAACGCCATTCCAGGCTTTGCCCAGCCCGATCACCCAGAGCATTGTGGATACGCACGGCAATCCGGCCAAGATCAACATTTACGATCCGAAGCTATGGCAGGAAAACCAGTGGTCGGTGTATTCGCCCGAGTTCCTGAAAATGCTGGAGAAGCAGGGCAAGACACCCGAAGAAGCCAAGGCCAGGCAGGCTGTGTTGCAAGAGACATTTGTCGGCCATTTACTGCGGGCAGAACGTTTCCAGGCATCGCTGACAACACCCTTGCAGCACGACGGCGTCCGCATGGCAGCGTTTGGCGGTGACTGCGAGCTGACGCCCAATCGTGCCGTCATCGATGTCGCCGATGGCAAGACCTTCCTTGCTTTCAAGGCAAAGGATGTCGTCAACAAAGTCGAGGGAATCGACTACGATTATCTGACGCTTGCGCCCGGCGACGGTTTGGTCACGCGCGATTCGCAGGATGCGAACCAGTATGATTTTCTGCCGCTACACCAGAATTTCTTTCTTTGCGCGCGCCATGAATTTCTGGTCAACAATCCCTATTTCCAGAATAATTTATTGTATTTCCTGATGGCACGATGATGATTTTCGCCGGGGCGATTCATGAATCGCCTCGATACCGTATTCTTTTTAATCTGTTTCATTTGCGTTAGATTCAGCCGCATATTGCTTCGTCCGGAGGTATGCCATGGGAAAACGTGATCCCCGCATCGATGCCTATATCGAAAAATCCGCCGACTTCGCCCGGCCGATTCTTGAACACCTTCGTGTCGTCGTGCACGAAGCCTGCCCCGATGTCGAAGAGACGATGAAGTGGAGCTTTCCGCACTTCATGCACCATGGCATTTTGTGCAGCATGGCCAGCTTCAAGCAGCATTGCGCGTTCGGTTTCTGGAAGGCCAGGCAAATGGCCGGGCTGGGGGGAAATCCCGAAACGGCGATGGGGGATTTCGGACGCATCGCCACACTGAAAGACCTGCCAGGCAAGACGGAATTGAAACGGCTGATCAAGCAGGCGATGGCATTGAATACCAATCCGCCGCCGGTCCTTGCCAAGCCAAAACCCAAGCGAGTTGCCAAGCCCGAATTGGTCGCACCGGATGCTTTCCTTGAAGCCCTGGCCAAAAACAAAAAAGCCAAGGCAAGCTTTGATGCGTTCAGCCCCAGTCATCGGCGCGAATATGTTGAATGGATTCTGGAAGCCAAGCGTGAGGAAACCGTAAGCAAAAGAATTGAAGAGAGTGTTCGAATGTTGAGCGAAGGCAAGCCACGCCACTGGAAGTATATTAATTGCTAAGCTAACGGCTCCATCCGAGGAGCCTCATTATGAAACGCAGCTGGTGCAGTTTTTTATTGATCACATTCCTGGCAAGTCCCGCCATTTTCGCTGCCGAGAAAATCCGCTACGTCATCCTGGTCGATGGCGGCAAGCAGGCCGGTGAACAAGTCGTCGAACATGGCGACGACGGATTGACCAAGGTGCATTTCATCTTCAAGGATAATGGCCGCGGCCCGGAACTGGACGAGGAATTCCGGCTTGCCGACGACGGCACCTTCAGCGAATACCGTGTAAAAGGCAATTCGACTTTCGGTGCGGTCGTTGATGACCGATTCACGCGGAAAAACAATGTCGCCACCTGGACGTCAACTTCCGAAGAAGGCAGTGCCAAAGTCAGGGGTGCCGCACTCTACATTCCCCTCAATAGTTCGTTCGAGGTGTTTTCGGCCAGTCTTGCCGCGATGGCAAAACAAGCGGACGGCAAGTTGCCCTTGTTGCCTTCCGGCACGCTGATGCAACGCACGCTCGATGAAGTCGATGTTGTGCGTGATGGCAAAACGCAGAAGGTCCGTTTGCTGGCCGTAACCGGCCAAGGTTTGACGCCGCAATTTGCCTGGACCACTTTAGGCGAGAAGCCACGCTTGTTCGCGATCGTGGTGCCTGGCTACATGCTGGCCATTGAAGACGGCTGGCAGGCCAATGGACCGTTACTCGAGGTGCATCAAAAGAAGGCTGAAGCGAGCCTGTTGAAAGACATGGCAACCCGCCTGCAAAAACCGATGCATGGCATGACCGTCATTCGCAACGCCCGCGTTTTTGACAGCGAAAACGCAAAGCTGTTGCCAGCTTCCGACGTGTATGTATTGCGAGGAAAAATTACCGCGGTATTGCCGGCCGGATCGCCAAGCCGCGGGGCCGATAATGAAATCGATGCCGGTGGCCGCGTGTTGTTGCCTGGCATGTTTGATATGCATGGACACGTTGATCGCTGGCAAGGTGGCCTGAATCTGGCGACCGGCGTCACTACCGTGCGCGACATGGGCAATGACAACACCACCTTGCAGCAAATGATCGATGAAACCGGTGCCGGCCAGTTGCTCTCGCCGCAAATCGTACCCTGTGGTTTTCTGGAAGGCGAAAGCCAGTACTCGGCACGCAACGGGTTCGTCATCAAGAATTTGCAGGAAGCCAAAGACGCAATCGACTGGTATGCGGAGCATGGCTATCCGCAACTGAAAATCTACAATTCGTTTCCGAAGGAAATCCTGAAAGACACCATTGCCTATGCACACAGTCGCGGTATGCGTGTCAGTGGCCATATACCGGTATTCCTGCGGGCGGAAGAGGCGGTCAATGCCGGCTATGACGAGATCCAGCACATCAACCAGGTATTGCTGAATTTTCTGGTAACGCCGACCACCGATACCCGCACGCTCGAACGCTTCATCCTGCCGGCCGAGAAAGTCGGTGATCTGGATTTTAATTCCAGACCGGTAAAAGATTTCATTGCCTTGCTGAAACAGAAGAACATCGTGATTGATCCAACCGTGGTGACCTTCGAATTCCTGCGGCAGCGTGACGGCACGGTACCCGAAGCCTATGCACCGGTAATGGCGAATTTGCCGATTGATTTGCAACGCAGCTTCCGGGTTGGTTCGATGAAAATCGCCGATGACGCAGCCGCCGAAAGATATAAAAAATCCTATGGCAAGATGCTGGAATTTGTCGGCATTCTCTACAAGGAAGGCATTCCGATCGTGGCCGGCACCGATGCCATCCCGGGTTTCAGCCTGCAGAGCGAACTGGAGTTTTACGTGAAGCATTCCGGCATGACACCGGTGCAGGCTTTGCAGATCGCGACCCGCAATGGCGCGCTCTATTCACGCACCAGCAATGACCGTGGCAGCATAACTCCCGGCAAACTCGCCGATCTGGTGTTGATTGACGGAGATCCAACGACGAATATTGCCGATATCCGCAAGGTCGCGCTTGTCATCACGCAGGGCAAGATCATTTCACCCAACGAAGTTTTTGAAACCCTCGGCATCAAGCCGTTTGTAAGCAATCCGCCAGTGTTGAAAGCGGTGATAAAAGACAAGGTATCGCAACGCGGCAGCGGCAACGGTTTGCCCGCGATGTTTGGTACTGCCGGGCACGAGAGCAGGGAATAAGCCGCAGGCGGACATCACGCGCTTTCAAGCCCGCGATGTCCGCTAGTTACGCAAATAGCTGATCAGTCGTCCGCGAAAGGGCGAGACATCGTACTCGTTGAATTTGCAGCGGGTTTCCGCGATACGAAATCCCTGTGCCAGCATTGCGCGACTGAACGCTGCACTTACGCCGCGACCGGGATCGGTGGTGATGATTTCAGCGGCAGGTTTTGCATGCCGCAAGATCAATTCGGATAGCATTTGTGCATGGTCGCGTTCGTAAAGAATATCGCTGCCGATAATCAGGTCGAATTTGCCCAATGTCGCATGCGGTTTTTTCCAGGATAAATCGACATAGGTCGGGCGTTTCAGGAAATTGATGTCGGCATTGTGTTTCAGAAACGAGGCAGCCAAGGGATGGTGATCACTCGCGGTGATATCGGCGGCGCGCCTTTGCAGCACCAAACTGGAAAGTCCGAGCCCGCAGCCTATTTCCAGAATGCGACGACCGGCGATGGGAATGACCGACATCGCATTGGCCAACACTTGTCCGGCAGGCCAGAGCTGTCCGAACAAGCTCCATGACGCCGAAGAAATGCCGGCCTGTTCGGCCAGGCCCTGTGGATCGGCATATTGTTGCTTGTCGCTGAGCGAACGAATCCGGTAGGCGTGATCGCCCACCTGTACGGTGCTTGTCTTGACGTTATAGCCCGGCATGTCGCTTTCTCGCAGATGCGGTGAATGCAAGGCTGCGTTGCGCAGCGATACATTGGCGAAGCGGGCCGTGAGAAAACGCACGAAGCGCAGGAAGACGAATTAGGCTGCCATCAGAACACAGATAGGTCGAATCACCTAACGAAGCCCGGGTTTTATGAATGAAGTTCTCAGTTTCGACATCGCGCTGAAATTATTGGCGCCATTGCCTCTACACTCTGCCGATGAAATACGACATACGAAACAACCAGAGCCGACAACGCTTTGAAACATTGGTCGATGATTTGTTGTGCGTGATTGACTACGAATTGCACGACACGAATTTATCGCTCACCCACGTTCTTGTGCCGAAACCACTCGAGGGTCGCGGCATTGCCGGCGAGCTGACCCGCGCCGCGCTCGATTGGGCGCGCACTGAAAATTATCGCGTCATTCCCGTTTGCCCCTATGTGCAGGCATGGTTGCGGCGGCGTCCGGACTACCAGGATCTGGTTTCGTAGCAGAACTTCCTGCGATCAAGCCCTTAATCGAAAACGTTCACGGTAATCGGCCGGCGTCAGATGCGTCGCGCGCTTGAACAGTTTCCGGAAACTCGCGCTGTCGTGGTAGCCGCAGCGTTCGACGATTTCATCGAAGCTCATCAAGGTCGTTTCCAGCAGGGCCTTGGCACGTTCGACGCGCAGATGCTGGATGTGTCCGATCGGGCTGGCGTTGTAATGCTGGCGGAAATGGCGCAACAGACTGCGTTCACTGGTATCGCAGTATTCCGCCAGTTCGCTGACAGTCAATTCGCGATGTAATTGTTGCTGGATAAAACGCTCGGCTTTTTCCGACAGCGAATGCCGCGGACGTTCGGTCAGGGCCAGGCTGATGTAGGGTGCCTGGCTTTGCCGTTCGGTATCGATAAGCATCATCCGGCCGGTGAGTTGCGCCAAAGATTCATCAACGCGTTTTGCCAGCAATTGCAGAATATAGGTGTAGATCGCGGTACTCGCGCCGGTGGTAGTCAGCATGCCGTCTTCGATAATCATGCGTTCTACATCCAGTTGAACATGCGGATAGCGCTTGCGAAACGCGGCATCCAGCCACCAGCTCGTGGTGGCGTTGTGACCATCGAGCAATCCGGTTTCGGCGAGCAGGAAGCCGCCGCAACAGGCGGCTATCAGCGGTACGCCACGCAAATGCATGGCGCGCAATAATTCCATCTCGGGTTGATAAGCGGCCAGTCGATTGACGAGATCCTCGGCACTGTCGTGCATGATGCCGGGGATCAGCAGGCAATCAAGCGAAAGATCCGGAGACTGCACGCCACTGAGTTGCAGTCCGCCGCTTCCATTCACATGTGTCAGGCCGCGCGCACCGACCAATACTGTTTCGAGACGCAAGGGCGTGCCGGGGTCACGCACTTGTGCCAGTTTTTGTGCAATCCGGAACATGTCCGTCGGGCCGATCAGACTGGAAAGCACGCTGCCTTCCATCGCGAGCAAACCCAGCGTGAAACGTTGTTCCCTATTCGACATAAATCGCTCCGGTGTTGTCGCCCAGCCATTGGATCAGGCTGGCAGGCAAGGCCAGCCCGGTATTCTGCTCATCGCTGCAAGCGACTACCGGAATATGGCCGCTATGACCTGCAGGCAGAACCGTCTGCGAAGGTGCCAGTAGTTCCGGCTTGCCATCGGCATCACGGGTCAGCAACCACAGGCCGGCGGGAATGGCGGTGGCGGAATGGCAGCCTGCATCCAGCTGGATGGCAAAGTCCTGGCCATCGCTGGGCAGCAAACGCCATTCCGAGTTGGTGTGGTTCAGAACGGCGGTGTACTGGCTGCCGGGCTGGTACACAGGGGCGTTGTCGATGTCGGCGCTTAAAGCGCTGCCACTCAGCAAAATACTGGCTATCAGGGTGTTAATGCGTTTCATGATCTGTCTCCTTCGAATCGGGCGTTGCCCGGGGGTGAACACAGAATCTGCCTAAATTATGCCCCCAAATAGTGTCGGTTACGACAGCTTGATGGCGAAAACAGCCAAAAACGATGTGTTTGCCGGTTTGTCGGTTTTGCAGTGCCGAAAAGGGATAATCGCCAAAGTTCTGAAGGATGAGCCATGGGCCAATTTCTAAATGCAATCAGTCTGGTGGTAAACGATTACGACGAAGCGATCGATTTCTATACTCGCAAGCTTGATTTTGAATTGATGGAAGACACGCGCCTGAGCGATGAAAAGCGCTGGGTACTGGTGGCACCGCGGGGCGCGAAAGAAGCACGCATTCTGTTGGCGAAAGCGGCAAATGCCGAACAAGCCAAAAGTATCGGTAATCAAACCGGCGGCCGCGTGTTTCTATTTCTGCAAACGGATAACTTCTGGCACGACTACCAGAACATGAAAGAAAGAGGCATCGTTTTTTGCGAAACGCCGCGCGAAGAAACTTATGCCACCGTCGTGGTGTTCCAGGATTTATACGGTAACAAATGGGATTTGCTGCAGCTGAGGTGAGTGTGCGCAGGAGCGCCTTCAGACGCGACAAACCATTCTGATCCGTCGCGCCTGAAGGCGCTCCTACGGTTTTTTCATCACCGAAACAAACAGGTCCGATGCGATCCATTTGTCCAGCCATGCACGCAATGCTGAATATGGACTCACATTGAACCAGCTGCGATCCACCTGCGCGAATTGCCTGACAAAAGGCATCAATGCCAAATCTGCCACGCCCGGCTTGTTGCCAAACAGGTAAGCGCCATGCCCCAGCCTGTCATCCAGATCACGTAAGAAAATTTCGCCTTCCGCACGATAATGCAGTGCCGGAAATTCCGGATATCGCTCGGGATATTTATAGCGGTCAAGCGACTGCTTGAATTCAGTATCGTTACGTTTGACCAGCGCTTTGGAATCTTCGGAAAAATCGTCCAGCATGCCAAGCGGATCACACTGTCGAAATGACCAAAGCATGATGTCCATGCTTTCATCCAGCACGCGACCATCGGGCAACTCCAATACCGGCACCGTAGCCTTCGGCGATAACTGCAGCATGCGTTCGGGTTTCGCTTTCAAATCCACTTCCAGCAATTCAAGAGCAACGCCGCTGATGGCAATCGCCATCCGCGCGCGAATCGCATAGGGGCAGCGACGAAAAGAATAGAGCAATGGCAGCGATGGCATGGGTGTAGTGTGTTTTCCGGCGGACGCATTATGATGATGCCATGACTACCTGTCCGAAATGCCAGTATCAACGAATCGCAATCGACAGCAATGTGCATCCGGATATTTGCCCGTCTTGCGGTATCGTCTATGGCAAATGGCTCGCAAAGCAAAGCGATGACCGGGAAGCGATTTCAATTGAACCGGAAATCCGGCAAACGTTTCTGGAATGGCTGACCGAAGCGCCGGAAAAAGTCGATGACATTGCCTTCTGGGCGCGCGCGATCTGCGCCGTGGTGTTTGTGATCTGGACCTTGTATTTCATCGCGAACGGCATCAGTTGGGAAGTGATCGGCGGCTCGTTCATGCACAACGTCAATCTGATGTTCCACGAGTTTGGCCATTTCTTTTTCAGCCCGTTCGGCAGGTTCATGACGATACTCGGCGGCAGCCTGTTCCAGGTGATCTGGCCGTGGACGTTCCTGTTTGCCTTCTTGTTGAAATACCGAGACACCTTCGCCGCCAGCCTGATGCTGTGGTGGAGCGGACAGAGTTTCGTCGATCTGTCGCCCTATATCGCCGATGCTTATTACCGCGCACTGCCTTTGGTCGGGGGTGGCGACGAAGATTCGCACGACTGGGGCAATCTGTTGACGATAACCGGCATGCTCGAGAGTTATATGAGCATCGCGCGGCTCAGTTTTTTTATCGGCAGCGTGATGATGATTGCAGCCTTGGTCTGGGCGGCGCTGGCGCTGCGGCAGCAATGGCAGGTATTGAAACACTCGACCTAGTGGCCCTTCAAGCCCAAATCCGCGACAATAGCGGTTCATTGCTGCGGTTCCCGCAGCGGTTTTCTGGAGGGATGTATGGCAGAACCCATCATTACGGCACCTACGGGTGGCGCAAAAATTACCATTTCGGGCGGCAAGTTGAATGTCCCGAATAATCCGATCATTCCATTTATCGAAGGCGACGGTACCGGTCCGGATATCTGGGCGGCCTCGGTTCGCGTATTGGACGCAGCGGTAGCGAAAGCCTACGGCGGCGAAAAGAAAATTCACTGGCTTGAAGTGTATGCCGGCGAAAAATCCAATAACCAATTCGGTACCTGGTTGCCGGAATCCTCGGTGCAGGCTTGCCGCGATTATCTGGTCTCGATCAAGGGCCCATTGACCACGCCGGTCGGCGGCGGCATCCGTTCCTTGAACGTCGCATTGCGCCAAATGCTGGATCTGTATGTTTGTTTGCGTCCGGTGCGCTGGTTCAAGGGCGTGCCTTCACCGGTCAAGCGTCCTGATCAAGTCAACATGACGATCTTCCGCGAAAACACCGAAGACATTTATGCGGGCGTTGAATACGCGGGTGGTTCGGAATTGGCGCAGAAATTGCTCGATTTCATCGCGAAAGAAGATCCCAAGGCATTCGACAAAATCCGTTTCGGCACGCAGGAAAAATCCGAAGGCTGGCAGAAGGCTTTGGAAGGTATCGGCGCCCCGCATCGCGAAGTCAAAGTGAATGTCGGTCTCGGCATCAAGCCGGTTTCCTATCTGGGTACCGAGCGCCTTGTGCATAGCGCGATCAGCTACGCCATTGCGAACAAATCCAAATCGGTAACCCTGGTGCACAAGGGCAACATCATGAAATTCACCGAAGGTGGTTTCCGTGATTGGGGCTATCAGGTTGCGAAAGATTTCTACGGCGCGGTTGAACTCGACGGCGGTCCTTGGATGATTATTCCGGAGGGCAAGCCAGGTGCCGGCTTGATCATCAAGGACGCGATTGCCGATGCGTTCCTGCAGCAAATCTTGCTGCGTCCGGCAGAATACGATGTTTGCGCCACCTTGAATTTGAACGGCGATTATTTGTCCGACGCATTGGCCGCACAAGTCGGCGGCATTGGCATCGCGCCGGGTGCCAACATCAACTACGTGACTGGCCATGCCGTGTTCGAAGCGACGCATGGTACCGCGCCAAAATACGCCGGTCTGGATAAAGTAAATCCGGGTTCGGTGATTTTATCCGGCGAAATGATGCTGCGTTACATGGGTTGGACCGAAGCTGCCGATGCCATCATCGAAGCCATGGACAAAGCCATTGCGAATAAGCGCGTCACCTACGATTTCGCCCGGCTGATGGAAGGCGCGACCGAAGTGAAATGCTCGGAATTCGCCGATGAAATGATCAAGCAAATGTAATTTCCGCTTGATGCCGCATGCAAAAGAAAAGAGCCGCGAAAGCGGCTCTTTTTTGTGGTGTATCTAAATCTCCTTAGCCGCGGTTCCGAAAAATTGCGGCAATTTTATCTTTTCCAGAATCAGCATCATCGACACAATCACCAGGCCCATGCCGACCAGACTGAGCAAGGTCGGGTGTTCATGCAGGAACAGCACGCCCCAGATCAATGCGAATACCGGCACCAACAAGGTCACGGTGGTGGCGCGCGTGCTGCCGACATCGTGCAGCAATTTGAAATACAGGAAGTAGGCAATACCGGTACAAAACACGCCGAGCGGTAACAACATCAACCAAGGCGTGACTTCGACCGTGGAAGGCATCGGACCGATGAACAATACCGGTAGCAAGGCGAGCGTCGCGCCGAGCAAACTGCCGGTAGCTACCGCGAGCGGGTCAACATTGGTAAAGCGTTTGCGAATTTCCATCGCGCTGAAAGCATAAAGTGCAGCGGCACCCATGCCGGCGAGAACGCCGAGTGCCGTTGCTAACGTCATCGGCAGACCGCCAAAACCGACAATCATCGCAACACCGACTATACCCAACGTGACACCGGCAAATTTTCCGAAGCTCGGTCTTTCACCCATCACCCAAAGCAGCAACACGCTGAACAAAGGCACCATCGAATTCATCACCGCGGTAACGCCTGCCGGCAAGGTAATGCTGGCATAGGCAAACAACCAGAACGGCAAGGCCGAATTGATGAAGCCGATCCAGATATACGCGCCGGCATTCTTGCGAAGATGCAAAGGTTTGCGCATCGCCAGCATCACGATCACCAATACCAGCGCGCCAAGCACCAGCCTTCCTGTTGCGACCCAGTTGGGGCCGAGCTCGGGTACCGCAACACGCTGGAACAGGAATGAACTGCCCCAGATCATGGCCAATAAAATCAAACGGAGACTCGAAGCGAAATTCATGGTGAACCTTTTCGGGAGAAGCGATTATGTGAAATGTAATGTAACGGGAAAACGAAAAATATCCGCAATGTGTCTTTTAACGAGACTCAGCGCACGCAACTGATTTTCCGGTTAGTGTTTATGGCGTTTGTTTCAAACTGGATCTCGGTTCCCTTGCGATCAATCTGTATCCAGTATTCGGCGATTTTTCCTGCTTCAACGCGATACACGGCGCTGGCAATTTCGATCACCGGCAGACCGCTTGGCGCGGCGCCATCGGACGGACCGACATGGCAACCGGTTTGTTTCCAGCGGGCATAAACGCGATCGCCATCGGCCAGCAATTCCGTTACTTCAAAATCGAAATCGCCGTAGATGCGGCGGAAATCTTTGATGTGCGCCGCGTAATCTTCCGGATCCCGCGAAACCGTGGTTTCGATTTCCGAATTCATCTGGTGCGCCAAAACCTTCGATGCAAGAAATTTCGAGGATTTTTCCGGGGCCTTGCCGGCACGTACCTCTTCCAGAAAATGCCGAACGATATCTTTCGGTGATGTCGTGTCGGCTTCGGGCTCGCCCGTCACCGCAGCCAAAGCCGCCGGCGTGGCGATAAATCCACCGAGAAACAGCAGTCCTGTCCAAATATTCATACAGCCCCCTCAATGTTGCCTTACTTGACGAGTTGGCAAGATACGCCCACAGTTACTGACTGAAAATAGCATTGTTTTCAATCCAGACTTGAGTATTTTTCAAGATGAGCAAGCCCGCGCTGCAATGGATTTCCGGCTTCATGCACACCGCCCGCAGCGGCAATATGACGCGCGCCGCCGAGCAGTTGAACGTGACCGTCAGTGCGCTCAGCCATCAAATGCGCAGGCTTGAGGAGCGCATGGGTCGACGCCTGATGGAGCGCGGACCGCGCGGCATTCAATTAACGCCGGACGGACAGAGTCTTTACGTACAGCTGGAGCCGCATTACCAGGCGATTGAGCAATTGCTGAGTCCGCAAACCGGCTCACATGATGATCGTCTGACCTTGAGCGCGCTGGCATCGATGGCCAATGCCTGGCTGTTGCCGAGACTCGGTGAATTCGTCCGCCTGCACCCGGACATTCAATTCAATCTTGATTCGTCGTCGCGCATGGTGGATTTCGACAAGGAATTCCAGATTGATGCTGCGATCCGTTTCGGTGCCGGCAGCTGGCCCGGTTTGCAATCGCATTTTCTGCTGGAAGAATGGATCAGCCCGGCCGCCAGCCCGGCCCTGATAAAACAGATCGGCCCGATCAAATTGGACCAGTTGCACAAATACCCCTTGATTGACGATCCGTTCGGTCGGTGGAAACGCTGGTGCGCGCATTTCGATTTGCCGGAGCCGAAGAAATTCGTCGCCAAATTCAACGAGGCCGAAGGTGCTCACCGTGCCTCGGCCGAAGGCGTCGGCATCGTGCTGGCCCGACATATCCTGGCCGCGCCGTTGATTGAAGCCGGGCGCCTGAACTATATCGGCAAACTTAAAATGCTGGCCGAATATCAGTATTATCTGGTGTATCCGGAACGCTCGAAAAACCATCGCGGTCTGGTGCATTTCAGGCAATGGCTGGAAACGCAAATCAAACCCGGGGCGGCCTGAGCATGGCAGATGCGCACATCGATTCTTTAGCCGTCCCCAGCGCGGTCGCCATCCGCGATGCCTTTCTTGATTACAACGCGAAGTTTTCCGAGGTCACCAAAAAAGCCAAGCAGCGTTTCGAGCAGCGTGATTGGGCAGGCTCGCGCGATGATGCCAATGCGCGGATCGAACTTTACGATCAATGCGTTGCTGATATCAGCGACAAGCTTAGTGACCGGATGGCCGATCAATCCAATAATGCGATCTTGTGGCAGGGCATTCGGCAAGCCTACGGAAACCTGATTTCACCCTTGCTGGATCGCGAATTATTCAAGACGTTTTTTAATACGCTGACTCGACGTTTTTTCAAGACGCGCGGCGTCAACGCCGATATCGAATTCATTGCCCTCACGATTGAACCGACCGACAGCATCACCCATCCGGTCGCGCGGCATAACTACGTATTGTCGGAAAGCCTGCCTTCATTGTTCGAACGAGTATTGGCCGATTACCCGTTTGCCGCTCCGTATCAGGACGCCAAGGCTTGTGCGAAGAAAATTGCCGATACCTTGCAGACGCGTTTCGACCAGTGGCCCGAACCCGCTGTATTGGCGGTGGAATTGCTGGACACGGTTTTTTACCGCGAACGTCGTGCCTACCTGGTGGGCCGTATCTTGGGTCGGGAAAACTATGCGCCTTGCATCTTGGCATTGGTGAATGAAGAGAACGGAATTCGTGTCGATGCCGTGATTACCTCGCGTCAGCACGCGGCGGTTTTATTTGGCTATACGCACAGTTATTTCCATGCCGATTTGCCGACGGTTGGCGATGCCGTGGTTTTCCTGCGAACTTTATTGCCGGGCAAACCAATCGACGAGATCTATACCGTGCTGGGCCGTGCCAAGCAGGGCAAGACCGAACGTTACCGGCATTTCTTTCGTTATCTCGGGGAACATCCCGAACAAAACTGCACCCATGCCGATGGCGAACGCGGCATGGTGATGGCGGTATTTACGCTGCCGGGTTATCCGCTGGTATTCAAACTGATTCGTGACAAATTCGCGTTCCCGAAAAACATCGCACGCGAACAGGTGTTGGAAAAATACCATCTGGTGTTCAAGCACGACCGTGTCGGCCGCCTGATCGACGCGCAGGAATACCGCTTCCTGCGTTTTCCGCGCGAGCAATTCACCGATGCCATGCGCGAAGAGTTGCTGAAGGAATGCAGCGAATCGGTCAGTGAAAGCGGGCAGCATATCGTTATCCACCATTGCTATGTGGAGCGGCGTCTGCGACCGTTGAATTTGTACGTGCGGGAAACCTCGGAAGAATTGGCTCTAGCCGCGATTCTCGACTACGGTCAGGCGATCAAGGATCTTGCGCGCAGCAATATCTTCCCCGGCGATTTGCTGCTGAAAAATTTCGGCGTCACCCGGCATGGCCGCGCCATTTTTTACGATTACGACGAACTCTGCCTGGTCACCGAGTGCCGGTTCCGG
>JAKQKT010000332.1 GCA_029560515.1 Pseudomonadota bacterium
CGGCCACTACGACGCCACCACTGCCGCAGTTCCGGCAGCCATTTGGTACCGGGTTCCTTGCCGGCTTTTGTCTGGTACCAGACCGCAAGATCAGCCGCGACAGATTGATCTTCCTTTTCGATCCAGATTGCGATGTACGGACGGTGGTACTCGGCCACTTTCAATGCCGGCACTTCCACGCTGACAGCCAGTTCCGCGGAAACCGCAGGCATGCCAATCGAGGCACAGAGTAGAAAAACAAAAGCAGGAAATTTCATGACCACCCCATCAATGAACGAAAATAATGACGAGCAAAAACGGAATCACCAGACCGAGCGCAACGATTGGCCAGGTGCCCGGGCGATTGCGTGAATGCAGTTGCAGCAGGAATAAACCGGTACCGGCAAATACCACGCAAGCCAGCGCGAAAATGTCGATAAACCAGGTCCAGGCCGTACCGGTATTGCGGCCTTTATGCAGATCATTCAAATACGATACCCAGCCGCGCTCGGTCACTTCGTATTCGATTGCGCCACTTTTGCGATCAATGCTCAACCAGGCATCGCCACCGGGACGAGGCAGCGAAAGATAGACTTCATCGTCGGACCATTCACCGGGAATGTCGTCAACGTTCGCCGACGCTTCTTTATCCAGCCAAGCGGCGACATCAGACGGCAACGGCGATTTTTCGGAAGCCGGTGATGTGAGCGCGTTCAATAATCTTGCAGGCAAAACCATTTTTTTCGTGACGACTTTCGGTTCTGCCGAAATTTGCGAAGCGTGGTTCAAGGTGATGCCGGTAATCGCAAAGCCGAGCATGGCAACGAGGCAGATCGCCGAACTGATCCAATGCCATTGATGCAGGGTTTTCAGCCAATAGCTACGGCGTTTTTTTGCCGCCTGATCTTTTGCCGTCACGGTTTCAAACCTCGGCCCAGCGACGCAGCAGGTTGTGATACACGCCGGTAAGTTGTACCAGTGAAGGATGGTCCGGCGTGCTTTGCGTCAGACGCCTAATCGATAAATCGAGTTCGAATAATAGGCGGCGATCGCCGTCATCGCGCACCATGCTCTGGATCCAGAAAAAAGAAGCCAGGCGTTCACCGCGTGTAACTGGCGTGACGCGATGCAGGCTGGTGCCCGGATACAAGACCATGTCGCCAGCCGGCAGTTTAATTTTTTGCACGCCGTAAGTATCTTCGATGATCAATTCGCCGCCGTCGTAATCTTCCGGGGCGGCCAGGAATAAGGTGACTGACAAATCGGTACGGACCGGTTGCACTAGTTGGCCGCTGCGGTCGTAGCGAATGGCGTTATCGACATGGAAGCCGAAAGCCTGGCCGCCCCGATAACGATTGAATAGCGGCGGATACACCACGCGCGGCAATGCGGCGGAAAAATAATTGTCGTTTGTCTTCAGCGCATTGCGAATTAATGCACCCAGTTCAATCGCAACCGGATCGTTTTCCGGCAATTGCTCGTTGTCTTTAGCTTTGCCCGACTGGTAACCCGCCGTGATGCGGCCATCGGCCCAGCTCGCGGAGGCCAGACGTTCGCGGCAATACGCAACTTGATCTTGAGTGAGTACGTTGGGGATATGCAGCAACATGGGCTTCTCTCAAAAACGGTAACTGGCATTTAATACGATGCTTCGTGCATCGCCCGGCGTTGCCCATCCGTTGTTGCGAATGCGCGTGTAGTACAGCCGGTCGGTCAGGTTGTTGACGTTCAATTGCAGCGTGAAATCATCGGTGATGCGATAAGCCGCCATCAGGCGATGCGTGGTGTAGCCGCCATAGGTATCCAGTGCGCCGCTTGGCTTGGTCGCCGAATGTTGTTGCACAGTGGTTTGACCCTGATAGGTGGCGCCGTAACCAACTTGCCATTTGCGCGTGATGTCGTAAGTCGTCCAGAGACTAAGGGCGTTTTTTGGCGTGGCCAACAAGGGGTCACCGGCAACAAAATCGGGATCGGAAGCATTTCCGCCGGTACACAATCCAACGCCGGGATTGGCGAGACAATATTTCGAGACGTTGCGTAAAACTTCACTGTCCAGATAGGTGTAGTTCGCAAACACCGACCAGTTGTCCGCAACCAAGCCGGAAAGTCCGACGGTAAAACCATCCACACGCGCCTGACCGTCGAGTGCCTGTTCGCCGCTCAGATTGGCAGGATCAGGATCGGCAACGCGATAGTTTTCGCGATCGTTACGGAAAATCGAAGCGCTAAGACTGAGCTTGCCGCCGCGGAAATCCCATTTTGTTCCGAGTTCGTAGTTGATGGCGCTTTCCGGATCAACATTGCAGTTGGCGGTACCCGTCGTACTGGTCGCTGTACAGGCACCATTGACCGATGCCTTCGAAGGTGTTTTTGAATTTCCGTACGCCAGGTAGACGCTGGCATTTTCCTGCGGTTTGTAAACCAGGCCGGCGCGGTAAGAAAACAGGCTGTCCTTGTTCTCGGCGGGTGCTGCCGCGCCGGTGATCGCTCCGATATCGGGTAGCGCGGTGGACACTGTATAGGCGGTGGAGCTGCCGGAATTATATTCGTATCTCATGCCGCCGGTGACTTGCCATTGTTCGTTGAATTTCAAGGTGTCGAAAACATAGATCGACGCATTGTCTTGTTCGCCATCGGTTTTCGCGACGCGAGTCGAGTTGATGGGGCCGGCATAGAAAGAGTCCGGATTGTAGAGATCCATCGGCGGCAATTGGGAAATTGAGGTGCCATCGGCATTGCGGAACAGGCGTGCGTTCTCGAGTTCGAAGGTTTCGTGGGCAAAGGCAATGCCGGCAACAAGATTGTGTTCAATCTCGCCTGTGTTGAATTGGACATTCACGTCGGTTTGATTAACGAACGCCTTGTTGCCGGTATCACGTACATAACCGCGCGGATTGGTAATGCCGGGCCGGAAGGTGCCCGGCGGAGTCGCTACGCCGCTTACGGTGCACGAAGTACCAAGTGGTGTCAGGTTGTTGGGCAGGCAAACCACGCCTTGCGGCGCATCGACGATGGAAAGCTGATCGACTTTTGAAACACGCGTCAGATTTCGGATCGAGACATTGTCATTGAAATGGTGATTCAAAATGGCCGTGAGTGAATCGCTGTCTATCACCTGTTTGTCGATATTGTGGTAGCCGTAATAATTGCTGGAATCGACGCCTGGCAATGGCGCGCCATTATAGAAAGGCACGCCGTATTGAGGAAGATTGTCGTCATGTTGATGCATCAAGTTCAGCGTGAACGTAGTGTCGGTGCCAAGACCAATCACGAACGAAGGGGCAATGCCCCAGCGTTTGAAGTTTTCGAAATCGCGGCCGGGTGCGTCGTTTTCATGCATCATCACATTCAGGCGCAGCGCGGCGGTTTCGCCGATTTCCTGATTGCTGTCGAGCGTCAGGCGGCGGTAATTATCGGTGCCCAAACCCAGCGTGGCGATGTTGCTGTCGCGCTTGTGCGCGGATTTGCTGACAAGATTGATGCTGCCACCGACTGATCCCGCGCCTGAATAAACCGAGTTGGCACCATTCACGAGTTCCAGTTGTTCCAGGTTGAATGGATCGGTGCGCGAGTATTGTGCGCTGTCGCGAACGCCATCCACGGTGATGTCGGTGTTGGCACTGAAACCACGCAGGTTGATACTGTCGCCGTAACCGCCGCCACCTTCGCCGGCACCGAAAGTAATGCCTGGCAAGGTGCTGAGAATATCCCGCAGAGACAGCAGGTTTTGGTCTTCGATGGTGTCATTAGAAATGACCGTAATCGTTTGCGGAGTATCGAGCAATGGCGCGGTGTATTTAGGAGACCTGACTTCCGGCTTGTTGCTGCCTTGCACTTCTACCGTCGGTAAATCCTTTGTCTTGGTGCCGGTATCCGGGCTTGCAAGGCTATTCGCATTATCAACGGCGAATACAGGAGCTGTCGCAGTTCCGAGCACCAGACTTATGGCGACGGAAACGAGGCGGCGGGACGGGAACACAGAGCGGGAAGACATGGCAATCCTTGCAATAATCGGTTGTTAATGAGAATCAATCTTATCTCCGTGCTTGCACAAATGCAAATGGTTCTCATTTGAAAACTTCAAATCTGCTGGTTTTCCTTGACATTGGCTTCTGAAGAATCACGGTTCGAGCCTTCTTGCCACACCTGCCCGTGTTCTTAATCCAGCCGCATAGGTTTCATGCTGGGTTACAATAAGCGGCTGTTGTGACTCACCGACAGCTTGCACACCATCCAAGCGCCCGTAGCTCAGCCGGATAGAGTAGTGGCTTCCGAAGCCATTGGTCGGGGGTTCGAATCCCTCCGGGCGCGCCAT
>JAKQKT010000338.1 GCA_029560515.1 Pseudomonadota bacterium
CTATAACCATTACATTCATGGCAGCATGCCGCGCCGCGATTTTCTCAATCGCCTGGCGGGCATTGCCGGAAGTGCTGCCGCTGCCAGTTTGTTATTGCCTTTGATCGAACCGAATGAAGCCTATGCACAGCAAATTGATCCTAAAGACCACGGCATTAAGGCGGAGTACGTTCAATATGCCGGCAGCAAAGGACCGGTGCGCGCCTATGTCGCCAAACCGGCGAAAGCGAAAAAGCCCCTGCCCGGCATTTTGATCATCCACGAAAATCGCGGCTTGAATGCGCATATTGAAGATGTCGCGCGCCGTGCCGCACTCGCCGGTTACATTGCCGTTGCGCCCGATGGCTTGAGCGTTGCCGGTGGTGCCCCGGCAGATCAGGAAAAGGCCCGTGACTTATTCGCTGCGACCGACCGCGCCACGATTGATGCCGACATCATCGCCGGCATTCCCTATATCGCCAGCCGGAGCGACGGCAACGGCAAAATCGGTGCGGTCGGATTTTGCTACGGTGGTGGCATCGCATTGCGATGCGCGGCGGAGCGTAGCGAGGTCAACGCGGCCGTTTGTTTCTACGGAAGCGCCTTGAATGCCGAGCAGATCCTGAAAGTGAAAGCGCCGTTGATGATGCATTACGCCGGCAACGACGAACGTATCAATGCCGGCATCAACGAATTCCGCACCGCACTCGATTTACAAAAAATTGCGTACAGCCTGAATATGTATCCGGGCACACAACACGGATTCCACAATGATTCCAGCACCGCACGCTATGACGTGACGGCGGCGAAGCTGGCGTGGGCAAGAACGATTGCGTTTTTCGACAATGCATTGAAACCGTAGGCGCTCCTACTGAAATACACCGGATACGTAAAACCAGCGCCCGTCTTCAAAAACAAAATCACTGATCTCGTGCAAACGCACGGCAGACAGCCCGCCGGTTTTGTAACGTGCAACGAATTCAACCTGCGCGTTGTAGGCATCGATGATGTGGTGCCGCTTTATTTCCAGACCCAGCCATTTGGTCTTGCCGGCCCCCGAAAAATCCAGTGATGATGGGCGTGAGCTCGCATGCCATGTCGCCAGTAGATACTCTTCAAGTGCCAGCACGTAGGCGCTGTAGCGCGAACGCATCAACAGTTCTGCCGTAGCTGCGGGTTCATGGCCAGAGTGATAGCGACCGCAGCAGGACTCGTAGGTTGTTCCGGCGCCGCAATGACAAGACCCCATTTCCTGTTGTACCCCGTTGACAGTTCCC
>JAKQKT010000345.1 GCA_029560515.1 Pseudomonadota bacterium
ACCCCCAAAATACCGTTTTTTGCCGCGAGAACCGGAATTTTTTTCGCGCGCGCCGCCTCAATTACGGCACTGGCGGTGGCATTAATCACAGCGGTAACGCCGCCGGATTGTGCGTAAAGGAGCTTTCCTTTGCTCATAATAATCAATCTCTTGCTGTTGTTTATTGACTTGGTCGCCTCGGGCCGTTAGCGTGACGGTGTCCGCACGGCGAATCTTGGGCTCTACTATATCTAATTAGGGGCGACGACAGCCGTGCGTTTATTTTTCTGGAGTTTTTCATGCGATTGGTATTGTTAGGGGCGCCCGGCTCGGGCAAAGGGACTCAGGCAACTCGGCTGCGCGAACATCTGCAAGTGCCGCATATTTCAACCGGTGATTTATTGCGGGCCGCTGTCGCCGCGGGCACCGAGCTGGGAATGAAGGCAAAGGTCGTGATGGCTTCGGGCAATCTGGTATCCGATGACATCGTGCTGGGAATGCTCGAAGAACGCTTGCTGAAACCCGATACTGCCAATGGTTTCATTCTCGATGGCTATCCGCGCAACCTGGCGCAGGCCAATGCGCTGGAAAAATTGCTCGAGAAAATCAGGCAGCCGGTCGATGTTGCCGTGCAACTCGATGTCAATACCGATTTGCTGGTCGAGCGCATTGCCGGTCGTGCGAAGGCCGAGGGTCGCGCCGATGACACGCCTGAAGCAGTTCGCCATCGTTTGAATGTTTATAACGAATCGACCGCACCCGTGGTCGACTTCTATCGTAATCACGGCAGTCTGGTACACGTTGACGGTGTCGGTGGTCTGGACGATGTGTTCAATCGCATCATTGCCGCCATTTCCCACACGCACGATGTGGGCTGATTTACAAAACAAAGCGAAACAATGAAATTACATATTCTCGGAATTTGCGGCACCTTCATGGGTGGCGTGGCGGCACTCGCGCGCGAGTTGGGTCATGAAGTCGATGGCTCGGATCAAAACGTATATCCGCCGATGAGCACCCAGCTCGAGCAGTTGGGCATCACGCTGACATCGGGCTACAAGGCGGAAAACATTACCGCCGACACGCAGCAGGTAATCGTCGGCAATGCCTTGTCGCGAGGCAACCCTGCCGTTGAATATGTATTGAACCAGCAACTCAATTACATTTCGGGCGCCGAGTGGCTGCGCGAAAACGTGTTGCCGAAACGTACGACGCTGGCGGTCGCAGGCACTCACGGAAAAACGACCACAACCTCGATTCTCGCGTTCCTGCTTGAAGCTGCGGGCCGCGATCCGGGTTTTCTGGTAGGTGGCGTACCGGAAAATTTTGGTGTCTCCGCGCGATTGGGCTCAGGAAAGGAATTTGTCGTTGAAGCCGACGAATATGACACCGCCTTTTTCGACAAACGCAGCAAGTTCGTACATTACCGGCCGACGGTTGCCATTTTGAATAATCTTGAATTCGATCATGCCGACATTTTCGATGATGTCGCCGCGATTCAAAGACAATTTCATCATCTGGTAAGAATCGTTCCCGGCAACGGAAAACTGATCGTCAATGGCGAAGATAAATATCTCGCCGAAGTCTTGAGCATGGGCGCCTGGTCGCCGGTTGAACGCTTCTCCCTGGAGGGCGATACCGAGTGGACTGCGCGCCTGATTGAAAACGACGGCTCCAGGTTTGCAGTCATCTACAAAGGCACGGAATTGGGGATTGTGGAGTGGTCATTGCTGGGCCGTCACAATGTGCTGAATGGTTTGGCGGCAATCGCCGCTGCGAATGCCGTGGGTGCCGATGTTGTCACGGCATTGCCACGACTGGCAGAGTTTCAAAGCGTCAAGCGCCGTCTGGAAAATTTGGGTAATGCCAATGGCGTGACGGTCTATGATGATTTCGCGCACCACCCGACAGCCATCCGCACGACGCTGGAAGGTTTGCGGGCGAAAGTCGGAACTGCACGGATCGTTGTGGCGATGGAGCCACGCAGTAATTCGATGCGCCTTGGCTCACACGCCGCGGAAATTGCCCCATCGCTGGACGAGGCCGATGCGGTAGTGTTCCTGCATCGGCCCGAGCTCAGCTGGGATGCGGGCAAAGTGATTTCGGCCTTGCGGGGCCATGGCCAAACGGCAATGACCGTCGATGCCCTGATCGCCGAATTGAAAGCCTTGGCGAAAGAAGGTGACCATGTCGTCTTCATGTCCAACGGTGGGTTTGAAGGCGCACCGCGCCGTTTTTTGGCGGCCCTGTAGGGGCGATTCATGAATCGCCCATGCAGCGTTACACTATTCGTGTGAGCAATGCCGAACTGCCATTATTCCCGCTGAATACCGTCCTGTTCCCCGGCGGTATTTTGCCTTTGCGAATTTTCGAACCCCGTTATCTCGACATGGTCAAAGACTGCATGCGAAACAATCACGGTTTCGGCGTGTGCATGATTATCCAGGGCGAGGAAGTCGGGCAGAACACGGCATCGGCCGCCTTGGGTTGCGAAGCGCGTATTGTCGATTTTGACCAGACGCCTGACGGCCTGCTGGCCATTACGGCGCTCGGTGAAAGACGTTTTCACGTCGAACAGGTCAAGATCCGCAGCAACGGATTGGTCATGGGGGAAGTTTCCTGGCTGGCGGCAGCTCAAGACGTTGCGCTGGCTCCGGAATATTTCGTGTTGTCACAGATACTGCAGCGCGTTCTGGACAAGGCGGAAATTTCATTCGATAAAAAGCAATTGGAAAACGCCGACTGGGTAAGCTGGCGACTGGCGGAATGGCTGCCTCTTTCCAATCTCGAGCGTCAGGAGTTACTGCAGGAATCCGATGCACAGCTGCGATTGCAAAACCTGTTGGAAAAAATCCCGAATTTTCAGAGCATCTAGACA
>JAKQKT010000359.1 GCA_029560515.1 Pseudomonadota bacterium
GCATCATCCAGCACCACGAAAGGATCGCTACCGCCGAGTTCGAGCACGCATTTTTTCAGGAATTTTCCGGCGGTCGCGGCAACCGAGCGTCCGGCACGTTCGCTACCGGTCAAGGTAATCGCATGCACACGCGGATCGCCAATGACCTTCTCGGCCATCGCATTGTCGATATGCAGCACGCCGAACACGCCATCGGGAATACCGGCTTCTTTCAATACTTCGGCGATAGCGTCGGCACATCGCGGCACATTGGTCGCGTGTTTGAGCAATGCAACGTTGCCAGCCATCAAGCCCGGCGCCAGGAAACGGAACACCTGCCAGACCGGGAAATTCCAGGGCATGATCGCAAATACACAACCCAGCGGTTCGTATGTCACATAACTGCGGGTCGCTTCGGTTTTGATATCGCTGTCACGCAGATAGTCAATCGCGTGTTTTGCGTAATATTCGCAGGCGCCGGCGGATTTTTCTATTTCTGCCAGAGCCTCGCCATGCAGCTTGCCCATTTCGGCCGACATGATATTGGCGATCTGTTCTTTCTTCGAACGCAGAACCGATGCAATGCGTTCAAGAATTGCGCCCCGCTGATCTATCGACAATGCTGACCATGCAGGAAATGCCGCCGATGATTTTGCCAGCAAGCGTTCGACGGCATCGGCATCCATGTAGTCATAGCGGTAATCCACCTGACCGGTCCAGGGATTGGTAATTTCGACACTCATTTTCTTTAATCGCCTTTCTGTAATGCCAGTTGAATATCACGTTGGCGGCGTTTTTCTTCGCGGTGGCTGATCGCCCAGGCGATCAGGGCAGTCGTCGATACCACTGCCACGATAATCGTAGCCAGCGCATTGATTTTTGGATTCAAGCCAAGCCGCACGGTTGAGAAAATTTTCATCGGCAAGGTGGTCGAATCCGGCCCGGCAACGAAACTGGAAATCACCACATCATCCAGCGACAAAGTGAATGCCAGCAGCCAGCCCGAAATCAGTGCCGGAAAAATAATCGGCAAGGTGATCACGAAGAATATTTTCAGCCGGTTGGCACCCAGATCCATCGCCGCTTCTTCCAACGATTTATCCAGTTCGGCGAGGCGCGAGGAAATAATCACGGTCACGAAGGCCATTGTGAAAGTGACATGCGCAATCCAGATTGACAGCATGCCCTTGGGTGAAATGCCGAACGGTGAAAACAAGGTAACAAACATCAGCAATAGCGATAGTCCGGTCACCACTTCCGGCATCACCAGTGGTGCGGTAATCAGTGCGCCGAACAGTGTTTTCCCGCGAAAGAATTTGAAACGCGTCATCACCAGCGCCGCCAGCGTACCCAGCACGACAGCGGCAGTGGCCGAGGTGAACGCGATCTTCAGGCTCACCCAGGCCGCTTTCAGCATCGAATCATCGTTCATCAACTCGCCATACCACTTGAACGAGAAACCCGACCAGGAGCTGGACAGGCGCGATTCGTTGAATGAAAAAACCACCAATAAAATGATCGGCAAATACAGAAAAAGAAAACCCGCACCCAGAAAAATGCGGCCGAACCAACTGACTTTGGCGTTGGGAGAGCTCATACGATCCTGCCCTCCAGTTCTTTCTGCTGGAACTTGTGGAAGATGATGATCGGAATCAGCAGCGAGACCAGCATGATGATGGCGACCGCCGAGGCCATCGGCCAATTACCGGCGCTGAAGAATTCGCTCCATAACTGGCGACCGATCATTAGCGTGCCGGGACCACCGAGCAATTCCGGAATCACGAATTCACCGACGGCGGGAATCATGACCAGCATGCAGCCGGCGATGATGCCGGATTTCGACATTGGCAAGGTGATCGTCAGGAAGGCTTTCCAAGGCTTTGCGCCGAGATCATAGGCCGCCTCGAGCAGGCGCATGTCGAATTTCACCAGGTTGGTATACAGCGGAAGAATCATGAATGGCAGATAGGCGTAAACGATGCCGATATAGGCCGCGACCGGCGTATTCATGATCTGCAATGGCGAATCGATGATGCCTATCGCCAGCAACATTTTATTAAGCACGCCATTCGTCTGCAGGATACCGATCCACGCATAAATGCGAATCAGGAAAGAAATCCACGACGGCAGAACCACCAGCATCAAACAAATATTTCGCATGGAGGGCGACATGCGCGCAATCGTGTATGCCATCGGGTAACCAATCAGCAGGCACAGCAAAGTCGAAATGGCGGCGATTTTGAGCGAGCTTAAATAGGCTTCCACATACTGCGAGTTGGTGAATAGCTCGATGTAGTTGCCCAGATTCAATTTGAGCATCAAACCTTCATCGACGTATTCCAGCACCGGCGTATAAGGCGGAATCGCAATCGCCTGCGAACTGAACGAAATTTTCATCACGATCAGGAACGGGATCGCGAAAAAAAGCAGCATCCAGAAATACGGTATGGAAATTACGCCCCAGCGCGGATGCGGCAGAACTTTCCGGGTGAGAAATCTGGGCAGGTTCATGTGGTCAACACCACGCCGGCATCGTCTCCCCACGAGACCCAGACTTGATCATTCCAGGTAAAGTTTTCGCTGGCCCAGCGCTTCCTGTTGGCGAAATGGGCCATGATCTTGAAGCCGCTCGGCAGGCGCACGTGATATACCGAATGACTGCCGAAATAGGCGATATCCTCGACGATACCCTGTGCCTTGTTGTGCTTCTGTACCGGCTCGTCCTTGCTGATCGTGACTTTTTCAGGCCGCACAGCAAATGCCACCTGTTGCCCTTCAAATCCGCTTATGCCGTGACCGATATAAACCGAGTCGGGCAATGCATCAGAACGTATCGTGACGAAATCCGCTTCGTCTTCTTCGACCTTGCCTTCAATGACATTCAGTGAACCAACGAACTCCGCGGCAAAACGACTGGTTGGCTGTTCGTAAATTTCATCCGGCGTGCCGACCTGTCGGATATGACCGGCATCCATCAATGCAATACGATGCGCCATGTTCATGGCCTCTTCCTGGTCATGCGTCACCATTACGCAGGTAACGCCAAGACGTTCAATGATGTTTACCAATTCCAGCTGCATTTGCGAGCGCAGTTTTTTGTCCAATGCACCCATGGGTTCGTCGAGCAATAACAACTTCGGACTCTTTGCGAGAGAGCGTGCAAGAGCCACACGCTGCTGCTGCCCGCCTGACAATTGATGCGGTTTTCGCTTGGCGAATTTGTTCATTTGCACGATGCCGAGCATTTCTTCGACGCGCCTGGCGATCGCGTCCTTGGCCATGCCGTCCTGCTTCAAACCGAAAGCGATGTTCTGTTCCACAGTCATGTGCGGGAATAACGCGTACGACTGGAACATCATGTTGATCGGACGATCATAGGGCTGCAGGTCGTTGATAATCTGGCCGTCGAGTTCGATTTTGCCGGAAGTCGGCTTTTCGAAACCCGCCAGGCAACGCAACAAGGTTGACTTGCCGCAACCCGAACCACCGAGCAACGCAAAAATCTCGCCCTTCCGAATCGACAGGTTTACCGAATCGACTGCGACAAAACCGTCAAACTCTTTGCGGACATCGATAATGCGGACGTAATTTTCATTGCCCAATTTATCCGTTCGTGGCACATGATCAGAAGTCGCAGCAGCCATTTCAGCACTCATAGTGGTAATCCCGTCGAAAAAAAGGGCAAGCGGTTTAATGCTTGCCCCGAGAGGTTAATTGGTGGTTTTGAGCTCGGTCCACACCGCGGTATATTTTTTCATCACGTCCGGCGGAAGCACTGCCAAGCCATACAATTTGGTATTGATGGTTTCCTTGCTCGGGCTGATCATCGGATCATCGGTAATACTCTTGTCGAGCATGGACGTCGAAGCGGCATTCGCGTTTGGATACGAGACGTAGTTCGACACTTCAGCAATGATGTCCGGGCGCATCAGGAAATTCAGGAACTGATGGGCATTTTTCGGGTGCTTGGCTGTCTTTGGAATCGCCATCATGTCAAACCACATCGCCGAACCCTGCTGCGGAATGCTGTAGCCGATGTTGACGCCATTTTTAGCTTCGGCAGCGCGCGCCTTGGCCTGGATGATATCGCCTGACCAGCCAACCACGATGCATACGTTGCCGCTGGCCAACGCATCGATATATTCCGATGAGTGGAAATTGGTGATGTATGGACGCAGGCTTTCTAGTTTTGCGGCGGCCTTGTCGATCACGGCAGGATCAAAACTGTTTGGATCTTCGCCCATCGCATACAAGGTCGTGGGAATGATTTCGGAAGCGGCATCAAGAAAGGTAACGCCGCATTCTTTCAGCTTGGAAAGATTTTCGGGCTTGAAAATCAGGTCCCAACTGTTGACCACATCGGTATTTCCGAAAATCTTGGTGACTTTGTCCACGTTGTAACCAATGCCGGTAGTGCCCCAAAGGTATGGCATGGCGTGGGCATTGCCCGGATCGACATCGATAAGCTTGCTCAAGAGATTGGAATCGAGATTCTTCCAGTTGCCGAGCTGGGCCTTGTCGAGCGGCTGATAGGCACCCGCCTTGATTTGTCGACCAAGGAAAGATGACGAGGGCACCACGATGTCGTAACCGGTGTCGCCGGACAGGATTTTCGATTCCAGCGATTCGTTGCTGTCCATGACGTCGTAGGTCACCTTGATGCCGGTTTCCTTCTCGAATTTGGCGACCGTGTCGGGTGCTATGTAATCGGACCAGTTATAGACGTTGAGCACTTTT
>JAKQKT010000361.1 GCA_029560515.1 Pseudomonadota bacterium
TAGTAATAATGCCCGGCTTCGGCCGTCCATTCAGCGCTCACATGCGAATCGAAAGTCCAGTAGGGCAAATAGACGCCGCGCAAGGTATCGGTCAAGGCAACGCTTTTGAGTTTGTTCGGTGCAAACCAGTGCGAGCCATACCATTTACGAATGGCATCGCGTATCTGCCCGTCGCTGATCTTGAACGGCAATACGTATTGCGGCGTAATCGCGTCGCGTTCGGCCTGATGGTCGATGATCGAGGGCGAACCGCAAAATTCACAGCGCTGCGCGACCTTGCCGCCGACAAATACCGAAATCGCATGGCAACTCTGGCATTGCACTTCGCGCCGGTCTTCGCCCCAGCCGCGCTGGTCTTCCGGATGTTGTTGCAGGGCGAGAGTCAAATCGTTTTCCTGCACTTCACCCGGCAGACCGACGTCGGAATCTTTCCACGGAACAATCGTGCCGCAATACGGACAGGCCAGCGATTGTTTACCGGCATTCCATTGCAAATCCCCGCCACATTCCGGGCAGGGATGTTTTCCTACGGTCGCGTTGCTCATGCGCCGGTCATGCCCCTTTGAGGAATTCTTCCAGTGCACTTTTTGCAATGCGATAGGCGCTGCCGATTTTGCGGGCTTTCAGGTCACCGGCAGTGATCGAGGCCATCACGTCTTCGACCGACACACCCAGGGTTTGCGCCGCCTGTTCCGGCGTCAGCACTTCAAGACCCGCTGCTGCGGGTGCTGCGGCAGCAGCCGGTGCTGCAGCAGTATTTTGCTGTTGCATATTGCGTGTCATTTCCTGCGCCATCGCAAAGCCCATTCCCATCTGTGCCGATGTCGTGGCCGCCGACGCTTCGCCACCCATCGTCATGGATTGGCCCATCTGGTATTTCACGTAATCGTTCAAGTTGCCGATCGCACCCATGCTCGAACGCTTGTCGATCGCCTGCTCCACTTCCGGCGGCACCGACACGTTTTCCAGCAGGAAGCTGGTGATTTCGATACCGTATTTCGAAGTCACGGCCGGATTGATGATAGGCAGCAGGGCTTCGCCCATTTCGGTGTAGCGCGACGCCACATCGAGCGCCGGGATATTCGCGGTAGCGAGTGCGTCGGTGAATACGCTGATGATGCGCGAACGCATGGTGTCGGCGAATTCGTCGAGACGGAAATTCTGGTCGGTACCGGCGACTTCCTTCAGGAATTTCGGCGCATCGACGATTTTGAAATCGTAGGTACCGAAGGCGCGAAGACGCACGATGCCGAAATCCTTGTCGCGCATCATGACCGGGTTCGAGGTTCCCCATTTATTGCCGGTGAACAAACGCGTGTTGATGTAATACACGTCGCACTTGAACGGCGAGTTGAAACCGTATTTCCAGCCCATGATGGTGGAAAGAATCGGAATATTTTCCGTGCTGAGTGTATGTTTGCCAGGGTTGAACAAGTCGGCATACTTGCCGGCGGCGACGAATTGCACCTGCTGCGATTCACGCACAATGAGTTGCGCACCGTTCTTGATTTCCTTGTCGTCGTCCGGAAAACGGTACGAAAGCGTGTCGCGGGAATCATCGGTCCATTCGATGATTTCGAGTAACTGGCCTTTGAGAAAATCTACGATGCCCATGGCAAACTCCTGTGGATGATTGACGCTGAAGGTAAGGATTTATTTCAGACCCGCTGATTCTAGACCAAGCTCGTGCCTAAAGGCTGAATACGCCCGGCCATTGCAAGCCGACGCGTTCGATTTTTCTCCGGCATTGCGGGCAAGGAAAATCACGGGAGTTTTTATCGACCGCCAGATGGCTACCGCAGCCATCGCAGCGGATGCCCTGTTCGACTTCCAGCTTGTGGCCGCATTGCTCGCAGACACATTGCTTGGCGCCGGCAAATACCGGCACCGTATTTTTGCAGAAACCACAATTGAGTAATGCGGAAGCATTGGTTTCCACTGTCAGATATTCCTGTTTCAGTCCGGTCGTTTCCAGCAATAATTTCGTCGTTGCTTCGTGCAGATAGGGCAGCCAACCCTGCACGAAGCCGGAATAACCGATACGTTTCAACAAATCCGCGCCGGCACCGTCCGGGTGTGGCGCATATTGGCTATACAATTCATCGGAATAGGTGCGTTCTTGCGCGGCAACGACGGTGTCGAGCATGGCCTTGAAACTTTTATGACTGACGCGGGTGGCGCCCTCGTGTTGCGTCCATTGCAACGCGGCCGTTGCCTGCGTCATGGCTTCCGAGATTTTTTTGTACTCGTCATCGAAGGCAATCACCGTGCAGCAACCGGCCGAATGGGCGACGAAAGCCAGCCTGAAAATTGCATCGCCCACGCGAACCGGTACGGCATTCGGGCAGGCTTCGACATAGGCATCGAAAAGCTCAGTCTGCAGCTCTAGATACTTTTCCCGGTCATTGGCCAGCAGGGCTTTCTCGCATTGTGGCTTCAGTTTGGCCGACAGTTTTTCGTAGACCGGACCCGGCATTGACCTGGGCTGCTCGCAGGCTTTCCTGAAATCATAATCGGCAAGACTGCCGCAGAAATCGCAATAGACATAGGCCGTTGCCGATGGCCGTGATTTTGCCGCGCCGCAACTTGGACAACGGCTGGCGAGATAGTAGGCCGGTTCGGGTTTTACTGGCTTACTCATAGATGCGTCCGTTTGTTCATCTTGTTTTTGGTCTAACGCAATAACGGGAAGTTTCCAGCCACGCAATATTGGCGACCGTTATTTCCAGAAGGGTATTTTGTGGAACGTCGGTTCCTTGTCTTCGCTGCTCTCGGTATCCTTGGGCATGACTTTTACTTTCAACAGGTGCTGTCCGTTGGATAGCTCGCGAACATCAATCATCGCCACCATGCCACGCTGCCCGGTTTCGGGATCCGTTGCAGACAACAAGGAGTGCTTGGTGACTTGAGTATCAATCTGGATCGCGAAGTAGTTCGACAAACAATCAAGTCCTTTACCTTGATTGGCCAACTTGCGAACAAGGCTGTCCGGACATTTTTTCCTCAGAAACTCGTTGAATCGGTTAGGTTGGTAAGGAATGAACAGTCGCAAAAAATTGGTGCTGACAACCGAATCTTCGATGAAGGGCACCATGGTGGTGCTGAATTCATCTCCGCGCGAGTTTGAATAGTATTCCGGGCGCACAACAAGCTCTGCACCCAGTTGGGGCTTTGGCAGCCCGTCATAAGCGCCATTATCAATTGCCGACCCGCGAGTGGCGGTAAAAATGCCCACTCCAAACATCAAGGGAATCATGACCAGCGCCATCATGATCGAAGTTTTCTGTGCGCCTTCATTGCTGGTGTACAGACTTATCACCGGATTGACGCCATTGCCTATGCCGACCTTCCGATACACCTGGAATATTTTCTTTATCCAGCCATCCATTCCTTTTTCTTTCAGCTTTTCACCAAATTGAAAGTCGACCAGATACGCAGTGAAAAATGGCAGAAACAGCACGCCCAATACGGCCCACATCGCCGTATTCCATACCTCCATATCGCCATTCGATACCTGCACAATCATCATGATCAAAATCATCAGGCCCACGACGGCACTGGCTATCAGCATCGCCATGGCCATGCCAAAACCCAGACCAAAAATCTTGGTGGCACGATTATCGGCCCGCTCAATCTGGTCCGGCATGCTGCCCATTTCATTTTTGCCGAACTCGCGGTACGCGGGACCGCCGGTCGTATTTTTATTCTCCCAGCGAATACCCTGCGGATACACCGAATACATGCCCACAATGGCAACCCAGTAAGCACGTGCCAATAAATGCAATACAAAGGTGATGATCAATGTGATAAGTGAAAATTGCAGATAGATGCTGACTGTACGCACCAGATCAACTATGGGCCCCTCGTTTCCGTTCATCATCACGATTAACGCGCGATTCAACGGGTCGGGCAATTGCATCAAACCGAATACGGTTGCGCCGGATATCAGCAGCTCCAACTCCCAGGTGGGCGTGGTACGGCGTGCCGGTTGATCCTCGCCCAGATATTCATCGCTCATTATTCACCCGTATAAATCAAAGTTATCAAGATGCATTGCCTTGCAAATGCCGTGCCTGCCGCGATGGTGTTCCGCCGGCG
>JAKQKT010000391.1 GCA_029560515.1 Pseudomonadota bacterium
CACGCCCGTGTCGGTCTCGGTCGTCGTATTGGCCACCGAGTTGAACAGCGCCGTGTTGTTGGTGAAGCCCGTCGTTGCCGGCAGGTTCACTGCATTGTTCACAATCGCATTCGTCCAGCTCTTGCGCAGCGTCAAGGTCGCCTGGATTCGCGTATTGGTGTAGGTGCAGTTGACGTTGCTGTCGGAAGGCATGGTAATGGTGCGGCTCAGGCCAGTGCCGCTTATCGTCACAACCGAGCTGTCCGATGCCTTCAAACAAACCAGCGTTGTGTTGTAGTTTGCTGCGCTACCCGTGGTAAATGCCTCGGTCAAAGTGATTGTCGCACCGGCCGCAGCATTCGCTCCTGCTGCCGTGGTCGTCGCTGGCGCCGTCGATGTTCCTGCTGTTGGTGCATTACCACCGGTAATCGACAAGCTGACGGCATTACCGGCAATGGCATTCACCCATGCCTTCGTCAGGTTTACCCGAAGCGGCGTTACCGTGTCCGTATCCGATACGCTGTTACAAGGCGGGTTCGCCACATTACAGGTCGGGTCCGTCACGCCTGTCGGCGGCGTAACAGTTGCTGTATTCGTAACGGTCGTCTGCGCATTGGCAGCATTTGCAGCCAGGGCGAATACGATGGTAAACGCTAGGGATTTAAACTGACGAAATAACATCGTGGCGACATCCAATTTACGAATGGTTTTAGCGACTGAAAGGAAATGATTCATTTGGATTGCGCTCCGATTGGAGCAGCGAATCGCAATACGCGCGACGAAGAATATGAGGCAATGTCTGGAAAAAATTTCCCGAGCAAGGGTTTATGGCGGCACCAAACGACGTTGCTACGAATCCCCGACATCACCCATTCCCCTGGATATTGACAGCTTGAGCTGTTGCTTATTTCAAATTTTTCTTGAATCTGTCTTTACGCGTTAGCGCACAAAAACGGTGTATACACTTGATTCGTATTGTAATCGTTGTGTGAGCCAGGCCGCAGCTTGAAACATTCCACCTTGACAATTTGTAACAGCGGGGCGTGAAAAGCACTTCACGTGAAAATGTGAAATAGCTCACATAAAATCTCTTTGTGCACTCTTTTTTGAGCATTTATGACCAAAATCAGGCGCAAAAGACTCGACATCAAGCACTACTATGGAAACAACTATTCACAAGGCCGACCCACGTTTTGCGCGAGAGACCTCCCGACAGATATTTTTTTTTGGGCCGACCCAAGTAATTCACGGCTATTCACTCTGGAATCACCGCTCGCTAAAATTGATTTCGACAAATGGATCCCATAAAAAAACCCCGGCTATGCCGGGGTTTCGATGTTGCGCTTTTTACTTTTGTATCAGAACGTGACTGACCATGAGTTCAGCTTGCCGGTATCGCCAGCAGCGTTATCGTTGACTTGCATTTTCCAGATGCCGTTCAGTGCTTCGCTCGACAGATTCAGCGTGACGGTTTTGATCACGTTGTCGGTGCCGGCACCGGTACGGTTATGGATGTTGTACAAGCTGCCATCCGGAGCCACCAGGTCCACTTTCAAGTCGCCTTGATAGGTGTGCGTGATGTTCACCGAGACCGAAGCCGTTGTTGGTGCATTACCGGTACGACCACTCACCGTAATAGGCGAAGTGATGGTGGTGTTGTCACCGATGTT
>JAKQKT010000481.1 GCA_029560515.1 Pseudomonadota bacterium
AAATCATCGAGGATGTAGTCCAGCATTGCGCTGGCAAAACGCGGGTGCGCGTATAGCTTCTTCTTCTCGATTCCGCCTTGCTGCACTTCGATATCCGCCAACGCCTGTTGCAGTTGCATCTTGTAACGGGTTGCGATTTCCTCGCGAATCAGGCGCAGGGTATAGCCATCGGCGATTGATGCGTTGTAGTAGTACTTGTGGATGTAGTCGCCGAACAGGGCCTTAGATTGGAGTTGTTCGCCGATCAGTGGTGTACCAGTCAGACCGATCTTGATTGCGTTGCGGTCGGATTGTTCCAGGTTTGCGAGAAAGCTGCCCTTCGGGTTGTAGCTACGATGCACTTCGTCGAGGAAATACACGCGCTGGACGTTGAGGGCATAGTCTGCTGTTGCGGCGATCTCTGGATCGTCCTTGAACTTCTGGATATTGACCACGGTGATTTCCGACTCACCTCGGTCGTTGTCAACCGCCACAGCCTTCTTTATGTCGCGGGCAAATTCTTCGCGACTTTCAATGACATTGACGCTGAGGCCGCGCATTATAAACTCGTCGCGGGCTTGCCTCCGCAGGTCGAGACGGTCGACGATGAAGTAGAACCGTGCCACTACTCCGCGTTGTTGGAACCAATCGGTAAGAAAGCGCACGTTGTAGTAGGCAAGCGCAGTCTTGCCGCTGCCTTGTGTGTGCCAGATGATGCCCTTGCGCGAACCCGCTTCAAGCCGATCCGCGATGGCGCGTGTGGCGAATAACTGCGGGTAGCGCATGACGTGCTTTTCGATGCCATCATCGGTTGTCAGCCAAGCGAAGGCATAGCGTAGAGCAAAGGCAAGACGCTTCCGGCAGAACAGCGAAGTGAGCAAGCGGTTTGTCGGAGTATCGACAGACTTGTTGCGCTCGAATTCCGGCGTGTTCTTTATGGCGACGAGGTTGGTGTCGGTCAGTACGTAATTCTCGACGTCTTCATCCAGTGCGCCAACTTCATCGACAAGTTCGCTGGCGCGTTCCTCTCGGAAATAATTGAAGTGCGCCTCGCCATAGGTAGAGGCGGCATAGAACGCTCCCTGGATTGGCTCGAATTGCCCATCGTCGTATTCCATGTTGTTGGAGAACGCCATCAGCTGGACAAGATTGAAGAAATGCCGAAACTTTGGATTGGCATGGCGACGATCCATCCTACGACGTTCTTCCAACACGCCGCCGGGGTTCATACGCTTTTTCACTTCGACAAACGCTAGTGGCAGGCCATTGACCAACAGCGTGATGTCGGGCCGGAAGTTGTCCTCGCCGTTCTCGAACGGCAGTTCGGTAACTACATGCCAACTATTGTTGTCGAGGTTGTCAAAGTCGAAGATGCGCACGCCTGCGCGTGCGGTGAGGCGCTGATGGAAACTGCGTCCAACATCTTCACCTGCTAGCTTTAGGTGGAGTTCGTTGAGTAAGGCTGGGACGTCCTCACGACGAAGTTCGGGATTGATGCGCAGAACAGCTTCCTCGAAAAGCTCGGGAAAGATGTTGTTCCGTACGTCCCATTGGGCGTGCTTTAACGAGACGTATTTGTACCCAAGCCGAGTCAGGTGCAGAAGCGCTGGGATCTTGACTCGGGAGTCTTCGTTGAACGGCGTCACCTGGAGCAACCCCGTGTATCAAAAGATCTCAAGTGCCTGATGGCGATTGAAATCGACTTAATTGTCAGGATTTCAGCTGCTTTGGTCGATATCGATAGTGCCATCTGTTTCCCCGTCCGACTGAGGAGGATAGTACAAGATATTCAATTTCTACGCTTCTGATCGTCCCAAATAGACCGCTGGCACCGTATCCGAGACGGCTCAATCACTAGCTACATCTACGACCCCAGTACGGCCAGCCTGGTATTGCAGGTTAAGTAACATCCGTTTCCAGTTGCTCACCTGAAGTCTAGCTTGCTGCTGGCATTGATCGGTATTGACCTGAATTTCGATCCAATTTAGTGCTGATCAACAGCAACCAGTAATTTCCTGCATCTGTATTTCTGAAAATCAGAACTGAAAACTTAGTTCCTCCAAAAAAAACTTAGTTCCTCCCCCCCCGTCAGAAAGCCAGCCCACCTCAATCTTTTGCCCGGCATAAATTTTTATGCCGGGCAAAGCTATTTTCATACAGTTTCTCTACGCTATAGAGTTGAAGCATCCAAACGAGTGAGGCTTTATAGATGACAAAAAACACCAGCAGCATCCAGATTCTTCGGGCCAAAGAAGTGCAGAGTCGCATAGGGATCGGACGCTCTTCGCTTTACAGTTTTCTTGATCAGAAATCTCCACGTTACAACGACGCCTTTCCGAAGCCAATCAAACTTGGAACGTCGGCAGTTGGATGGATCGAATCTGAAATTGATGAATGGATACGTGGGCGTATGACTTCAAGTCGCACAGGTAAATAACCGCAGATGAAGGAAAACAACAGCACTAACTTTTTATGTCAGCGTACTTTGAAATCACAAGAAATTGAATTGTTTTTTTCGGTAGCGCCCAATAAATAACGCATTGAGAGCGCAAGCGAATATAGGTCTGTATGTTATTCGAAATTAGAATTATTGGAACAGAAATGAGCGTCTGTAGTGAAACGCATTTACATAGAGTCAATAAAGAGATTAGCGGCATATTAAAGGAAAGTACGCATTTCTTGGAGAGCACTGGTGATGATGAGCGATGGGTGATAACTGAGCAGATTGACTGTGCAAGACATGTGCTAGAAATTGACAGCCTGACAAGAAATATCACCCGCTCCAAATTGCCCCTTTTCTCAACAAAGGAGAATTCAAAAACAAAACAAGCATGTGCAACAAAATTAGGTCAGAAGTTTCTTAATTGCCTCAATATGGATATTGAGAGAATCAGGTTTCACTATCCAAAGCATAAATTCAGCCCCTACTTTCAGCTTTACGAAAGGCACATTGCAGGTAAAAATCTAACGGCGACCTCGTTTAATGAGAGCACTGTGGAGGCTTTCAACGCTTGCGTTGCCAGCATTAGGGCTGGCGCAAAGGGCAAGAAATTCACAGGAGCTCTGGATCATTGCAAGCGTTCATCCAGAAAAAACTATGCCAGTTTATTGAAGTACGTAAGAGGGCTTCATGACCATCATTCAAAACTCCTCGTCATCAGGCTAGACCTCGAATATAAAAAACAATTTTGCGGGTCATTAAAGCGTAGCGATCCTGTAAGTTATGCCGAAGCAAAGCAGCACAGAAAGAGTTTTTTCAAGCATCTGAAGAAAGAGCTTGCAGCGTATTGTCTTGCTGGTTATGTCTGGAAACTTGAGTACGGAAAAATCAAGTCCTACCACTACCATGTTTTGTTGTTATTGAATGGCCAGCATGTGCGTGAGGATATTACCATCGCTAGACTACTCGGTGAGCACTGGAAGAACATCATCACGAATGGAGCCGGTTTGTATTTTAATTGCAATGCAAAAAAATTTATGTACAAAAATCGTGGCATCGGCATGATCAGTCATGACGATAATGCCATGCGAAAGAATCTGGAGGAAGCTGTATTAAATTACCTTGTGAAAGCGGACTACTACATTAAGTTTTCAGTGAAAGGTGGCCGCGCTTTCGGCAAGGGAGCCCTGCCAAAGAAATCACCGAGCCGTCTGGGGAGGCCACGAAAGGCGGTTTAAGCGTGCCCTACGAGCGTTTCTGCACGGCCTCTCTGAAGGCCTCTCCGAAAGGAGTTTCTTCTTTTGACCAGCGTGAAAGCAAAGATGCCAAATTCGTACTAAGTCGTACTTCTTTGTTAAATATCTCCAAGTCAGGAAATATGCTCTTGATTGCTACAATCGAATTGCGCCAGCCTTTAGTAGGACGTTTTGTTTCAAGTAATCTGATAATTTCATCTTTCAATGGCTGGTATTTCATGGCTTTGCGTTTCCCACCTTTCGCCGAATTAACACGGAGTTCTCGCGTTTCGACTGATGGATCGGATTCGCGCCCTAATAAGCCCAAAAAGTAGTGAGCTCGAATTAACGCTGGCCAGGCTTGCTCGATGCCTCCTTGCTCAAATGCTTGCTCCGCCTCAAAGCAGTAAGCCAGAGCTCGTTCGATACAAAGTGACCTTGAGCCATCGATAAAATCAAAGAATGACTGCTCCTCAATCTTTCGAGCCGATTGGCCTATCTTCATTTTATCCGCGACGCGTTTGCGTACAATCTCGAAACTCATCTTGCTCTTAGAGAATAGATGGGCTTCGGCCAACTCGCTGTGGATATCTTCCATCGCTTCAGTGAAAGATGGTGGCTTGGCGGAATCTATCATTCTTAATCCATCGTGACCGTGGCAGTTTCTAGCAGAACTAGTGTGAGCTTATCTCGGCATGACCTTCACTTTATTTTTGCGAGTTCTAGCTCAAGTCTTTTGAGTTCGACCATTCCGTTTTTGAGATTAAATGTCTCGGTTGCTATTTCTCCTTCTTTCGATCTTATGCGTTCTAATGAGAATTCTTCACCATTAACAGTGCCCAAAATAAAAACCATAAATGTAGCTTTGGGGTTAAACCCTTCACGAACGTCATAGCTAGTTAGGTCTGTTAGTGCGATTGTCCGTGTTTCTCCCGGTTTTAAAGGGGTATCAAGTTGCAAGTCGTATGAGAGGTAGTTTTCACCCTTATTCATTACGGCATACTCATCTTCAGAAGAAACATTTATGCTACTTATCTCTACAGCAGAATTATTCATTATTTGCACCGTAAAGCTAGTAAATATCCGCTTGCCATTTATTTCACTGGTTCCTAGTTCTATGCTTGGACTGATCTTTACTTTGCGCACTACCTGTTCCTGAAATAGTTTCAATTTATCTATTTCCATTTGTGCCTCTAATATCCTTTTGTTAACCAGCGCTTCACCTCTTTTAAGCTCTGAAATATAGCCGGATAGTCGGGTTGTTTGACCCAGATAATGAAGCTCATCGTAGGTAAGACCATCTAAGATATCGAGAGCCTGCTCTACGGGCAGGAGTCCCGCAGAGTTGAAAATGTCTTGATTTACCGTCGCTGCTTGATTGGGTGGAAGTTGGTCCTTCATCTCCTTAATGGAGGCAGACAAAGTTTCGCTGCTCGATCCGTCGAGCCTAGCCTCGCAGCCTGCCAACGCAAACACTAAGAACCCAAGTAGTAATACATTCTTCATTTTCCACCTTTTTCTTGCTTGATCGATTAGCCAATACTGGCATTTGTCTGATCGACTAGCAAAACTCAGTAGGTATGAACGCGAGCCAGCCAAATAAGCACTACTTGTTGGTCTCTTGACGAGGCTTGCTGCTAGAATCTGGATAAGTAAAGGTAACTATAACGAGTCTATCGATGTGAGTCAGATAGCGAGTCATACGGCGGCAATACATTCACATTAAGCATATTAAACAAATAGATACACCAGCTTTGTGGTTGCTGGTGGGCCACCATTCCGCGCGAAAAACAGAAGCATCCAACTCTTGAACACTCTGCTCGAAACCCACGAAATCGAAACCGGCGCGAATCCGTCCATCAGTATTATCTGGCTGCATGGGTTGGGTGCCGATGGTTTTGATTTTGCTCCGATCGTGCCGGAACTCGTGCGCAAGCATTGGCCCGCGATTCGTTTTATCTTCCCGCATGCTCCCGCACGAGCAGTGACCATCAACAATGGTTTTCGGATGCGCGCCTGGTATGACATCAAGAGTTTCGATTTCAACCAGCGTGCCGATGAAACCGGCGTACGCGAGAGCATCGCGCAGGTCGAAGCCCTGATTGCGCGCGAAAACGAACGCGGCATTCCTGCATCGCATATTTTTCTTGTCGGCTTTTCGCAAGGTGGTGCAATCGCCCTGGCCACCGGCTTGAGGCGTGAAGCAGGACTGGCTGGAATCGTCGCGCTGTCGACTTATTTGCCCATGGCCGACAGCACCGCCACTGAGATAACGACGGCAGGTAAAAATACCCCGGTCTTCTGCGCACATGGCAGCGGCGACCCGGTGATCCCGATCGCGATCGGCAATGCCAGCCATTCGACACTCGTGAAAATCGGAGTGACTTCGAAATGGCATGCTTATCCGATGCAGCATGCTGTATGCGCCGAAGAGATTGCCGATATGGCCAACTGGCTTGAGCAAAAGCTTATTCCGTAATTCCGCTTTTTCCGGCTGCCGTTTATCCTGATGCTCCACTTGCAAGCGAGCGCCCGGGCTTGCATGATTCAGGCATGAAAATTCTGATCGCCGATGACGAAGCATTGGCACGCGAGCGCATCGTCGAACTGCTGCGCGACATTCCGGATTGCACCCTCACAGGCCAGGCGGTGAATGGTCGCGATGCCGTCGAACAGGCCATTGCGCTTCAGGCTGACGTGGTGATCATGGATATTGCAATGCCGGTCATGGATGGACTGGAAGCGGCAAGACACCTGCAGGAAGTCGCCAATCCGCCCTGCATTATTTTCTGTACTGCGTTCGATGAACATGCACTCGCCGCTTTCGATGCCGCAGCGATTGACTATCTGGTGAAGCCGGTTCGAAAGGAACGGCTGCAACAAGCCATCGACAGGGCGAGAGCCCAGCGCGCAGGGCTTGCTTCGACGACCATGAAAATGGCACCGCTAAAGCGTCGCACGCATCTGAGCGCGAGCCTGCGCGGCAGCCTTCGTCTGATAGCCATCGAGGATATTTATTATCTGCAGGCCGATGAAAAATACGTTGCCGTGCATCATGCCCGCGGTGAAGACCTGATTGAAGAATCCCTGAAATCACTCGAGCAGGAATTTGCCGATGTTTTTTTGCGCATTCATCGCAACTGCCTGGTATCGCGCAACGAATTTCTCGAGCTTCGCCGGGATAATGACGGCGGTGTGCTTGCCATTCTTCGCCATGGCAAGCAGGCGCTCGAAGTCAGCCGGCGCTGTGTGCCCGGCTTACGCGAACAATTGAAGCACCTCTGAAAACCCATGCCTGAATTGCCCGAAGTCGAAACTACCCGAGCCGGTTTGGCGCCACATTGCGAAGGCCGGATCATTCGCAGCGTGATCCTGCGTCGTCCCGATTTGCGCTGGCCAATTCCGAAGGAAATAAAAAAAATCCTGCCCTCGCAATCCATTCTGAAAGTGCGGCGGCGTGCGAAATATTTATTGATTGATACCGAGCCGGGCAGTGCCTTGCTGCATCTGGGTATGTCGGGTTGCCTGCGTGTCCTTCCAGGCGGAAGCAAGATCGAAAAACATGATCATGTCGATATCGTGCTCGACAATGACACCCTGATTCGTTTCACCGACCCACGTCGTTTCGGCTGCCTGCTTTGGCAGCCCGACGGAGAAACCCACGCGCTATTGCAGCATCTCGGCCCCGAACCTCTGTCGAATGACTTCGACGGTGATTACCTGTTCGAGCGCAGCCGTGGCCGCCGCACACCGATCAAGCATTTTCTGATGGATCAGGCGGTGGTGGTCGGCGTCGGCAATATCTATGCCGCCGAGAGCCTGTTCAGGGCCGGCATCGCACCGGCACGCGAAGCGGGCAGCATCAGCCGTTCACGTTATCAGGCACTGGCCGCAGCGGTAAAAAGCATACTGACCTATGCCATCAAACGCGGCGGTACGACCCTGCGTGATTTCCTGAACGCCGATGGTGCGCCGGGCTATTTCGAACAGGAGCTCTTTGTTTATGGCCGCGAGGGCGAGCCCTGCAAAGTCTGCGGCAAGCCGGTTCAGGATTTGCGGATGGGTAATCGTGCCAGCGCATGGTGCAAGAAATGCCAGAAATGAACCTTTTTCGTGACAATTCGTAACAATATCCCGATTCGGCTTACACTAGCGGTCTAACCCGCTTAGACGGGAACGGGGAATTCATGGCTGAAGCAGCAGACATTACCTTATGGCTCAACGCTGCGCGTAGCGGCGACAAGAATGCGCTGGATCGCGTTCTGTCAACGCTTTATGCCGAGCTGCACACGATGGCTCGCCGCCATCTGGGCGGCAATCAGGGCCACACTCTGGATGCTACCGGTCTGGTGCATGAGGCCTATATCAAATTGATTGGCCGCAGCACGGCGGAATTCGAAGATCGCGCCCATTTTTTCGCCTATGCTGCCTCCGCGATGCGAAGTGTCGTCGTCGATTACGCACGCCAGCGGCTTGCAGTAAAGCGCGGCGGTGATCTGCACCGCGTTACCGAATTACCCGAAGACGCAGTCGGCGGCTTGCGTCTCGACGAAGATTTGCTCGGCCTGGATACCGCCTTGAATCGCCTGGCGGCTGTCGACAAAAAATTGGCGCAGGTGGTCGAATTGCGCTATTTCGCCGGCTTGTCCGAAACCGAAATTGCCGAATTACTGAAGCGCTCCGAACGCAGCGTGCGGCGCGATTGGCAGAAAGCCCGTCTATACTTGCTGGCATCGCTACAAGACTAGACGAAACCCTGAACCACATGCATACCGAGCGCTGGGCCACGCTTTCACCCTTGCTGGATGAGCTGCTGGAACTTAGCGGCGATGCCCGGGAAATGCGTCTGTACCAGATGCGGGAACAATATCCCGAACTCGCGCAAGAATTGTTGAAGATGATGGATCTGGAACGAAGTCATCCGGACTTCATGGCCGAGCCATTGGCAAATCTCGATAATCTGAGCCCCCGCATCAATGATGAAATCGGTCCTTACCGATTGGTCAGCCTGCTCGGCGAAGGCGGCATGGGGCAGGTTTGGCTGGCAGTCCGTTCCGACGGCCTGTACGAACGTCGCGTGGCCTTGAAATTGCTTCGTCCGGGCCTGGGTGATGCCGGACTACGACAACGCTTCACCCGCGAACGGCAAATTCTTGCCCGTCTGGCACACGCCAATATCGCAAGACTTCTCGATGCCGGCATCATGGCCGATGGCCAGCCTTATCTCGCACTGGATTATGTCAACGGCGAACCGATTACCGATTACGTCAAACGATTGAACCTGGATTTGCGCAGCCGTCTCCTGCTGTTTCGCCAGGTCTGCGATGCCGTCAGCCATGCTCATGCCAATCTGGTCGTGCATCGTGACCTGAAACCCTCGAACATCATGGTGACGCCAAACGGCGAAGTGATGCTGCTGGATTTCGGCATCGCGAAATTGCTCGACCACAAGACCGGCGAACACACCGAAATTACCCAGACCGGACATCGCACTTTCACCCTGCATTACGCCGCACCGGAGCAGTTGCGCGGTGAAATCATCAGCACGCTGACTGACGTCTATGCACTGGGCGTTGTGCTGTATGAAATCCTGTCCGGCTGCAAACCCTACACCCCGGAACGCAAAACCGATGCGGCCTGGGAAGAGGCCATCCTGAAAGACGAGCCGATCAAACCGTCACAGGCTTTGCTCAAGAATACCGTCGCGATCGCACAGGCGCATAACAAGCGGGTCGCAAAACAACTGGCGAACGATCTCGACAACGTCGTGCTGAAGGCTCTCGCGAAAAATCCCGAGGCGCGTTATGCCTCGGTCGAATCCTTCAAGCAGGATTTGCTTCGCTATCTTGACGGTCAGCCCGTGCATGCCAGACCTGACAGCCTTGGCTACCGCACACAAAAATACATTCAGAGACATGCTTTTGCCGTCGTTGCCGGCGTAGGCGTCAGTACCGTCTTGGCGATCGCGCTCGCCATCACCACTTGGCAGGCAAACCAGGCTTTCAGGGAAGCCAGTCGCGCGGAAGCCATGCAGGGTTTTGTCGTCGCATTATTTGAAAACACCGGCGATAAAACCAATCCGGAAGACGTGAATGTCCGCGAACTGCTGGATGCCGGGGTTCGACGTGCCGATACCGAATTATCGAACCAACCGCAGGCACGCGCGGAATTACTCGGCCTGATCGCGCGCCTGCGCTCCGGCCTGGGCGATGATCGCGAAGCACTGCGACTGCTCGACAAGCAATCGATGGCTTTCATGCAACTCGATATCAATACGCCGCCGGAATTGCGACTGGAATCGCTTGCCGTTCGCGGCCACAGCCTGCGCCAACTTGGCCAATACAATGCCTGCATTCGTGATCTCGCGCCTTACCTGCAAGTGGCCGAAGACATCTCCGACAAGGCTCCGAAAGTCAGCTCCGCCTATTTTTCCGAACTCGGTCGTTGCCACGAAGACCAGGGTAGTTTGAGCGTCGCGAGAGACCTGTTCGGAAAAGCCCTGCAACTTCGCAAGGATATCGTCGGTGACAAGGCCTTGCAGGCGGAAAGCCTGGCAGATTTGGCAAAATTGCTCGGTGATGAAAATAAATATTCGCAGGCCATTACCCAGGCACGCGAAGCACTCTCGATGCTGCGCCAGGCAAGCGGCGAACGCAATGCGCTCGGCGTCGGTATCTGGTACGACCTGGGGCGCTTCTATCGTGGTGCGGAAAATCTCCGCGAAGCGGAAGCCGCTTTCAGACAAGCACTGGATATCAGCCAGAATCGTTTCGGCGTGAACCATCCGCTCAATGGCCCAAGCCAGCAAGCACTGGCTGAAATCCTGATTATCAAAAACGAATTCGATGAAGCCTCGCGATTATTGAGTGCCAGCAAGGAACACTATCAACGCCAGTGGGGCGACGAGAATCCGAGGCTGGCTGACATTGCCATGCAGCAGGCCGAAGTCGCCCTGCAACGAGACAATCCGCAGGACGGCATTGCCTTTGCCACCGAGGCGCAGCGCCTGTTCGCAAAATCGCAGCAGGCTGCGCAGTACATTGCCGCCACCTGTCTGCTTGCCAGGGCGCAAACCGCGCAGGAATTGAACAGCCCGCTCGCCGCACAAACGGCCGAGCAATGCCTGTCGCTTGCCGTGAAACAGAAGCTGCCGCAATTGCAGACTTACGCGACAGCGATGGCAAACCTGGCTATGGATCGAGATGAAATTACCCTCGCCGACCAGCGCCTGAAAATAGCGACTGCTTCAAGCAAGACCAGCTCGCCGGAATTGCTGCTCGCCTGGCTTCGTCTGCAGGACTTGCAAAAAAGCTTTGCCCTTGATGATTCGGTATTTGACCGCGTGCAAGCCACCTTGAAACAGCAAGTGGCGATGCATGCGGATTTATTGCGCGCAAGCACCGCACTGCGCGCGAATTTCTACTGCCGCAACCAGCGATCTTTCGATGGCGAACAGTTACGCACGAAGATCCTGAAAGAAGCGAACCTGCAAATTCCGGAACGCAGATTTGAAATTCGCCAATTGCAGAACCTTAGCAAGGCTTGTCATTAAAAACGCGGCACTGGAACGACACCACCGAAGCCGCGGTTTCAATCTTCGTAATCATTCCGATCATCCAGCGGCAGCACTGTCTGCTGCAGGTCAATTCGGCCTTCGCCGGCCATGATTTTCTTGAATTCGCCACGCGATACCGACACATAGCGTTCATTGCCGCCAATCTGTACCTGGGGTCCTTCCTTCACCGCGCGACCATTTTCGTCAACGCGCACCACCATGGTCGCCTTCTTGCCGGAATGGCAGATGGTTTTGATTTCGGTCAGCGAATCAGCCCAGGCAAGCAGGTACTGGCTGCCTTCGAACAACTCCCCGCGAAAATCAGTACGCAAGCCGTAGGCCAGCACGGGAATACTGTGTTGATCGACAATTTCGGTAAGTTGCCACACCTGGTTCTTGCTCAGGAATTGCGCCTCGTCAACCAGCACGCAGTCGATTTTCTGATGCTTTGCCAATACGCGATTCAACAATATTTCCAGATCATCGTCGCGTTCAAATGCCACCGCTTTTGCCTTCAGTCCGATACGCGACGCCACGATGCTTTCACCGGCACGGTTATCCAGCTTCGGCGTGAATATCAGCGTTCGCATGCCCCGTTCGTGATAATTGTAGGCACTTTGCAACAACGTCGTGGTCTTGCCGGCATTCATTGCCGAGTAGTAGAAGAATAGTTTGGCCATTCAGAAAAGTCCGTTCCGGGATGAGCCAATTATCGCAGACTACGCGGATGCCGGATTTACTTATCGTCCGTTTTGGGCTGGGTTTCGAGCGGACCGATATCCACCTTGCCGGTTGGCGGATTTTTCCAGGCGGTATCCTGCCATTCCCAATACTGGGCGGGTTTCCAGAACTTGTCCTGGTAATAGAACGAACCATCCACGGTCTGCGGACCTGATGGCGTATCGATGGTGATGGCCAAATAGCCGACAAAGCCAAGATGACTGCCGGTTATATTCCTGCGTGCACGTGCCAACGCAATTTCGAGCCTGCGCTTTGCAACATCATCGCCGTAGTATTTATACAGCTGCTGGCCAACGCTGATTGCCTGCTTTTGTTCCGACTCGCTTAGCGATGCCCACATTTTTTCCCGACTCAATATCATTGTCGGATAGTTTCGCTCCGCAGCCATATCGATCCATGCATATGCCTGGATCTTGTCGGCAACAACGCCTTCGCCTTTCCACAACATTTCGGCCACCATGCCCTGCGATGGTTTATCGGCATACTTTGAAGCCAGCTTGAAATTGAAAAAAGCCTCGCTGTATTCGGCTTTTTTATAGTGCTCCAGACCACGCAGGCGATACAGCAAATCCGGATGCTGCTTGATGAACGTCATCGAGTTGGTGATGGCTTTGTCCTGCGGACGTTTCGCCGCTTGAACCGGCGACATGAAGACAAACAGGCTAATAATAAAAACGATAACAAGGCGCATGGATACCTTCATCTAATGTACTTTGGTCCAGACTAAAGCATATGACAGGCTTATTCATAAGCCATTAGTCATTGAAGGTACCCCCATAAGAAACTCCAATGCCGGGCGGTGATGACCACTGTCTTGTGACAAGTCAGTGGCTTCGATGCCTGCGGTCATTTTTTTCTGGTTTCGGGATTTGTCTCGATTGGCCCGATTTCAACATTGCCTGCAAGCGGTCTGCTCCATGCAGCATCCTGCCATTTCCAATATTCCGAAGGCTCCCATAACTTGTCCTGATAAAAGAATTCGCCTTCATATCCCGGCATTCCGTTATCGTGGGCAAGCGCTATCGGATCATTATTTGTAATATCAACCGTAGTTACAAAACCAAGCCGACTACCAGGAACACTATTACGTTTTGTCTGCACCAGAACAGCATCCATTCGAGGCTTGGCAACGGCATCGGAATAGAGTTCATAGATATTCTTTCCTGATACGACCGCCTGTTTCCGTTCCGTTTCATTAAGCATAGACCACATCTTTTCGCGGCTAATCACCATCGACGGGTAGTTTCTTTCAGCTGCCAAATCGATCCATGCATAGGCCTGGGCTCTGTCGACAGCAACGCCCTCACCTTTCCATAACATCTCGGCAATCATTCCTTGCGAGGGCTTGTCGGCATATTTTGCCGCAAGCTTGAAATTAAACAGGGCTTCGCCATAGCGGGCTTTTTTGTAGGCCTTCAATCCCCGATGTCGATACCGCAAGTCAGGATGCTGATTGATAAAAGTCTGCGAATTGGTGAAAGCCTGATCCTGTGAACGCTTTGCTGTTTCCGCCGATATCATCGACGACACGAGCATGCCAAGACAAATTGCAAAAACAGCGGCTATTCGCATATTAATCGCTCCGATTGGGTCTACGACCACCGAAAAATCAGTGTAAAGGCAGCTTCATTCGCATACTGATCGTTTACTGGCTGGGTGCTTGTTGAGGTTTCTCAAGCGGGCCGATATCGACTTTGCCCTCTGCGGGGTTTTTCCAGGAAGCATCCTTCCATTGCCAATACTCGCTGGACTGCCATAGCTTGTCCTGGTAAAAAAATTCACCGTCAAATGTCGGCATGTTCCCGCTTTTTATATTTTTTGCGCCCCGATCACTGCTGGAGATTTCCAGAGTTCCTACGTATCCGATGCGGCTTCCGGTAACGCTGTTACGCAACCCCCTCACCAACACCATTTCCAAACGAGGCTTGGCTACCTCGTCGCCGTAGATTTCATAAAGCCCTTCGCCCAGAGCAAGCGCCTGCTTCTGTTCCGACACAGTCAATTGGGACCACATTTTTTCCCGAATAACCAACATCGCCGGGTAGCCACGCTCTGCTGCCAGATCGATCCAGGCATAGGCTTGGGCTCTGTCGACAGGGCCACCTTCGCCCTTCCACAACATATCGGCGACCATGCCCTGTGCTGCCTTGTCGGCATATTTTGCAGCAAATTTGAAATTGAAAAGCGCTTCGCTGTAGCGGGCTTTTTCGTAGGCTTTCAAGCCACGCATACGGTACAGCAAATCCGGATGTTGGTTGATGAAGCTCTGCCAATTTGAAATCGCCTGATCTTGCGGGCGTTTGGCGGTTTCCGCCGATGCCGATGCCGATGCCGCGGCTATGCTTGCAAGACCGAGTGTCAGAACAATTGCTAAACGCATATTCATCGCTCCATTTGTGTCGACAGGAATAGACTATGCGCTAAATGGAGATAAAGCAAAATCCGGAGCTTATTTCGAGGAGCTTTGATCCCATCCCATCTTCTGCATGGCCTTTTCGAACTCCGCATCCCAGCCGGCAACGCAGCTCAATCGTTCCTGACTGACCGGATGCTGAAAAGACAGCTCCCGCGCATGCAGCAGCATGCGATGGACACCCATCATCCTGAAGTTGCGATTATGGCGACCATCGCCATGGCTGGTGTCGCCAATCAGGTGATGGAACACATGCTTGAGATGTCTTCTTATTTGCCGGAATCTGCCGGTCTGGGGCATGCATTGCACCAGGGCATAGCGCGAACTTTCGTGATGCGCCGATGCCATCTCGATTTCGGCTGTGGCAAGTCGCCTGAATTCGGTTATGGCGGGTTTTTTCTCCGGCTTGCCCGGACCACCGTCGAGATCGTGATCCACGGTGAATGATTCTTCCGGCCAGCCCCGGCAGATGGCGAGATATTTCTTCTCGACATCGCGTGTCATGAATTGCTTGCCGAGTGTGGAAGCACTCTGGTTGTCGAAAGCCACCAGTAGGCAACCGCTTGTAGCACGATCAAGCCGGTGGATAAGAAAAATCTTGCAGCCGAATTGTTCACGCAGCCGGTCATGCAGGAAATCGTCTTCGCCACGTGCCAGAGCACTTGAATGCGCCATCAGGCCGGCAGGCTTGTTCACCACGGCGAGGTAGTCGTCGCGATACAGCACTTCGATCATCGGCGTCGCCGGGCTAGCCTCGACTTCGCTCACGCGCGCTTGAACCATGCCGCGAGCATTGCGAAAACGCCGGCACCCAGTGCGACCCAGGTTTTGGCATTCAGGTGGAAATAAACCGGCGACTGCGTGTCGAACAGATAAAACAAGGCCGCACATATCAGGAAACCGCTCGCCAGCACGAGGCAGGCAAGCCGGAACTGTGCCAGCACGGTAAGCCGCGATAATTCGGCAAGTTCATCCGAATGCATTTTCAGGCTGTGCTCGCCATTGACCTGCTGCGCGAACCAGTTGCGAATCAGCCTCGGCATATCCGGTGCCTGCGAAATGATTTCCGGCATGCGTTTCTGCAATTCCGACATCAGGGTGGCCGGGCTGTAGCGTTCGCGCAGGATGGTTTCCAGCACCGGCTTGGCTACCGCAAACAGGTCCAGCTTCGGATCGAGCTGGCGCGCGACCCCTTCGATATTCAACAGTGTTTTTTGCAGCAGGATCAATTGCGGCTGCACCGTCAATTCATAACGCTGTGCGGTGCGGAAAATCTTGACCAGCACTTCCGCCAGTGAAATTTCCGACAGCGGCCGGGTGAAATAAGGTTCGCACACGGCACGTATGGCCGCTTCGAGTTCATCGATACGGATATTCGACGGCATCCAGCCGGCCTGCACATGCAGTTCGGCGATACGGCGGTAATCGTACTTGAACATCGCCATGAAATTTTCGGCCAGATAATACTGGTCGCGCTGCTGCAACTGACCCACGATGCCGAAATCCAGCGCGATGTAGCGCGGATTGTCCTTGCGAGTCGCATCTACCCAGATATTGCCCGAGTGTGCATCCGCATGAAAGAAATTGTCGCGAAATACCTGCGTGTAGAAAAGGCGCACGCCTTTGGCAGCAAGTTTCGAAAGATCAACACCGGCTTCGGTCAACGCGACAACATCATCCGAGCCGACACCGGAAACCCGTTCTAGGGTCAGTACGTTTTCGCGACTGTAATCCCAGAATACTTCCGGCACATACAGATCATCCGAGTCCTTCCAGAGGCGACGCATATAACTTGCATTGGAACCCTCGCGCTGCAAATCCAGCTCTGCCTGCAGCGTGCTGTCAATTTCATCGACCACTTCCTGCGGACGGATTTTTTCTGCATTCGGATGATGGCGATCGGCGAAATTGGCCAGGTGACGCAACAAGCCGATGTCTGCCTTGATCTGCTCTGCAATTCCGGGGCGCAATACCTTGACCACCACTTCCTTGCCATTGTGCAAAGTAGCGGGATGCACTTGCGCAATCGATGCAGAGGCCAGTGGTGTTTCATCAAAACTTGCAAACAATTCGCCGATGGATTTGCCCAATTGTGTTTCGATGATGTTTTTTGCGGTGGCACCGGCGAACGGTGCCACCTGGTCACGCAACTTCGCCAGCTCGTCGGCGATGTCCGGCGGCATCAGGTCACGGCGGGTCGACAATATTTGTCCAAACTTTACGAAGATCGGGCCTAACTCCTGTAGCGCGAGGCGCAGACGCTCGCCGCGCGGCAAGTTGGCTTCTTCACTGCGTGCCGGCGTAAAGGGTTTCAGCAACCACAACCATTTTCCGAAGGCGGTGTCTTCCAGCAACGAGTCCAGCCGGTGGCGCAACAACACGCGCGCAATACGAATGGCTCGTAAAGTCGAACTCATGCGTTCGGCTCCTGCGTTTGCTTCAATTTCTCGAAACGCGCGAGCACGCGCTCGGTACGGTCACGCAAATCATCGACGTCTTCGTTGAATGCCGCCTGCTCCGCACTGCCGACAACATCGCGTGATTCTTCGGTCAAATAATCCACGCCGTCCTTGCCGAATTTTTTTGCGATGCCTGTACCTTGCTTGAATGCTTCACGCAAGACTTTGGCGATTTGCGTTCCGATCACGACGCCAAATACTTCGACAAAGGGCTTGTCCCAATCGGGATCGAAATTCTTGGCGAGGCTTTGCAGCTGACGAGCCAATTCGGCATCGCCGTTGATACGCACTTTGCCGACCGGTGCCGCACTGCTGGAGCGAAAGAATGGGAGCTGCGACAAGGCGCCGGAAATCGTGCTGCGAATTCCCAAATCGGCTTCACCATCCTGCACGGGACCGACCCTGAGCTGATTGCCATCGACCGAAATTTCCAATGCGATGGCGGGGGCTTCCAGTGCCAGTTGAATACGTCGTTGATCGAGTTTCGAAATCGCGGCCTGCGTGTCCGGATCCAAAGCCAGCACGCGATTCAATGCCTGCTCCAGTGCGCGGCCCGCAAGCGGCTTCAGGGAGTCAAAAAACGAGACGGAAGTATTCATCAGCCTATTGTATCGGGCTTGCGGGGATTATTCGCGCTTATCACCACGGGATTGCCACCATTTTTGCAGGCGTTTCAGGCCTTCTTCAGTCGTCACCTGCGGCACATAATCGAAATCACGCTTCGCCGCCGAGATGTCATACCAATGCGGCGTGGACAACTGCTCAGCCAGGAAGCGCGTCATCGGCGGCTCGCCTTTCAGTGGCAATACATGCCACATGGCTTCGAGAATTGTACCGGCAGCACAGGCCACACCATAAGGAATGCTTCCGGTCACTTGCGGCGCATCGGCGGCCTTCAACAAGGCATTCACCGTTTCATGCACCGGCCTTGGCTCTCCATTGGAAATGAAATAGGCCTTGCCGGCACAGGCGGAACCAATATCGAGATGATCGAAAGCCTGCAAGTGGGCGTAAACCACATTGTCGATATAGGTGGTGTCCATCTTGTTGACACCGCCGGCGATGAATTTCAGTCTTCCGGCTTTAGCGCGCTCAACAAGACGCGGAAGCAATTGCGTATCGCCGGGGCCCCAAATCAATCTTGGCCGCAGCGAAACGGTTGCCAAGGTCAATGAATTGGCGGCGATCACGTTTTTTTCGGCGATGGTTTTTGTCGCCGGATAAGGCGCCTTGAAATTCTCGCCATAGGCCGTGTTAATTTCATTGCCGCCTTCGACCGGCGTACGACCGGCATGGGTCACGCTTGGCGTCGAGGTGTAAACAAGTTTTCTAATGCCGTGCTCGCGACAGGCTGCCAGCACATTGTCGGTACCGGTCACATTGGCATCGTAATAACTTTGATAGCTGCCCCAGGCGCCAGCTTTGGCGGCATTATGAAAAATCGCATCCTGGTTTTTACATGCCTCGATCACTGCCTGGCGGTCGGCAAGATCGCCGAGGATTTGCCGCACGCCCATGTCTTCCAGAGCCGGATAAAACGTGCGCTGGAAACTGGTGACTTCGTAGCCGCGTTTTTTCAAGGCAGCGCAAAGCGCCTGCCCCAAAAAACCACCGCCGCCGGTGACAAGAATTTTCATCATGGTCTTTTTCGTAATTCCTTCGCCGCCCATATCGCCAATGTCTCGCGTCCGATTTTCGCATTGTGGCGGATATCGACAGGAAAGCCCGGATGAAACAGAAAATGATGAACGTTGCCGGTATGAACGAATGCATTGCCGATTTTTTCAAGTTCGTTTTGGATCGTCGCTTGTTCCTGTCGCGTGTTTTTTTCATGCAGCTCGATGCACAAGACGGGCGTTTGTTCGCCAAATTTGCCCACACCCACCAATGCCGTGCGTTTTACTTTGGGATGCGTATTAAAAACCGGTTCGACCTGCTCGGTAAACAATGGACCCTGTGCGGTTTCGACCCGGTGTGATTTGCGGCCGCAAAACCATAGACGGCCTTGTTCGTCGAGCCAGCCCAGATCGCCCATGCGATGGACGACTCGTTCGCTGGTCGCTCCCGGCATCCTGCCTCCCGCGACGCTAGTGCATCCATGCACGTCGCCGTCCGACATTTTTTCACGAATCTTTGCCAGCGCAGTGGCTTCCGGTCTCGCAAAATATTCATCGGTGGCGGTGGGACCGGCGACGGTAATTTCACCGACGCGTCCGGATTCAACTTGAAGACCATCGTGCCAATATTCGATTGCCTTGTCGCTGATTTCAATAATGCGAACGGTGTTGGCTGCCATTGGCTTTCCGACACAGGTACCGGCGCCTTGTTCGGTTTGTTCGCGGGTTGTCTGCAATTCGCGGCTTTCAATGACGGCCACCGGCAGGCATTCGGTAGCGCCATACGGCGTCCACAGCCTGCCGTTCTCCGGCAGCAGCTCGCGCATTTTCGACACCACGTCGGCAGGCACCGGCGCACCGGCCGAAGTGATTCTCAGAATGCCCGGCAACTTTTTATTGTATTTTGCCAACACCGCCACCAGCGCCGGCGAACCGAACAATTGGTCGATCCCGAACTTGTTGATCGCGTGATGCAATTTCTTCGGGTCGGCCGAAGCCGGTTTGGTCGGATCCATATCCGGAATAATCGATGTCAAACCGAGAGCCGGGTCGAACAAGGCAAATGGCGGGAAGGTCGGCAGGTTTACGCCGCCCGGTTTCGTGTCGAAAGCTTCACGCAGCAATTCGATCTGTGCCACGAAATGCCTATGACGATACACCACGCCTTTCGGAATTCCGGTCGAGCCTGAGGTAAATAAAATCGCGGCGACATCATCAGGCTGCGTTTCGGCCATTTGATTATTCGCGCCTGTGCCTTCGGCTTCGATTTGCTGAAGGGTCTTTCCGCCCCAGCACCAGCGCTTGCCAACCGTCACATTCAATCGGTTGGTCTTGTTGGCCCAGCCCAGAATGATTCTTGCAATGTGCGCAATCGAAATGCCGATGAAGGCATCCGGTTTCGCTTCCTGCAAACATTTTTTCAATGCCGATTTCGCGATACCGGGGTCGACCAACACCGGCACTGCGCCGATTTTGAACAGCGCAAACATCAGCAGGAAAAATTCCGGCGACGGTCTGACCATCAGCACCGCACGCACGCCGCGAGTGATGCCGTATTTTTTCAAACCGGCGGCAATCGCATTCGAACGGCTTTCGAGTTCGGCGTAAGTCAGGGGGAGATCGTAATTTGCAAAACCATCACTTCCGCGCGAACCCGGACAACGCATCGCGATTTGTCCGGGTCGTTCAGCGGCAATTTTCGACAGGACGGCGGTGATGTTGCAGATTTCGCTCATGCTTCCTTTTGCAACACTCATTCAATTCAGGCCGATGGATTCGTGTCCAGAAACTTCCGGATGGCCGGCACAAGAACTTGGTATTTATCTTCCAGTACATAATGCCCGGCATCTTCGAAAACGTGCTGTTCGGCTTTCGTGAAGGTATCCTGGAATACTTTCAGGAAATGCTTGTCGAAGACGAAATCTTTCAGACCCCAGCCGATGAAAATCGGCAGATCAGCATATTGATCCAGGCATTTTTCCGAAGCTTCGACCAGCGACCAGGCCGCATCCTTCGAACTCAAGGGAATATCCTGCACGAAGCGTGAGGTTGAAATGCGATTGGCCCAGGAGTCGAATGGCGCGACATAGGCATTGCTGACGTCCTTCGGCATCTTGTTGACGACGCCATCGCGCACCGCACCGCCGGCAAAGGCATTGAAGCCACGGATCAATAATGTTCCGAATATCGAATCGCGGCCAAGCTTCAATTGCCACGGAATGGTTTTGGTTTTCGGCAGGGGGAATGCGGCTGTATTCAGAATCACAAGACGCTTGATACGTTTGGAATGTTTCAGCGCCCAGGCAAAACCAATCATGCCGCCCCAGTCGTGCACGGCGAGCGTGATGTTGTCGCCAAGATTCAAGGAATCCAGCAAACGATCCAGATCATCAACGCGCGATTGCAGCGTGTATCGATAATTTTCGTCGCTAGGCTTGTCGGACAAGCCCATGCCGATGTGATCGGGCACGATGCAGCGATACTGATCTTTCAAACCCAGCACCAGATGACGCCAGTAATATGACCAGGACGGATTGCCATGCAACATGACGACGACATCACCGCTACCTTCGTCGAGATAGCTTTGCGTTAATCCACTTGGTTGCTTGAAGCTCTTCGGTGTAAACGGATAATCCGGAAACGGACCCTTGGCGAGTACGCGCGATTGTTCGTTGCTGAGATTATTGTCGGTCATAGTGTTTTTTGTCTTCGCCATAAAAAAAGCCAGGTCCCTTTTTTCGAAAGGAACCTGGCATTGTCTTAAACCCTTATGCGCCCGGTTTTTTGGCCGGTTCGTTCCAGACGACTTCAGCCATAGAGCAATTCAAACCCGAACCGATACCGAGCAATGCAACGCGGGTACCTTTCTTCAGCTTGCCAAGATCGCGCAACTTGCTCAACACGATGGGCACCGAAGCCGGACCGATGTTGCCGTGTTCGGCAAAAATCGTCAGTACCTTGGTTTTATCAATGCCGAAAGCCTTGGTGAAAGCTTCGGTGTGTGCACGTGAGATCTGGTGGATCACGAACTGGTCGAGTTCTTCAACTGCCCAACCGAGGGCGATTTTCGCTGCATCAAAAGTTTTTTGTGCCAGCTTGATGCCTTCGATCAGCAGCATGCGGGTATCGGTGACCATGCGGTCAAGATTGCCGCGGCACAGATTGTTCCATTCGGTCGCCGCACGGGTAACGCCGCCTTTGTACAAGGGCGCATCCGGTGCGAGTTCGCGACGGGTAAGAACCATGGCGGCAGCACCGGAACCCAGCGTCAGGGAGGCAAATTCGCTGCGGAATTCCGCTTCGGTAATGCCTTCGCGATTCAGGCGTTCGATGGTTTTTTCGTACACCATGTTGGTGTTTTCACCGTCAACGATCAGCGCGTAATCAATTTCACCGCGCTCGATCATGCGTCCGGCAATGTCCATGCCGTTCAAGAAAGCGAGGCAGGCATTGGCAACGTCAAAGTTCTGGCAATGATCACTAAGACCCAGCGTGCCCGAGACCATACTGGCTACCGAAGGCTCCAGGAAATCGCGACTGACCGAGGTATTGACCAGCAAGCCGATTTTTTCCCGTGGAATGCCGGCATCGAGAATGGCTTTTTCCGCTGCCAGCACGGCGGCGTCGGAAATTGCCATTTCACCGTCCCAGAGGCGACGCGAATAGATACCGGCAATGTCCTGAAGCACGTCTGTCGTGATGCCGAGGCGATCGGTGGTTTTTTTCAGGCGGGAATTGATCTCTTCCGAGCTGAGCGACAGCGGCGGATCGATATGGGCAAGACCTGCAATGGCGACGTGTTGAAACAACATAGCGGTAAACCTGATGGGGAAACCCGCTTAAGTTACTCTTTTCGGACCCAAGGCTCAATCTAAATCGCTGTTTTGACGGCAAAATTAGCAGTAAGTCACTGTTTTTACTGAACCGAACCGAAGGCTGGGTTCAGCTAGCGGTGTCATGGCGCGCCAAGATCAGATGACCAGGAAATACACTGGTAAATCTCGGCAAGGAGTCGCTTAATCCTTGAGTGGCTGTGTCACGGCCTTGTCGAGGCTCTCGTTCGAAGGAACTTTCTGGACGCCATTACAACGATACGCGCGCCATTTTTGTGCGCCATCATCGACTTCGGCAACGGCCTGCACGGTATCCGCTTTCAGCCCTGGCGCTTCATTTCTTGCCAGCACTTCCAGCTCGTCCTTGACCCGCAAAACATCACGCTCATAAGGGCCAAGACGGTCTTTTACCGAGACATTGATGTCGCCGCGTTTTTCACAGGCACTCATGTCCTTGCCGATCGCGATAACTTTGACCTCATCGCCGCCCGGAGCCATTTTCACGAAGCTGCAAGCCGACAACAAACCCACCGTGAGCAATAAAATAATAGATCGCATAAGACTCCATGAGATTCGGGCAAAAAAAAACGGGCGACTACAAGTCGCCCGTCTTTATAACATTGCGATACTGACTATGGCATTACTTTGTCGGCGTTGCTGCCGGAGCGTCCTTCACCGTCTTGGCCGCTTTGGCGAAATCGCCGGCCGCGAAGAAGCTGAGATTTTCGGGTTTCAGGTATGCACGCAGGGCTGCATTCACTTGGGCAACATCCAGTTTTCTGACATTGTTTTCAAGATCAATGACGCGCTGCATGGTGAAACCATAGAAAGCCTGATCGGCCAAGCTGGCGGCAACACCGGCATCTTCATTGCGACGGCTTTCACGTGCCTTCAAATAACCGGCAATGGCATCGGCCACTTCCACTTCCGTCACGCCGTCTTTCAGAATCCGGGCAATTTCTTCGCGGAATGCATTTTCAACTTTCGCCGCATTTTCCGGTGCCGTGATGGCATAGCCCAGCAAATAGGCATTGGCATCGATTACGCCGGCATCGAACTGGCTACCGGCACCGTAACTGAGACCGTCTTTCTTGCGAATGCGATCGGCAATACGGGACTTCAACGTTCCACCGCCAAGAATATAGTTGCCAATCACCATCGCCGGATAATCAGACGCATCCTGGTTCATCGGGAAGCCCTGACGCATCAATACGAGTGAATTCGCCTTGTCGGGAGTTTCAAACGTCTTGTCCACGGTAGCTACCGTCTGATAAGGGTTTTCCAGACGCGAATAGGGTTTCGATGATTTCCAGTCGGAATACAATTTGTCGGCCTGTGCCTTCAGAGCGGCGGCATCAAAATCGCCAACGAAGGAAAACTCCGCATTGTTCATGCCGTAAAACTCCTTGTGGAAGGATTTCACATCGGCAAGTTTTACGGCCTTCAATGCGGCAATCGATTCGGCAAACGAATCGACGTAGCGCGGATCGTCTTTTGCGAAAGTATTGAAGTGGCGAGACAGCTCGGTACTGGCAATCGCTTCCGGATCACTGAGCTGTGATTCGATATCGGTGATGCTCTGTGTTCTCAACTGTTCGAATTCGTTTTCGGGGAAGCTCGAGTTGCGCAGCAAGTCTTGAACCAGATTCATCACGGCCGGCAAATTGCCGCGGGTCGTCTGAAGGCTGATTCTTGCGCTATCGGCATCGCCGCTGATGTTGACGGTAGCTTTCAGTTTGTCGAGCGTATTGGCAATCTGTTCGCGGCTCATCGTCGGGGTGCCGTACATCAACATGGCGCCGGCGATTTCGGCAGCGGTTTTCGTGTTCTTGAGATTTTTCAGATCACCGAAATGCAGGCTAATGACGCCGCGCACGGTTTCGCCACGGGTCTTTTTGGTCAACAAGGCATACTTGGCGCCGAACTTGAATTGTCCGCGTTCGGTACGTGACTCGATATTGGCAGGCGAGGGATCGAATGCTTCGCCGGCTGCAATGGCGGCCTCGCCTTTGTAATCCTTCACGAGTGCGGCAACATCGGGTGCCGCAGGAATATCGGCACGATTCGGCTTGGCGTCCGGGAAGAACAGGCCGAGTGTGCGATTGCTCGGCTTCAGGTATGCCGCCGCAACGCGATTCACATCGTCTGCCGTGATGGCCTTGATCCGGTCACGTCCGATAAAGAACAGGCGCCAGTCGCCGGATGCAATCGACTCCGACATTTCCGTGCCCAGGCGATTCGCATCATTGAGTACGACGTCGTAGCTTTTCAGCAGCGAGTTCTTGGCGCGATCGACTTCCGCTGCCGTAACCGGCTTGTTGCCAAGCCCTTCAACCTGGGCGATCAGGGCCGTCGATACCTGGCGGGCATCGGCCGTCAGCGGCATCTGTGCCATGTAAAGCATCGTACCTGGCTCGCGCAGTTCGAAATTGAAACCGAATACCGATGTCGCCAGCTTGGTTTCCACCAATGCCTTGTGCAAACGACCCGAAGGAGTGTCGCCAAGAATATCGGCCAGCACCGCCATCGCGGCAGCATCGGCATGCGATGCCGGCGGCATGTGGTAGACCACGCCGGCCAATTGGGTATCACCAACACGGCGGACGACCACTTCGCGTTCGCCATCCTGCACCGGTTCTACGGTGTAGATTTTTTGCAGCACACGCGCCGGCTTCTGGATCTTGCCGAAAGTATCGTTGATTTGAGCGAGGGTGCTCGCGGCATCGAAACGCCCCGCCACCAAAATCACGGCATTGTCGGGCTGGTAATAATTTCTGTAGAACGCCTGTAAACGCTCGATCGACACATTCTCGACATCGGCGCGCGCACCGATCGTGCTTTTGCCATAGTTGTGCCACAGATAGGACGTCGACATCATGCGTTCCAGCAATACGCTGACCGGGCTGTTTTCGCCGGATTCCATTTCGTTGCGTACCACCGTCATTTCGCTGTCGAGATCCTTGCGTGCAACGAAGGAATTGACCATTCGGTCCGCTTCAAGCTTGAGCGCCCAGTTCAATTGGGCAGCGTCTGCCGAAAAAGTTTCGAAGTAATTGGTGCGATCAAGCCATGTGCTTGCGTTGTAGCTCATGCCGCGTTTTTTCATGTCGGCAGTGATATCGCTGTTGGTAGGCGTGCCCTTGAACAACATGTGTTCCAGCAAGTGCGCCATGCCGGTTTCACCGTAATTTTCATGCAGCGAGCCGACCTTGTAGGTCACATTGACCGTCGTGGTGGCCTTGCTTGCGTCAGGAAACAGCAAAACCTTCATTCCATTGGCCAGGGTATATTCTGAAATTCCTTCAACGCTGGCACCGGCAACCACACCTTTGGGCGTCGCAAGATTATCGGCAAAGCTTGCCGAGCTGCTGAATAGAGCGAGGGCAAGCGCCATCGACAAGGTACGGGGTGAAAATTTGAGCATTGGGAATTCCTGCTGATGGAAATGTGAAGGAGGACACGTTTTCAAGAAACCGCACATCCTAACCGGTGTTGACGCTGCTTACACTAGGCCAAAGGGCATAGTGGACATTCGAGCAGTACCATGCTTCGTCATTGATGCACGAAGAATTGGATCAACGGAGAATTGAGTGTCCCATAAAACATGCTTATTGCTGGCCGGTTTTCTATTCTGCAACGCCGCCAATGCGAATCTTCGCTTTGAAGAAGGTATCGCTCGCGACCCGCAGAACCTGCGGCCTCTTTACCGGGAACAGCACTGGATCCGCCTCAATGACATGATGCCTGTTGAACGTCTGGTGCTTTATCGCTGCATGGACGGCACTGCATTCGCACGCAAGCGTGTGAACTACCTGCCTTCGGCGCAGGCACCTGCATTTGAATTTGTAGATGTTCGGAGAGGTTATCTGGAGGGGCTTAGATACAAACAAAACCAGGCTGCGCTTTGGTATCAGCCCCCCGGGAAAGTACCGGAAAAAAATGTACTGCTGACTGTGAAAAACCTGGTCGTTGATGCCGGTTTCAACGAATTTATCAGGATTAACTGGCCGAAACTGAGAGCAGGAAATGCCCTGCCACTGCATTTTGCCGTTCCCACCCGATTGCAGGCCTACAAATTCAATCTTAAGCAAACCCGTGAAAGCCAGTTCGCCGGTGTTGCTGCTGTGACCTATCAACTCAAGCTTTCCGGACTATGGTCTCTGCTGGCCGATCCGATCGAAGTGACTTACGAAAAATCCACGAAACGGCTTTTGCGTTTTCAGGGCCTCAGCAATTTACGGAATGATGCCGGTCAATTTGATCTGATGACCCAAATTGATTTCACACAGCCGGTACGAAATGCTCCAGAAGAAGATTGGCAGAAGACCATCTCGACGCCATTGGCTGCTTGCCGAATGAATCGTTGAGTGTCCGAATTATTCTGGCCGGACTGCCTGCGGACACCGAACAGGCACGTCAAAGCATTGTTTTTATAGATAATTTTCATGGCACGGGAATTGCTATGAGTTAACCAAGCCGGCGAAAAATTTCACCATCCGGCGATGGAGAACCTATATGCATATTGATAAACAACTAAAACGTGGTTATGTCGCTTTATTCGGCATCGGCTTGTTGGCCTTGACCGCGGTGACGGCTCCGGATTTTTCGGAAAGCGCAGGTCGGCATGTTTTCCAGAACCTCGACCATGCCGCATGTACAGTGAAGGCAAAATCGAGCTGGCGTCTGGCATCGACGCCTATCGACATCCAGCCAATACTTTTACGTAAAGCCATGATTTGCCGGGCATAAGGCATAATATCGGGATGCTGAATGTCATCCTTTATCAACCTGAAATACCGCCGAATACCGGCAATATCATCCGACTCTGTGCCAATACCGGAGCCAGGCTGCACCTTATTGAGCCACTTGGTTTTGAACTGGATGATGCAAAACTGCGTCGTGCCGGACTCGATTACCACGAGTTTGCCGATATTCGACTGCACCCCGACCTCGAAACCTGTTTTTCCAAACTAGATCGAGAACGCGTGTTTGCGTTCAGTCGCCATGCGAATTCTTCATTCGAGAAAATAAGCTACCAGGATGGCGATTCCTTTCTATTTGGTCGCGAGACGCGCGGACTCCCGGATGAGGTTTTGACCGGCATGCCGGAAAACCGGAAATTGAAACTCCCCATGATCGCCGGGCAACGCAGCCTGAATCTTTCCAATGCCGTCGCTGTGGCGGTTTATGAAGCATGGCGGCAACTCGACTACGCCGATCTGAAATCTTGACCAAAAAAAACGCTCCGTTACCGGAGCGTTTTTAAATTGACCGGAAAGAGCCGGTCAGGTGTTGCAATTAGAACGAAGCGCGCAGGCCGATGTTATAAACAACAACGTCTTCTTGAATACGCTTGCCAATTTCCACGCCACCGATGATGCCGAGGGTTTCGTTCAATTTGTATTGAGCGTCAACCGACACGCCGGTGCTGGTGTTGGAGAAATCGTTGAAATCTTCGTAACGAGCCATCACGGAGCCTTCCAGCTTGTCAGTGATATTGCCACGGAAACCGGCAGAAACGCGGTAGCCGTTGTAGCTATCGTTACCGAATGGGCTGTCGATGCCGGTATCGGCATAATCGATTTGACCAACGAAATCGGCTTTGTCGGAAACGCTGTGGTGATAACCAACACCGATCAAGGTGCGATCAAAATCAACATTGAAGCTTGGGCCAAATGCATTGATGTTGGTAGAGGTAGAGCTGTACGAACCGGCAATGAAGAAGCCAGTATCGGCGAAATTGTAAGAACCACCGAGGAAGTAACCATCTGAGCTACCGAAGCTGACGCCGCCGTTGCTGCTGAAGTCTTCATTGGTATAGCCGCCTTCAACATAGGTGTAGCTCAGTTCGCCGGCTTGAGCCGACAACGGAAGAGCTGCTGCAAGCGCGAGAGCAAAAAGTGAACGTTTCATTGAGTAATCCTTATTTTTGAAGTTAGACCCCAAAAATTGGGGTTAATGCTTGTGCAGCATGACTGCTACAACAGAACTTTAACAAGTCAACCCTGCTGATGCAAGCTTAATGAGTAAGCAAAATCTCGATAAGTGCGACGGATAGCACACTTCTGGCGATATATTGGGCTGATTTGGCCCGCTTTTCTGTTAAATTTCGTTAACTATATTGCTGCTAAAAGGCAACCCATTCAGATTTCAGGCTGAATTTCTTGAAAACAGGCTTGTCATGCGCTATTCTGCAGATGTTAAATTTTTGTCATGATGTATTACCTAACCCTAGTATAGAAAAGGAAAAACAATGAAACGTTCACTTTTTGCTCTGGCGCTTGCCGCTGCCCTGCCTATGTCCGCTCAAGCTTCCGAGCTTAGCTATTCTTTCGTCGAACTCGACTACGTCAACAGCCGCGCCGAAATCCTCAGCTCTGCGTTCTACAGCACGGAAGGTTACGGTCTTCGCGGTTCTTACGGTTTTGCAGAAAATTATTATGTTTCCGGCGGCTATACCAATAGCGATTTCGATGTCTCGGGATCCTTGAACGAAGACACCTGGAACCTCGGTTTCGGTTACCACCGCGCCCTGAACGACCAAGCTGATTGGATTGCTGAATTGGGCTACACCCAAATCAATTCGTTTGGCCCATCGGTTCTCGACGAAAGCTACTACACCCTTGGCTTTGGCGTTCGTGGCAGCATGACCGACAATTTCGAAGGTACCGCCAAATTGAACTACAACAACGGCGCAAATGCCTATTACCCACAGTATGATGGTGCCATCTCGGCCGCTGTTGGCTTGAAGTGGAACATCAACGACATGTGGGGCATCGTTGGTGAAATCGAAGCTTCCGAAGACAACACCGACTACACCGTTGGCGTCCGCGCCAGCTTCTAATCGCAGGATTAGTTGTTCTGTAAAACCCGGCTTCGGCCGGGTTTTTTAGTTCTATGCCGGAATAAACCTGTAAAAACACACCCTTACCAATGGCATTGGTGGCAGAAAATATCGGGCCGTAAACTCTCCCCGTTAATTTTTCGTTTGCAGCACCGTAATACCAGATATTTCAATAACACCTTATAAGGAAGTAATTAATAATGAAACGCACCCTCTTTGCTCTGGCACTCGCAGCAGTTTTACCAATGTCGGCTCAAGCCGGCGAATTAAGCTATAGCTATGTTCAAGGTGGCTACTCCACCACCAGCGATGGCTCCATTGATCTCGATGGCTTCGGCCTGAAAGGTTCGGTCGCCTTTAACGACAGCTTCTACGGCTTTGCCAGCTATGACAGCGGCAGCAAGAATAACGTTGATCTGGACCAAGCCACGATCGGTGCCGGCTGGCACTCCTCGGGCGACACTCAGTGGTTCGTTGAAGCCAGCTATGTCAATGACAGCGTTGATTACGGCGGTCCAAGCTTTGACGAAGATGGCTACGCCGTTGCCGGCGGTGTTCGCGCTGCCGTTAGCGACAAAGTCGAGCTGAATGCGAAAGTGAACTACACCGATGTCGGCACTTTCGGTGACGGTTTCGGCGCTGGTGTTGGCGGCCTGTTCAGCATCAATGACACCTGGGGTATCTACGCTTCTTACGATTACTCCGACCGTGGCAGTTTCGATCTCGACACATGGGCTGTTGGCGTACGCGCCAGCTTCTGATCATCGGCATCAATGATGATTCGCGAAAAAACCGGCTTAGGCCGGTTTTTTTGTTGAAAATGCCCCCACACGGGCTGGAATTTCTTGCAGCCGAAGCTTTAACTCGCTTAGTGTAGGAATCTCTGCATCGGAGCCACTCATGAAAATTTGCCACAAGCTTGCCTTCCTGTTTTTGATTGCGGCCTCTTCGGCCAGCGCAGGCTCGGCGACCAAGCCGCTTACTCTCGATGTAAACCAAGCCGATTTCACTACGCAGAAAGACAAGGTATTGAACGCGATCGAAAGCAGCGAAAACTATTCGGAAATCACCGAAGCTGACAAAGCAAGCATCAAGCAATCTTTACTGGTTCTGTCGGAAAAGCTCCCGGACGGGGGCAATGTTTCGACCCTGACAGCCGAGGATCGGGAAAAAGTCTTGTCTGAACAGAAACTGGTGAATTCGCTTCTGGCAAAAGCAGCCAAAGACAGCCAGATTATCTGTCGGGATGAAGATGTCTCTGGCAGCCATCTGCCGCGCAAGGTCTGCCGCACAAGGGCAGCACACCGTCTTTATGCAGAACAGCAGCGCGAAGCCTTGAACAAGAGCTTGAACGGTTCAAACCAGGTAAATTCGAAGGTCAGCGATACCAGAGCCAGCAATTAGAGCCATTCGTCATGAAAGGTTTTGAGACACAAAACCTTGGTCAGGGCTTAAATCTTGAACAAGCCTTCCGGGTATTCCGGTTTTTGTTCGCGTGACAGGATTATTTTCAGACCTTCTGCAGGCGTGATTTCTTCATGCAATACACGCTGCACGAGCATCGATATCGGCAGTTCGATATCGTGCCTGTTTGCCAGACGCATCACCTCATCGACTGTTTGCACCGATTCAACCACCTGTCCAATTGCCTTCACCGCTTCCTGAATGGATTGACCGCGACCCAGGGCAAGCCCTAAACGGCGATTGCGTGATAAATCACCGGTACAGGTAAGCACCAGATCCCCCAGTCCCGCCAGACCCATCAAAGTTTCAGCACGGCCGCCCAGGGCAACATTGAGTCGGAGCATTTCATTCAGGCCCCGGGTAATGAGGCCGGCGCGGGCGTTCAAGCCCAAATTCATGCCGTCGGCGATACCGGTAGCGACTGCCAATACGTTTTTCATGGCGCCGCCCAGCTCAGCTCCAAGCATGTCATTGCCGGTATAGGCGCGAAATGCAGGTCCGTGAAGGGCTTCCGCAACGGTTTGGGCAAAGTCGTCATTGTCGGAGTGCACGGTTACTGCAGTCGGCAACCCCTGAGTCACTTCCTTGGCGAAGGAAGGACCGGTAACAACAGCCAGCGGCACCTCGCTACCGAGCACTTCTTCCGCCACTTCGTGCAGAAAACGACCAGAGCCTGGCTCAAAACCCTTGGTCGCCCAGGCAACGCCCGTATGCGCCTGCCGATGTGGCGACAAAGCTTTCAGGGTTTCGGTAAAGGCATGGCTGGGAGTCACGACCAGAATCAGGTCTGCCCATGCCACAACCTTCGGCAAGTCGCTACTCGCGTGCAGGCTTTCAGGCAGGGGAATGCCCGGCAAATACCGGGTGTTCTCATGCTGTTCGTTGATCGCTTTTATCTGCTCGACATTGCGACCCCAAATCAGGGTCGGATAAGCATGCCTGGCCGTCAATGAAGCCAGCGCCGTACCCCAGGAGCCGGCGCCCAGTACCGCAATTTTGATTGCTTCGCTCATTAGTCGAAGCTGGCTTACGCGTTGCCGCCTTCTGCCATGATCGCGCCGGAAGATTGCTGTGCGAAGTTCTCGGCACGACGGCGCAGGCCCTCGGCATAAAGCGCTTCAAAGTTGATCGGCTGCAGATAGAAAGGAGGGAACCCCCCTGCCGTGATCAAATCGCTGATTGCCTGACGTGCATATGGGAACAGCACATTCGGGCAATAGGTACCCAGCATCATGTCCAGATTGCGCTCGTCAAAACCGGCCAGTCCAAAAACGCCTGCCTGTTCGATTTCGGCAAGGTAGACGTTTTTTTCTTCGATGGCGCAGGTCAGGGTAATGCCAAGCACTACTTCGAAAACGCCATCGTCGAGGCGCGCGACTTTTTGGTTCAGATTCATGTTGAGCTGCGGCTGGCCAGCATCATTGAATATGCCCGGTGTATTTGGCGCTTCAAACGACACGTCCTTGACGTAAATTTTCTGGACAGTGAATTGGGCTTGACTGGCTTGATCGGTCGCCGCGCTGGAATCGCTCATGGTGTTACTCCAAATTATTTATTTTAATGAATACCGCATTATCACATGGGGCCGTGGCTCACCCAAACAAGGGCGGAGCCGGCGACTTCGGTTCGGCTAGTTTTTGCCTTTTACCAGTGGCAAGTCTGCTTGCTGCCAGGCGGCAATTCCGCCGTCGAGCCAGAATACTTTTGCAAAACCGGCCTTCACCAGTTTTTTGGCTGCATCGGACGACTGCATGCCCGAACGGCAAACCAAGACCACGGGCTGGTCTTTGGCCTTCGCCAGAAGCTTGTTTTCCGGCCCGATCTGGCTCAACACGATGTTTTTGGCTCCAACGATATGGCCTTTGTCGAAATCGGCGATCGCGCTAACGTCGAATACCTGCGCATCTTCACGATTGATCAAGGCCGTCAGGCCCGCCGGATTAACGGTCTTGTAGCCGGTAAACAGACGGGCAATTTCGGTGTAAATGATGGCAATCGTCAAACCAACAAACGCCAGGGATAGCATCGGACTCTGGCTGGCAAAAGCCTGTAGTGATTCAAAATTCATGAAAATCAGCATAAATGACTGGGACGCGCATTATCCGTGTGCGCGGCGCCCACGCCAAGTGTTATCTGCGCAACAGCGGGATTAATAGAATCTGGCGCGAAATTTCCGGCAAAAATCAGTCATGTTCGCCCAAAACCCGCTCGATCCGACGATCCGGTATCAACCATAACAAGGCAACAAGCACGTAGAGCAAACCCGCCATCGGGATACCCAGCACGGCCAGAATGATCGCCAACAGGTAGATGGCTGGCGACAACTTTCCTTTCAGGTCCCGGCCAACGGCTTTCGCCAACAGGGAATCATTGCCCTGATGTGAAATGATGGCCCGCTGAAGAATAAAAAATGCCACGGCTGACATCAGCAATACCACACCATAAAGCGCAATCGTCGTGGATGAAAAATGGTTCTCGCCCATCCAGCCGGTCACGAAGGGCAGCAATGAAAGCCAGAACAGCAGATGCAGATTTGCCCACATCACCGCGCCGCTCACATGCTGGGTGGCATGCAGCAAATGGTGATGGTTGTTCCAGTAAATGCCGACGTAGATGAAACTGAGCAGATAACTCAGAAATACCGGTACCAGCGGCTTCAACGCATCGAGGGTTTCGCCATGCGGCACTTTGAGCTCCAGCACCATGATGGTGATGATGATGGCCAGAACACCATCACTGAAAGCTTCCAATCTGCTTTTCCCCATGCACTACCTCTTGCTTCCTTTGACTATCTAACGCCAAACCCACTTGACCATGAGTGCAGCCGCCGTGGGCAATAAAAAAATCAGCAGGAAAATCGGCAGCTCCTCCATCAGTGCATAGCCTGCCTGTGTTACCCCGATCCACATATTCACGCCCGCAACCAGCGCCCATAAAACAATGAAGCCAGGCACCGCGATTCTCGCGGCACCGGCGATATTAGGCTTGAAAGCACGGGCAAGCAGAAGCAATAACAGGAGCAAACCAAATCCGGCGAAAACAAAAATGGCGGTACGCATTTTTTTCTCCCGTGTTTCCTATCGCGTCAGGAATTAAAAGGATTTCGCGGTGAAATCCGGCAACCCGGTGGTAAGCCACCAGCGTTTGGCCTTGTCGTCCCAACGCCAGATTTGTACGTTCAAAATACTGCGGTCGGTCTGGGTATTGCGATTGATCAAGCGGATCTCCACCGTTTGTTCAATCGTGCCATCCGGCAGCGTGTCCTGGGTCTTGGCTTCGTAACCGGTCACTTGTATCTGCTTGAAGCGTTCTTTTTCCAGATCGCTCAAGGGATTTTTTTCGCGATATACCGGATCCACGTAATTCAACGCCATCTCGAATTCATTCCAGCGTATCGCAGAGGCATATTTGAACAGGGATAATTCGAGCTGTTTGGATTTGGAACGCTTGCCGCCCGCTTCCACCGGCATGGTCACCTGCAACAAAACCAGCGCGATCAATAACAGTATTATTTTTTTCATGGCTTGATGATTTATCCGGGGCAATATCGGCAGCTTACTCAATTTTTCCGCGAATGGCGGCAAATCGGGCCGTCATTTCGCACATCGTTTGTCCTTGTTCATTTTTAATCCGGGAACAAACTACCGCGCGGGCGCGTCCCTTGCTTCTCAAAGTCTGCAGAAACAAGGGCCAATCGGTGTCTTCATGCAAGAAAGCCGATGCGTTCAAATCGCCAAACAAGGGGGCCAGAAAACGAACCTGGGTGTCCGCGATGAACACATCGGCCTGAATTTCTTCACGGCGGCATTGCTCGGACAACAAGCCCCAGGCCGCCATCGTCATTACGCTCACCAGGCTGCCTCCGAATGCACAGGCTTTGTCATTGACGTTATTTTCCAATGGCGCGGTGACGGACAAAATACCGTCAACCAACCCGGTCGCGCGAATCGCCATGGCCTTGACCGGCGGCATCGCCGCGAATTCACGATTCAACAATGCAAGATCATTTGAAACACTCTTCATGCCAAAACCCGATTTATGCGAAGCTATCAGCATGCCTGAAATCGTGCCCAAGTTACCACTGGACCAGTGGACCATTCTCTCCTTGCGGCCGCAGGGACAACATGCGGCGACGTATCGTGCGGCAAAAAATCTCGGTGCCATTTTCCTGCCCTGTTCAAGCATGAAACTTGTGGCCTGCGACAACCATGGCATGCTAGAAAAAGCACTGCATTGCGAACGAATTATCGTGACCAGTCCCGCTGCTGCGCGCTTCGCTGCACAATCTCCACTCTTTTCGATCGGAAAAAATGCGCAATGGTTTGCACTGGGTCCGGGCACGGCAACGGTACTGGAGAAAAACGGCGTGACTCGCATCATCACGCCAGCACAGGGGCATGACTCCGAAGCCTTGCTTGAAATTCCCGACTTGCAAAACATTCAGGGTAAAAGCATCGGCCTGGTGACGGCACCCGGCGGACGCGGCCTGATCGAACCATCAGTGATCCAGCGAGGCGCCAAACTTGCAGTCGCCCATGTCTATCAACGCAAAGCCATGCGCTTGAAACCACTGGAAATCCGGCGACTCGAGCAATTGCATTCTCCGTTCGCCGTGTTGTGCAGCAGCCATGAGGTATTCGAATCGTTCTGGCAACAAATACCGTCCGCCCTTCGTGAAAAACTGAAATCCGGCCCATGGATACTGAGTAGCAAACGGTTACAGGGCCTGCTCGAAGAAGTCGGCATTGGTAATTCAAGCGTGAGCGAATCAGCTCGTCCCGATGTCATGCTGGCGCAATTGGTGTATGTGCAAACGCAGCAGGTGCGTTAGCATGTCGGCAATCCAGGCAGAGCGCAGACCGTGATAGACGAAAGTGACACCAGTACCGAAGCTTCAGGGCCAGCGCTGCGGCGCCCCGGCATCTGGCTTATTGTCTTCTTGCTGGTCGCCGCGATCGTTGCGCTGGGTTTATGGAAGCCCTGGGCAAAACCCGCCACGGCGACGGCAAATGCAGTCGATTTAAGTCCCGAAGCGCTGGATGCCCGCCTGCTCGGTGCAGAGCAACAATTGCAGCGTGCCCAGCGCCTGCAGCAAAGCCTGGAAAAAAAACTGGCCGATGCACAATCGCGAACCGGTTTATTGCGTGATGAAGTGCTTGGCGTCAACCAGCGTGCCGCCATCCTGGAAGAAAATCTTCGCGAAATGGCGAAAGAGCAAAACAATTCACGCCAATCGGTGCAACTGGAAGCACTGGAACTCCTGTTGGTCTTGTCCGACGCCCGCATCCATGTCGATGGCGATTTACCGGGCGCAATGCGGGCAATGCGGCTTGCCAACGAAGTGGCTTCCGATATCAGCGATTCGCAAATGATCAATGTCCGTCAAAGCCTGCTGCAGGAAATGCAGGCGATGACCAGCGCAACCGACCGCAAACCCTTCGCGGCTGGCGAATTGGACGCTCTCGAAGCTGTGCTGCCGCAATTATCCGCACGTCTACCCGGACAGGCCGACACCAGTAAGGCACCGAGTCGAAACGGTTTCCAGCGATTGCTCGATGCGATGGTGCAAGTCCGCTCGGCCGATGAACAATCCCTGTTAGGCGCCAACGACCGGAATGCTGCCGAAGCGGCCCTGTCACTTGAAATTGCGCTTGCCAGAAGCGCCTTGAACAAGCGCGACAACGATGGTTTCCAGGCGAGTGTCCGCCGTATTGATAGCTGGCTCAAACGCCTTTATGCCGATGGTCCGGTATTGCGTGAGCGCAGATCGAAACTCTCGGCACTGGCAAAACAGGACATTCGCCT
>JAKQKT010000482.1 GCA_029560515.1 Pseudomonadota bacterium
TGATGAGCAACGACCTGATTCTCGGAGCCGTTGGCGTATTGCAATTTGACGTCGTGGCTTATCGCCTGAAAGACGAATACAGCGTTGATGCGACTTTCGAGCCCATCAGCATTGCGACTGCCCGCTGGGTTCGTGGCGGCACTGCGAAAAAAATGGAAGAGTTTCGCGACAAGAATGCAATGAATCTGGGCATCGATGCTGCCGGTCAGCTGGTATATCTCGCTCCATCGCGCGTTAATCTGCAACTGACCCAGGAACGATGGCCTGATTTCACGTTTGCGGCAACCCGCGAACATGCCTATGCCGTCAGCATGGATTGATGATTGATTGTTGCCGTGCTTGCTTGAAAAGCATCACGGCGGCAACTATTTTCTGGCTGGCATGAACCCACCAAAAGGACGATGGCATGTACGAGCAAAGAAAAAAACCACTGCTGAGCAAGGCGCTTTTTTTCCGGCGTGTTCTTGTTCATGCCATGTATTCGTTCATTGCCATTCTTGTTGCGCTCGGCATCGGCGTAATGGGCTACCACTGGCTTGGCGAACTGCCCTGGGTCGACTCGATTTTGAACGCTTCGATGATTCTTGGCGGCATGGGGCCAGTTGATAGCCTGCAGGGCGATGCGGCAAAATTGTTTTCTTCCGGCTATGCCCTGTTTTCCGGTCTGTTCTTTATCGGCATTGCCACCTTGCTGGTAGGCCCGTTTGCCCATCGGCTCCTGCACAGTTTGCACATAGACGATGAAAGCTGATGTCACCGCAATGATGATTTGCTTTAGGTAGACACTTCAAAAATATTCAGGCACGTTGAGCACCATGGAATATTAAAGACAATGAGCCCGCAATGACCGACATGCATGATGTTCGCGAGGAAATATGGAATGCCATCACGCACGGCTTGGGCGCGATCATGAGCGTGGCGGGTGGCGCCGTGCTGATCACGCTGGCAGCCCTGAAAGGCAACCCCTGGCAGCTAATCAGCGCCATCGTTTTCACCATGGCCTTGTTGCTGCTGTATACGGCCTCTACCCTGTATCACGCCATTCCGCATCTGAATGCAAAGCAGCAGCTCAAGATCTTTGACCACTGCGCCATTTACATATTGATTGCCGGGAGCTATACGCCTTTCACATTGATCGGCCTGCGCGGTCATGGTGGCTGGTGGTTATTCGGCATTATCTGGGCACTCGCGGTGGCCGGCGTGATCTTCAAACTGTATTACACGGGCCGCTTCAAACTGGTATCGACACTGATCTATATCGGCATGGGCTGGATGGCGATTTTTGCCATCAAACCCATGCTGAAAAATATTGATACCACCACGCTTGTCTGGCTATTCACCGGCGGTATTTTTTATACGCTCGGCACCGTTTTCTATATGAGCAAAAAGATTCGCTATACCCATGCGATCTGGCATGTCTTCGTGATGCTGGGCAGCGCCAGCCATTTCGTGGCTATCAGCAGGCAGGTACTGTTGTAGGTAGGGCGAACGACGGACTCGAAAAACTCAGCTACTGATGTATTGTTGCAGCGCCTGTATCTCTTGCTGCTGATCTTCGATTACCGCTTTTACCAAATCACCGATCGATACCATTCCGAGTACCTGTCCGTTGTCGCGCACCGGTAAATGGCGACATTTTTTTTCTGTCATCAGGCTCATGCATCGCTGCGCGGTGTCGCCGGGAGAAACACAAAGCACCGGACTGGTCATGATGTCGCTCACGGGTGTATCGGCGGAATTCCGTCCCAGCAAGATAACTTTTCTCGCGTAATCTCGCTCGGTGCTAATGCCGACAAGTTCGTTGCCCTTCATGATCAACACGGCGGCGACATTGTTTTCCGCCATCAGGCTGATGACATCGCGAACACTGTCCGTCGGTGCGGCACTGACGATGCGATGGCCTTTTTGATCGAGAATCTGTTGGACGTTACGCATATCAGCCTCCGTTCGGGTTGCTCGCCTTACGTCCTATCATATGCCTGTTGGCCGACGACGGGAATTGTTTGGCGACCAAATATATCGGGCGCTGCTTGGTTTCCATATACAGTCGCCCCAGATATTCGCCGACCATGCCAAGCGCCATTAACTGCATGCCCCCAAGCAATAATATGACCGTCATCATGCTGGGCCAGCCCTGCACTGCATCGCCCCAAAGCATGGTTTTCGTGATGATCCAAATCCCGTAGGCAAAAGCAAACAATGCAGCTAGCAAACCAACGTAGGTTGCCAGACGCAAAGGAGCGGTCGAAAAACTCGTAATACCTTCTAGCGCCAGATTCCATAGACGCCAGTAATTGAATTTTGTTGCGCCGGCAATGCGAGCTTGCCGCGTGTAATGCAAGGCCGTCTGTTGATAGCCGACCCAGGCAAACAAGCCTTTCATGAATCGCTGGCGCTCTCCCATTTGCGACAGGGCATCGAGCACATTTCTTGATATCAGGCGAAAATCACCGGTATCGGCTGGAATATGAATGTTCGATAGTGAATTAATGACGCGATAAAAAGCAGTCGACGTTATCCGTTTCAGCCAGCTTTCACCCTCGCGCTCGGTGCGGGTGCCGTAAACAACATCGAAACCTTCACGCCATTTCGCCACAAATTGCGGAATCAACTCAGGCGGATCCTGACCATCGGCATCCAGCACGATCAGTGCTTTGCTATCGGCTGCTGCGTGATCCAGACCGGCAGTCAGTGCGGCTTCCTTGCCGAAATTCCGCGATAATCGAACCAGCGCCACCCGTGAGTCCGACTGCGCTATTTGTTCCAGTAATTCCCATGTCTTGTCGGTGCTACCGTCATCGACGTACAGGATCTCGTATTCCGCATCACTGTTTTTGATCGCTTCGGCCAGCCGGGCGTGGAGGATTGGCAGGCTGGCTTCTTCATTGTAAGCGGCCACGAGTACGGTGATTTTATCGAGCATTGTCATGGCTTCATGTTATCGGTTTTGCAGTCTCAATTGACATATTTCCATATTTCTGGAAATATAGAATCATGGATGATATCGGCGCTCTCAATGCTCTAAAAGCCTTGGCACAGGAAAGTCGCTTGGCAGCATTTCGTTTATTGGTTCAGGCAGGAGAACCGGGAATGGCCGTCGGGGATTTGCGTGAGGCGCTGAACATCCCTGCTGCCACATTGAGCGCACACCTGAACATTCTCCGTGCTGCCGGCCTGGTGCTAGATCAGCGGGAAGGCCGGGTAATACGAATTCGTGCGGACTATGCCTGCATGAATTCCTTGCAGGCATTTCTCACGGAGAATTGTTGCCAGGGCGCCACTTGCGAAACATCTCCTCAACAACCCACTTGCAAAGCGTGCTGATATGAAACGTGTCTTGTTTGTTTGCGTCGAAAATTCCAATCGAAGCCAGATGGCTGAAGCCTTCGCCCATATCCACGGCGGCAAGGGCGTAGATGCTCAGAGTGCGGGATCGAAGCCATCCGGCGTCATCAATCCGAAAGCCATTCGCTTCATGGCCGAACTGGATTACGACTTGAGTCGGCATGCATCGAAATCCCTCGATGAAATTGATGGCGAATTCGATGCCGTCATCACCATGGGCTGCGGTGACAATTGCCCGTGGGTTCCGGCCAAGCGGCGCGAAGACTGGGGCCTGCCCGACCCGAAAAACATGGGCGACGACGATTATCGAAAAGTTAGAGACGAGATTTCGCTGCGCGTTAAAAACCTGCTGGACTCTCTGTCATGAGCTTGCGAAATAAAGTCATTGCCGAGTTCATCGGTACGGCTGCTTTATTGGCGACCGTCGTTGGCAGCGGCATCATGGCTGTCAATTTATCGCAGGGGAACAATGGCATTGCCTTGCTGGCTAATGCCGCTGCGACCGCCGGCATTCTTTATGTGCTGATCAGTGCATTGGCGCCGATTTCCGGCGCCCATTTCAATCCGGCAGTGAGCCTGGTGATGCGTGCCTGCGATGAATTGGATAATCGCGAATTGGCGTCTTACCTGGTCGCGCAATTACTCGGAGCCATCCTGGGCGTGCTGCTGGCTCACGCGATGTTCGAACAAGCATTGATACAACCCGGAATAAGGATTCGTACTGGCACGCCACAATATCTGTCCGAAGCCGTCGCAAGCTTTGGATTGCTGATGACAATCCTGTTGGCTGCAAAACAAAAATCCACTCAGATTCCGGCACTGGTAGCGAGTTATATTTTCGCAGCGTATTGGTTTACCTCCAGCACATCCTTTGCGAACCCTGCCGTAACGATCGCACGTGCGCTGACCCAAAGTTTCGCGGGAATCCGGCCGGAAGATGTAGCAGGTTTCATAGCCGCGCAGTTGCTCGGTTCCGGGCTCGCCTATCTTTTCTTCCGCTTTGGTTTTGGCTTCACTTCTTCTTCGGAAGGCTCTTCCGCAAGATAACCGGGACCGCCAAGTTGTCGCATTTGCCGTTGAATCCAGCGTGCACGACGATTGATATAGGGACCGGGGTTTTTTGCACTGTATTTTTTTGGATTCGGCAGCACTGCCGCAAGCCGGGCACTCTCGTTGGGTGTCAGGTTTTTCGCTGAT
>JAKQKT010000412.1 GCA_029560515.1 Pseudomonadota bacterium
AGCCGCGCTGGAAGTCGTCAATCGTATTGAGCGCATGTCACCCCAAACACAAGAAGCACCAACGAAACTGCAAGGAGCCGCACGATGAAACCACCTTCCCTTATCTGGCATAACGGCCGCATCAAAGCCTGGCATGAGGCAAGCGTTTCGGTCGGCGCCCATGCCCTGCACTACGGCTCCTCAGTATTTGAAGGCGAACGCGTTTATGCCACGCCCGAAGGTCCGCAGTATTTTCGTTTGAACGATCACACCGAGAGACTGTTTCATTCGGCCCGCGTTTACGATCTGAAAATTCCCTTTACAGCGGAAGAAATCAAACAAGGTAGCGAAGAACTGATTCGCGCTACCGGTTTAAGCAGCGCCTATGTTCGCCCGATTGCCTATCGGTCCGGTTTCACTTTCAGTCTGGCACCGAATGATGATGTTGCCGTCGATGTCGCCATCATAGCGATTGAATGGGGCAGCATGCATGGCAGCGCAGCGCTGGAACAAGGCGTCGATGTTTGCGTGAGTTCGTGGAATCGCGCCGCACCGAATACCTACCCAACCGGCGCCAAAGCCGGCGGAAATTATTTGTCGAGTCAGTTAATCGCACAGGAAGCCGTACGAGGCGGCTTTGTCGAAGGCATCGCATTGGCACCCGGTGGTTTGTTGAGCGAAGGTGCCGGTGAAAATATTTTCATCGTTAGCAAAGGCAAGATCTATACGCCATCAGCGGGGGCCAGCATCCTGTGCGGCATCACACGCGACACTGTTTTCACTTTGGCGAAAACTCTGGGCTACGAAGTCGTTGAACAAGCGCTTCCACGCGAAATGCTCTACTTCGCCGATGAAGTTTTCATGACCGGCACGGCAGCAGAAATAACACCGGTGCGTTCTGTTGATAGAAAAACCGTCGGCACCGGAACACCCGGGCCAGTGACAAAAGCGCTGCAAAAAGCCTTCTTCGGTCTATTCGATGGCAGCACGGCCGACCAATGGTCGTGGCTGACGAAAGTAAATCAATCAGTGACAAGCAACGCCGCTGAAATGGAGGCCGCGTAATGAGTACGTCCGCTCGCACCCTGCTCGATAAAATCTGGGATGCGCATCAGGTCCAGGCAGAAACAGAATCCATGCCTGGCATCCTGTATGTCGATTTACATCTGATCCACGAAGTTACTTCGCCGCAAGCCTTTACCGAATTGCGCAACCGTGGCTTGAAACTGCGCCATCCGGAACGCGTGTTGGCAACCCTGGACCATTCCACGCCGACAACCGCTGCCGATGATCTTGGCCAGCAAGTCTATTTCACCGCGGAAGCCGCCGAACAAGTCTCGCAACTGGAACGCAACTGCATGCAGTTCGGCGTGCAATTGCATGGCTGGAGCAGCGAACATCGCGGCATAGTGCATGTGATGGGTCCGGAGCTTGGTGCAACGCAACCGGGCATGACGATTGTTTGCGGTGATAGCCACACTTCGACACACGGCGCATTCGGTGCCCTGGCCTTTGGTATCGGCACCAC
>JAKQKT010000429.1 GCA_029560515.1 Pseudomonadota bacterium
TTCGTTGAATGCTTCGAACTCGGCACGAGGCATGAACACTTCGCCGCGCACTTCCAGAACTTCGGGTGCCGACCCACGCAGACGCAAAGGAATCGCCTTGATGGTGCGCAAATTGACCGTGACATCCTCGCCGGTTGTACCATCACCGCGTGTGGCGCCTTGCACGAAAACGCCGTTTTCGTATCGCAGACTTATCGCCAAGCCATCCAGCTTCGGTTCGACGGAAAAGGAAGGCGCTTCGATACTCAGGGTGTCGTTTATGCGTTTTACGAAGTCAAAAATTTCATCGTCGCTGAAAGCATTGTTCAGCGACAACATTGGAACTTCATGTTGCACCTGCGAGAATTCCCGCAGCGGTGCCGCGCCTACACGTTGGGTTGGCGAATCGGACGTAACGAGTTCGGGGTGTTGTTTCTCAAGCGCTTCAAGCTCTCGGACCAGCAAATCGTATTCGAGATCGGGGATCTGCGGCTCGTCGAGCACGTGGTACTGATAGTTCGCATCTTCAATCAGTTTCCGTAATTGAAGTATTCGCTCCGAAGCAGCCATGGATCAACGACCTGGTTTGATATTCAGTTTTTCGCGTTGACGGTCGTAGGTACGCAATTCTTCGCGGATATGGGAAATGCGTTGACGGCCGAGTGCGTTACGCTGGTCGTCGAGCACAACGGCATCCAGCAATTCCGCCATGCGTTGCGCGGTCGGCAACATGGCATCCCACGCGTCCAGCGCGCTGGTGGGACCCGGCAGGGTAATGAAGAAGTGGATACCCGGTGTCTTGAGTTCTTTTATCGTGCGCAAATCGAAAATACCGGGCTGCACCAAATTGGCGACGCTGAAAATGGGGCCTTGTTCGTGGCTCTTGTCCACCATGCGGTGGAAAATATTCCGATGACCATAGATCAATCCGGCCTTTTCCGCGGCAACGACCAGATCAGGGCCTTGCAGGGTTTGACCGGCACGTGCGGCGAGTAGAAGGCTGACGACCTTGTCGAAGTCCTTGTGAGGTCTTGCGCCAACATCGAGATAGCCGGACTTTTCCTTTTCGCTATCGTCATTGGCGTGTTCGCCGGAGAGGGTTTCCCCGCTTTCTTCCGCTTCAAGCAAATCTTTCAATGTCGGCTCCATGCGTTTCGAAGCGCCATCATCCTGCAAACTGGTGCGAACGCCTTGCTCCGGTTTTTTCCGGCTACTGAACAAGATCACGGCGACAAGAATAACGAAGGCAACGGCAATGCCGATTCGAAGCAGTGCGGTATCGCTCAATCCATCCATTCAATTCTTCTCCTTAGGCTGCGCCGACCAAGCGCGATGCTTCATCCAGATCCACCGACACCAGACGACTGACGCCAGGCTCGCGCATGGTAACGCCGCTCAACTGGCTGGCAGCTTCCATCGTGGCCTTGTTATGGGTAACGAACAGGAACTGAACCTTCTCGCTCATTTCGCGCACCATCGCGGAGAAACGGCCGACGTTCGCTTCATCGAGCGGAGCATCGACTTCGTCCAGCAGACAGAACGGTGCCGGATTCAAACGGAAGATCGCAAACACGAGTGCAACCGCCGTCAATGCTTTTTCACCACCGGACAGAAGCGAGATATTCGACACCCGCTTGCCGGGCGGACGCGCCATGATCGAAACACCGGTATCCAGCAAATCTTCGCCGGTCAGTTCCAGATACGCATGACCACCGCCGAACAAGCGCGGGTAAAGTTCCTGCACGCCCGAATTGACGCGATCAAAGGTTTCCTTGAAACGGCCACGGGTTTCGCGATCAATTTTCTTGATGGCATCCTCGAGCGTCGTCAGTGCACTGACCAGATCTTCGTTCTGGCTATCAAGATAGGTTTTACGGGTGCTTTGCTCCTGATATTCGGAAATCGCCGCCAGATTGACCGGTTCAAGGCGACGCATCTTGTTGTCGATGTCAACGAGGTTCTTCTGAAGCACTTCAAGATCAAGATTTTCCGTCAACGTTTGTAGTACGGCATCGAGCTCCAGGCCGGCCGCAGCAATGGCTTCGGACAATTGTTCGGATTTCAGTACGAAAGCCTGTTCGGCCAGACGGCGCTTGTTGATCGCTTCACGCTGCGCGAGAGCCAGCTGATCGGACTGTTGACGGGTCTGTTCGTATTTGCGCATTTCATTTTCGATGCCATCCAGCGCCGAGCGGGCGGCAGCGAGATCTTTCTCGACGATGACACGCTGATCCAGAACCGCCTGGCGTTCGGCTTGCAGTTTCAATACCGGTGCATCGCCTTCGGCCAATTGTGCGGTCAATTCGGACAATCGAATTTCAAGTTGTGCCCGCTGACTACCCATGCGGGCCAGTGATTGCATCAGGCCATTTACTTTCGTGCGTTGCGATTCAAGACTGAGTGCCAGTTGATGCGCTTGTTCGCGGGATTCGCGGGCGATATTGCGCGCATTGTCGCGTGCAAGCGTCAGATCGCGGCGCTCCGTATCCAGACGCAGACGTTCGGCTTCCAGATCTCCCATCGAACCCATCGCTTTTTCGAGTCGTGTACGCGCTTCACGCACTTGCGTTTGCGACTCTTCCAGCGTTTGTGTGAGTTGTGTAATCTCGGCGTCAATGCGGGCGACACGTGCCTGCGCAGAATCAAGACGACTTTTCTGTCCCTGCAATGAGCCGGCCAATTCGGAAACACTGCGGTGGCTCAAGTAGAGGCTGCGTTGTGCATCTTCGCGTAGCTGCTCGGCTTCCAGCAATTTGTCGCGCATCGATGTCAGCGCCTCGTTACCAAGCTGCTCTTTCCGGGTCAGGCTTTCGATTTCGGCACGCAATTGCTTGATTTCGTTTTCACGGGCGAGCGCGCCTTGTTGCGCTTCACCACTGCGGGTGACTCTTACCCAGCCTTGTCCCAGCCATTCACCGCTTTGGGTAATAACTGCCTGCCCCTCTTGCAACGAGGAAAGCATGCGTTTCGCCGCATCGGCATTTTCGGCGACGAGAATATTGGCCAACAGGCGTTTTACCGCCGCCGGGCCCTGCACTTTTGCAGCCAGTGAATTGGCGGCAACAGCATCATTATTTTGTTCCGACGAGATCAGTGCGACGCGACCCTGAGACAGACTCGACAAGGCTTCCAGCCACTGTTCCGGCGAATCGACAGTCACGGCTTCCAACAGACTTCCAAGCACGGTTTCAACAGCCGTTTCCCAACCGGTATCCACCGTCAAAGCTTCGCCGAGACGCGTGTTGCCATGAATGTCCTGAGCCTTCAGCCAATCGAGCGCGATATTTTTTTCCTGGCCCAAGGCAGCATGCTGCAATGCTTCGAGCGATGCCAAACGGCCACGCGCTGTCTGAATTTGTTTGCGGGTTTCCGACAATTCGTTCTGACCGGCGCGTTGCTGTTCCTGCAGCGTTTGCAGATTGGCTTTGCGGGTTTCCAGTTGCTCCGACAATTCGTCGAGGCTGGCTTTCTTCGTGTCGTGCTCGGCCGTCATGCTGGCGAGTGCCGACAAAATGGCATCGGTATCCAGACCAACGCGTTCATTGGACAGGATCTCGTTGCGTTTGGCCGCATCCAGCGTTTGTTTTTCGAGATATTCGATCTTGGTGCGTTCAACATCGGCCCAGCGTGCGGCTTCGGAGTGATTGCGGGCGTAAGCATCCCAGCGCGTTTGCCAATCCTGCAAGGCCTGTTCGGCATTGCGAAGCGCTTCCTGGCGGCCAGAATCCTCGTCCTTCAAGGCCTCGAGTTTGGGTTCCGCTTCAGCCGTCGCGATTTGAAGCTCGCTCATTTGCGCTTCATCGCCAGTGATGTGTTCGCCCAATTGCGCGAACGCCGTTTGCGCTTCGATTTTCGCCGTTGCCAGACGCTGCATCAGCTCATGCTGATGCTGGATTTGCTGTTCGATACGAGCCAATTCGCCACTGATTCGATAACCTTCGGCCTGCACCTTGCCCAGCTTTTCACTGGCTTCGGTGTGTTGGCTGCGGCAGGTTTCAATTTGCGCTTCCGCACTGCGCTGGGCGGCGAGGATTTCCTGCAGTTTCACTTCATCGGTCGTGAGCGATTCACGCAATGCGCTTGATTCGGTATCAAGGCGACGATATTCAAGCGCTTTGACCTGTGCGTCTTTTTCGCGACGATCCACTTGCAAGGTTTGATACTGTTCCGCAGCGCGGGATTGACGTTTCAGATGCTCGAGCTGCTTGTCGATTTCTTCCCGCAAATCGTTAAGACGATCAAGATTCTCGCGGGTCGACTTGATGCGTGCTTCGGTTTCCTTGCGCCGTTCCTTGTATTTCGAAATACCGGCGGCTTCTTCCAGATACACACGCAGATCTTCGGGTTTGGCCTCGATGATCTGGCTGATCATGCCTTGTTCGATGATCGAATAACTGCGTGCTCCCAGACCGGTACCCAGGAACAGATCGGTGATATCGCGCCGACGGCAGCGGGCACCATTGAGGTAATAATTGGACTGTCCATCGCGACTGACGCTGCGCTTGACCGAAATTTCGGCATAACGCGCATATTCGCCACCAACGCTACCCTCGGAGTTATCGAAAATGAGCTCCACAATCGCCTGACTGACCGGCTTGCGGGTGGATGAGCCGGAAAAAATCACGTCGGTCAGGGAATCACCACGCAAGCGGCTGGCCGAACTTTCGCCCATTACCCACCGAATGGCATCGATGATATTGGACTTGCCGCAGCCATTGGGCCCCACCACACCGGTCATATTGGTGGGTAAATGCATAACGGTGGGGTCGACGAAAGACTTGAAGCCGGAGAGCTTGATGGTGGAAAGGCGCATTTTTAAACACTGTCAGGTTATCCGGCACAAAACCGGCACTGGAGCTAGCCCCAGCTGAAAATAAAAGAACCACGATTTCAATAGCTTATGATATTTAGTTCATGCGAACTAACAGCTATTTCGCGGCGACCGGTTGTGAGTATAGCAGCGTCAAAGCCCAGTATCAGCGCTTAATGATTAGCTTGCTTCATCAGTACTGAGGGCCTTGATGGATAAGGCGTGGATATCGGTTTCCATCAGATTGCCGACGGCTGCAAATACCAGTCGGTGACGTGCCAGCGGCAGCTTGCCTTTGAAGGCATCACTGACGATACGGACATCAAAATGACCGCGGCCATCGCGGGCGCCGGCATGTCCGGCATGGCGATGACTTTGGTCGACAATTTCCAGACTCGCCGGTTTCAATGCCGCTTCGATCGCCAAGCGTATTTTTTCGACTCGATCACTCATGGCAGCACCAGCTTGAAGGGCCTGACTTCCACTTTGGCGTAAACGCCGGCCTCAAGATACGGATCTTCAAGCGCCCAGGCCTGTGCTTGCTGGAGATTTTCAAAGGAAGCAATCATCACGCTACCGGTAAATCCGGCCTGCCCCGGATTTTCCGAATCAATTGCCGGCAAAGGTCCTGCGATTTTAAGGCGTCCGGATTCGGCCAGTGCCTGTAGGCGCGCCAAATGCGCAGGCCTCGCCACCATACGATTTTCCAGCGAGTTTTCCACATCGGTGCCGATAATCAGATACCACATAAGAGTTCCTAATGATTGTTTTTGTGGGCCAGATCAGCCAATAGCCTGTATTTCATCCAGACATAACGTGCGTGCAGCCAGTGATAGTAAAAACCCTGTTTCCCGTCAAGAAAGCCGCCGCGAAAAACATAGTTCTTCAACAAATAGAAAAAAGCATGAATACCGGCCTGACCAGCATAGGTCTTTTTGGCTTTGACGGCTTTTTGCTCTGCAAACAATGCGGCATAAGAATCCAGCTTGCTGGAATATTCGCCATAACTCCGCGCCGTATCGTGTTGAATCCTGATATTTGCCGCTTTGACGATACGATTGCTCAGGTCCAGCTTTTCATGCACCTGCGCCGGCTGGTATCTGAGGCTGTTGCGGAATATCCGTTCAACTGGTTCTTTTTCGCGGCCGCCAAACGAGAGTGATTTACCCAGAAAATAAGTTTGGCGCTGGCAATTCCAGACATCGGCACTCTCAAATTGACTCGATGCCATCAGAGTCTCGATTGCAGCGATATCGGCATCTTCGCACCACTCATCGGCGTCCAGCAGGAACACCCAGGGCTGGCTCGCCAATGAAATCACCGCATTTTTTTGTGCCGAGAAGCCAAGCCAGTCCTGATGCTCGACCCGGGCACCGGCTTCACGGGCCAGACGGACTGTGTCATCGCTGGAACCGGAATCGAGCACGATCACTTCCCGACAAATCTTCAGCAAGGATTTCACGCACCTGACGATGCGATCTGCTTCATTTTTTGTGATGACGACACCACTGAGCGGAAGTTTTGACGACATTGGGCGTTATGCGAACGAAGGAATGCACAAAGGATACCATCCCGAAAATCTGCGAACAGCGTTGAAGCGAGTGCGAATTGCAGTAAAAACTTCAAAAAAGTGCGCTTCAGCTAAGGCAAAAGAGACAGATTTCGGGCATAATATCGCTGTTCAAACGCGAGCTTTCCGTTTGATTTCAGCCAAATACTTCAGCCAATCCCTTTCAGGAGCCTTTCATGTCCGACTCCTTCGCCACACGCGATCAACTCAGCGTTAACGGCAAGTCCTACACCATCTATTCGCTAGCGAAATTAGGCCAGCAGTACAATCTGGCCCGCCTGCCCTATTCCATCAAGATTCTGGTCGAAAACCTGCTTCGTTGCGAAGACGGTGTTTCGGTCACGAAAGAATCCATCGAAGCGATTGCACAGTGGGACGCGAAGAAAGAACCGGACACCGAAATTGC
>JAKQKT010000433.1 GCA_029560515.1 Pseudomonadota bacterium
GCGCTTGCCGCTGCGGGATCAATGTCCATATCAAGGACGGGCAAGTCCGTTATATCGAAGGCAATCCGGATCACCCGGTCAATCGCGGCGTACTGTGCGCGAAAGGTTCGGCCGGCATCATGCAGCATTATTCCCCTGCCCGACTTCGCAAACCCTTGTTGCGTGTCGGTGAACGCGGCGCAGGAGATTTCAAGGAAATCGAGTGGGAAGAAGCCCTTTCGCTCGCGACCACCTGGCTCGGTGATGCACGGGCGAAAGATCCAAACCGCTTGGCATTTTTTACGGGCCGCGATCAATCACAGGCATTGACCGGTTGGTGGGCGCAGCAATACGGCACCGTGAACTACGCCGCGCACGGCGGTTTTTGTTCGGTCAATATGGCAGCCGGCGGCCTGTACACGCTGGGTGGCAGCTTCTGGGAATTCGGCGAACCCGACTGGGATCACGCGCAAATTTTCATGCTCTGGGGCGTTGCCGAAGACCATGATTCCAATCCGATCAAACTCGGACTTCGAAAACTCAAGGCACGCGGCGCGAAAATCATCGCGGTCAATCCAGTGCGTACCGGTTACGGTGCGGTCGCCGATGAATGGATTGGCATTCGTCCCGGCACCGATGGTTTGTTCGCGTTCGCGCTGATTCACGAATGTCTGAAAAACGATTGGGTCGATCTGGATTATCTGGTGCGCTATACCAACGCGCATTATCTGGTGATTCAAAATCCGGGTACGGATGATGATGGTTTGTTTGTGCGTGATCAAGATGGACGCGTGTTATGTGCAACTAGAGATAGCTTTGCATTGGCTGATGCAACGAATATCTCTCCGCGCATTATCGGCGACTATGTTTTGCCGGATGGCCGAAAGGCAACTCCTGTCTTCAATTTGCTGGCTGCTCGCTATCTGGACGAACAGTACTCGCCGGAAAACGTCAGCGAACGCTGTGGCATTCCGGTAGCTACCATCAGGCGCATCGCAAAAGAACTGGCCGAAGCCGCCTTCAAATCCAATTTTTCCTTGCCTATTGCGTGGACCGATGTTCATGGCAAGGAACATGCGGAAATGATTGGTCGCCCGGTTGCGATGCATGCCATGCGTGGCATCTCTGCACATAGCAATGGTTTCCACACTTGCCGTGCGCTGCACGTTTTACAAATGTTATTGGGCGCTATCGACACGCCAGGTTCGTTCCGTTATCAACCGCCGTTTCCACGTCCGATTCCACCGGCGAATCGTCCCGGGAAAAATATCGGTGCTGATGGCAAACTCGATGCCCCGCCATTGGGTTTTGTGCACGGGCCGGAAGATTTGGTTGTCGATGCCGAAGGTAATCCAAGACGGATCGATCACGCCTATTCCTGGGCCTATCCGCTGGCGGCGCACGGCATGATGCATACCGTGATTCGCAATGCGCACGATGCCAACCCATATCCGATCGATGTGCTGATGATGTTCATGGCGAACATGAGTTGGAACTCGGCGATGAACACCAAGGAAACCATCGGCTGGTTGACTGCGAAGAATGAAGCCGGTGATTACAAGATTCCGAAAATCATTTATTCCGATGCCTATTCGAGCGAGATGGTG
>JAKQKT010000483.1 GCA_029560515.1 Pseudomonadota bacterium
CGCGGTGACCTTGGTCGCGGGGATTTCGATGGTCACCACCGCGAAGTTTTTCAGCTTCAAATCCATGGGCCGACGTGCCATCTCCTTTACCGCGATCGCCATGCTGGCCGTAGGTTTCGGCGTTCTGTTGATGCATCCACCCACTGTCATCTTTGCGGTATTTGTCACGTATCTCGCGTCTGGATATGCGGTCTGGGTTTGGCACGCCTTGAGCAAACGCCCCATTACGCCGGTCGCAATAGCGGCTGCCAACGACGAACAGTCGAACAAATAGTTTCCATCTGCGTCTGGCTCACGAAGCGGCTGAGCGCCGTTTCAATCCCCTCTGATCGAAAGTCTCCAATGCAACGACATGCATGTTTCCTTCGTAGATCAATTCGCTTGACGGTGGCGTCCGCACTGTTCGGCACCGTTATCTTTGCGCAGAGCGCGCTCGCGGAAGAGGCGATTTCGGATCAGTTGATTGTGTCTGGTTCTGGTGCAAGCAATGAAGCAAACATGGCGCCGGAGCCATTAATTTCTTTTGAGGCGACCACCTCGGTGCCTGCGACGGATGCTCAGCCGTTTCGGGAATTTTTAGTGGCTGCAAATGTGCCGGTCGTGGCTTCTCCGGTGACCGAGGCGACGATCGACAATGCCGCGCGCAGTAAGCGATGTCAGGAATTTTTTCGCCTGCCGTTTGGACCGATTGAGCAGTGCCGAACCGCAATCGTTGGTAGCGCCATGGGCGCGGTTCTAGCCACTGGCGCGTTTCAGTGGTGGAAGCGCGGCTTTAACACAAGAATTACGCGTGTTCAGGAAGGCGGTTTTGGCCGTGAAACGTACACCGGCGGAGTGGATAAGCTCAGCCATGCCTACACCTTTTATATCGGTACGCGACTGGTCAATGACGCCCTGTTGTGGGGCGGATATTCCAAAACGGAATCGGTCTTGACCTCGGCCGCGGCGAACGCCGCGACTGCACTTTTGATCGAAATGTTCGATGGCTATTCCAAGAAGACTTACGGCTTTAGCCGCGAAGATCTGGTGGCGGATGCGGTGGGCATCATCATGGGCAGTGCGGTAGCACTGCACCCAGATTTGGATCGGAAATTTTCCTACCGGATGCGGTACGTGCCCAAGGGCGCAGGTGGCAGTGCGAACTTCATCGATAGCTACGAAGGGCAGACCTACTTTCTGACAGCGCGCTTGAGCGGTTTTGCCGACATGTCGCCGAAGAATCCTCTGCGCTACCTTGAGCTTGTGTTTGGCTATCGTGGCACTGGTTTCAAGCCG
>JAKQKT010000451.1 GCA_029560515.1 Pseudomonadota bacterium
CGGGGTATTTTTTTGTGCAATGAATTTGATCAATCTCACTTACTGAGACGGCCCTGCTCTACAAGGATGCTTTAATTTGCAAGGAAGCATGCATGAGCACCCAGCCAGCTCTGGTTTTCCAGAATCTCCCGCCCGCTTTGCCCTTGGCCGAGCGCAATATGCCGGGTTTGTCGAATCGACTTCAACGTAAATATTCCGATCGCATTACCGGTTCGATATTTTTGCCTGGGCATGAAGGCCGCTATGCCGAACTTCCACAGGATTTGCCGGCCGCTCTTGCTGCTGCCTTACGGACACGCGGTGTAGAACGCCTTTACAGTCATCAGGCCGAGGCTTGGCATGCCGTGCAAAAAGGTGATCATGTTGTCGTCGTAACGCCGACTGCATCGGGGAAAAGTCTTTGCTATACGTTGCCCGTGGTTGCAGGTGCGATGAAGAAACAGGCCAAGGCCTTGTATCTGTTTCCTACCAAGGCATTGGCGCAGGACCAGGTCGCGGAATTGCTGGAATTGAATCGCGCCGGACAACTGGGCGTGAAAGCATTTACCTTTGATGGCGATACGCCCGGCGATGCGCGGGCGGCAGTGCGACTACATGGCGATATCGTGGTGAGCAATCCGGACATGCTGCATCAGGCGATCTTGCCGCACCACACGAAGTGGGCGCAGTTCTTCGAGAATCTGCAATACGTGGTGATCGATGAAATCCATACCTATCGCGGCGTATTCGGCTCGCACGTAGCCAATGTGCTAAGGCGCTTGAAACGCGTATGTGCGTTTTACGGATCGAACCCGCAATTTATTTTGTGCTCGGCCACGATTGGCAACCCGAAAGCGCATGCCGAGGCGCTGATCGAACATGAAGTCACCGCGATTACCGAAAGCGGCGCGCCAACCGGCGACAAGCAGGTATTGTTGTGGAACCCGCCAGTGGTGAATCCGGATTTGGGTTTGCGGGCATCGGCACGTTCGCAAAGCAATCGCATCGCACGCTTGGCGATTCGCGCGGGATTGAAAACCTTGGTATTCGCACAATCGCGCACGATGGTGGAAGTGCTGACGAAATATCTGAAGGATGTTTTCGACAACGATCCGCGCAAGCCTGCGCGCATTCGTGCTTATCGCGGCGGTTATTTGCCGACCGAACGCCGCGAAGCCGAGAAAGCCATGCGTGATGGCAATATCGATGGCATCGTCAGTACCTCGGCACTCGAACTGGGCGTGGATATCGGCAGTCTTGATGTCGTGGTATTGAATGGCTACCCCGGCTCGGTCGCCGCGACCTGGCAACGTATTGGACGAGCCGGTCGGCGACAGCAGGCATCGCTCGGCGTGTTGGTCGCGAGTAGTGATCCGCTCGATCAATACCTGATTCGACATCCGGAGTTTTTTTCCGATGCCTCGCCGGAACATGCGCGCATCCATTCCGATCAAGCCTTGATTTTGCTCGATCATATTCGTTGCGCGGCTTTCGAATTGCCGTTCTTATCCGGCGAGCGGTTCGGACCGATTGATGCCGCGCCTTACCTCGAAGTATTGGGCGAAAGCGGCGTGTTGCATCAGGAAGGCGAACGCTGGGAATGGATCGCCGATTCGTATCCTGCCAACGCGGTGAGTCTGCGTTCGGTCGCCGACGGGAATTTCGTGGTTGTGAACCGCACCGATGGGCGACAGACGATTATTGCTGAAGTCGATTTTTCATCAGCTCCATTGACCTTGTACGAAGGCGCGATCCATATGATTCAATCGACCCCCTATCAGGTAGAAAAACTCGACTGGGAAGGTCGCAAGGCTTACGTGACCCGCACCCATGTCGATTACTACACCGACGCGATTGATTACACGAAACTAAAGGTACTCGAACGTTTTGATGGCGTAAATGCCGGCAAGGGTAACGCGCATCACGGGGAAGTGCATGTGGTGCGGCGGGTTTCCGGATACAAGAAGATTCGCTACTACACGCACGAAAACATCGGCTACGGCCCGGTGAATTTGCCGGACCAGGAATTGCATACAACGGCGGCATGGTGGCAATTACCACAATCGGTTCTCGATGCAGCATTTGATTCGCGACAAGCCGCACTCGATGGTTTTCTCGGCGCGGCTTATGCCTTGCATGTGGTAGCTACAGTTGCAGTAATGGCCGAAGCCCGGGATCTGCAGAAAGCCGTGGGTAGCGGCGATGGCGCGTGGTTCGCAGTCAGCGATGGCCGTGGTCGCGGGCAATTGCGTAGTGATGATGGCAATATTTCCGATGTCAATCGTGCGGAACGGTTCATCCCGACCGTGTATTTATACGACAACTATCCCGGCGGTGTCGGATTGAGCGAGCCGTTGTGGAAGCGGCAAGCGGAATTGTTGAAACGCGCGCAGGAATTGGTGAACGAATGCGACTGCAAAAGTGGGTGTCCCGCCTGCGTTGGCCCGGTATTGGCCGCAGATGAAAACCTGATTGAATCGCCCAAGTATTTGACCGCGAAAGTATTGGCTTTATTGGTGAATCAATGAGCGCTCTGCTCAATCAATTGAGAACATTGCGAAAGCAGGCTGGCGTTGTCGCTGCCACGCCTGCGGAACGGCCTGTCGCGCCAGATGATTTGCGAAAACTTCTAGGCATGCGCATGGCTTTGCAGAAGCGTTCTTATTCACAGGATCGTGTTTTGCCGGGAACCGAAATTTCGCCCGGCGTTTTGTATCTGGAAGAATTTTTCGGCTGTGCTGATTCGCCCAGTATCATCAATGCTGAATTCGCGAAATTCGGTTTGATCTCACACGAGCATTGCCTGTATTTCGATACCGAAACCACAGGGCTTTCCGGCGGCACCGGTACGCGGGCTTTCATGATCGGTGCGGCCGATTGGTTGAACGGGCAACTGCGCGTGCGGCAATTGTATTTGACCACGATGGGTGGCGAGCTTGCGATGCTCAAAGAATTCGCCACCTGGCTACAGCCGGAAACCGTGCTCGTGAGTTACAACGGCCGCTGTTATGACTCGCCATTATTGAAAACGCGGTATCGACTTGCGCGATTGCCCGATCCAATTACCGGGTTGCGGCATCTGGATTTGCTCTTCCCTACCCGCCGGTTCTATCGAGGTGTATGGGAAAACTGCAAACTCTCGACTATCGAAAGAAATGCGTTAGGCGTAGTTCGCGAAGATGATTTGCCGGGATCAGAAGCGCCACGAGCGTGGCGGGATTATTTACGCGGCGAATCGGCGAGAGATTTTCGACGGGTGATTCAACATAATTCGCAGGATATGAAGAGCCTGCATGGGTTGTTGGTACATTTATCTGAATTGTAATCATCGCCCGCAAGCGGCCTCTCACGGTGCAGGAGAACCGCTTGCGGACGACAATCAATAATTGCTTGACGTAAGCTGAAATCGGGCCCAGCCTGTCATTTCCTACAGGGGAACATCATGACCATTGCTCACGCGGTAGCAGGCCACACATTGTTGTTACGTAATATTGTCTGTGTATTTCCAATTGCCCGGAACAACCAGGGAATGGAAACCATGCTGCGTCTGTTAACCAATGGCGGCGAACTGTCCATTGCATTGAGAAACGACCAGGATCGCAAGGAAGCGCATGAGTTATCCGATTTGCTTTGGCATGCGACAGGAAATACAGAACCGAGCAAATAAGCTCTGGAATTTCGATTGGTCTTTTTCCAAGGGATACACATCTTGCGGCTAGATTATGCCGGAAGAGTTTCCCTCAAAAAATGCAATCGATTTTTCGTGACAATCAATGTCTGTTCAAAAGCGTGAATAGCAAAAGCAGACTGAAAAACGTTCCCATGGCGACGCCGAATATGGCTCGCCCCATACCGTGTTTTTCGGGATTTTTCCTGATGTCGAGAATCGCCAGAATGCCGGTGATCAAAGCGAAAGGCGCAAATACCAATAAAATGGAAAGCAGACCCAAATAACCGGCAGCTATCGCCCAGAAAGATCGTCCGACCGGCAGCAACATGCGCATATTGGCATCCTCGCCCAAGGATCTTGCTGGAACTCGCGGGATGCTCGGAAACAGGCCGGGAACAGTGTGAGCCGCCCGCCATGTGTTCCATCCTTCGGCCCAGACGAGATCATCCGGACCGATACCGCCGGAACGCGCTGCTGCGATGACCGCATCCAGTGACAATGGACCGACTTGCTGTTCGCCGCGACGATAGTGATATTGCATGTAGGTACCCTGCTTGAATGAATGCGGCAAAGTTTACGACATCCCGTATTTCCGACACTAC
>JAKQKT010000456.1 GCA_029560515.1 Pseudomonadota bacterium
GATTGACCGTGGCAAAAATGACGCGCCGCATATCATCTTGTTTCCGGAAATCGCTTTCGATGAAGCCAGGTTTTTGCAGGCGGTCGAAGCCACGGTCAATCGCATTGGCTATTGCGTCGTGGTGGTGTCCGAAGGGGTTCGCAATGCGGACGGAAAATTCCTTGCCGAAACAGAAGGCAGCAAGGATGCGTTCGGGCATTCACAACTTGGCGGTGCAGGTCCGCTGATTGCAGGATTGGTCAAGGATAAATTATCCATGAAAGTCCACTGGACCGTACCGGATTATTTGCAACGCTCGGCTCGGCACCTGGCATCGAAGACAGATCTCGAGCATGCCCTCGCCGTCGGCAAGGCGGCAGTGGAATACGCACTAAAAGGAATGAACGGCGTCATGCCGGTGATCAAGCGCGTCTCCAACAAACCTTACCGCTGGAAAATCGAAGCTGCATCGCTGGAAAAAATTGCCAATCACGAAAAGAAAATGCCCGCCAGTTACATCCGCAAAGACGGCTATGGCATCACCGCAGACTGCCGGAATTATCTTGCGCCATTGATTCTGGGTGAGGCGCACTTGCCTTACGGTAAAAACGGACTACCTGCCTATCTGAAAAAATATACGTAAAAAAAGCCCCGGCAATGGGGCTTTCTTTATTGCAGATCGGGTTTTATTTGTCGTCCGCGGATCCACTTATTTCTGGAACGGGAGTTTCTGCAGCTTGCTCAGGCGGTGAATTCGTGTCGACAACAGGAGTTGCCGCAGCGCTTGTTGTCGTTGGCGTCATTACTGCCTGCGTGGCTGGCTCAAGCTTCGGTGCAACATCGGGACTTGCCGACATTACCGGTGCCGCAGATGCCGCTACCGGAGGCAGCGTTGTCTGAATTTTTGCAACCAGGACATCCAGCTTGGCTTCGAACTGCGGCTTCATCGCCTGCCATGCGGCATAGTTATCCTTGCTCTTGCTTTCCACTGGCACCGATAATTCAGCGGCATTGTTCAATGCATACATCAGGGTCGGCAGGTCACCGTTCTTCTGACCTTCCCATTGCAATCCATTCAGGCTCACATTCATTTCCTGAATGCGGAAATCCTTGCGGGTATTCACCAGAAACACATCGACCCTGACCGTTGCATCAGCTGCCAGGTTTTGACGAATCACGGGCGAAAAAGTCTTGTCACCAAAACTGAATTTGGACAGGGGGTGATAACGATAACCACCGGCCGGCGTTGAGTAATAACCGAAATAGTACTCGGGAGACCATCGACCATCTTGTACCCGTTTCTTGCCGGTATCCTGCTCATTGCTGCCGCCGAGACCAGCATAAAAAGCCGCCGAGGTGACTTCTTCGCCCGCAAGCACCTTGAACCCTTCCATTTTCTTGAACCGCTCCGAAACGACCTGGGCTACTTCACTGGCGATCTTAGTTGCATCCTCCGGCGTCAGGTGTTCTTCCAGCGGCTCGCGGGACGCAAAATCCACACCTCCGCCCACGCCAGCGATGGTCGCGGCGCCGGCTAGCAGTCCCGAAAAAACCTTTTTACCGGTATGCCCCTCACCACTAAGCAGGGTCAGTCTTTCCAGATGAACGCCGACGTCCACATTGACGGCCCCCACTGCAATGGTTTTTACAGGCACGGCATGCTTGTTCTTGTAAGCATTCGCGGTTTCCTTCCATTCGGCCTCGCCTTTTGCGAAACCGGGCGTACTTATTAAAAGACTTGTCGCCATCAAACCGAGCAAATGAATTCGCATAGACCCCACCCCTGAGAATAAAAAAAGAAAACCCCTGACTGCATTGCCACCTGAACCGCATCAATTCATCTTTATATTCCGTTTTAATAACAATAGCTTGGCGGTAACATTTTTTAACAATTTGAAATTGCCGCCTCCCCCTTTTGAAACTTGCCGCTATCGGTATATGCTCAGCTCCGCGCTTTTGAGCCTTAGCTCTTAATTTGATTGCAATACTCGAGGCGTAGGTATTCCGGGGAAATCTCATGAAACATCTGACTGCCATCGTCTTTGTAGGCATCTTGCTGTTCTTTGCCTGTTTTTCAGCACAGGGACAGACCAGCGGAGGCGACGCCACCGCAAAACTCGTTTTTTTCCGTGCCAGCGATGATGGCGGGAGGGCATATTCCCTGACCAGTCAAAACCAGGAACTGGTAAAACTGAAGAAAGGCGAAAAATTCGAGCAAACTCTTGCTCCTGGTACCTATTACTACATGGCCGATCCTTCCACAAAGCAGGTCTTCAGGATCGATCTTGTTGCGGGACAAACCGTGTATGTAAAAGCGAGTCGGAACGGCAGTTTTTTCGACGGACAGCCGACTTTGCAGATATCGACTGCGCAGGAATTCCAGCAAAGCATGGCTGCCGCCGACTAGGCACAAGATAGCCTCGCCAAGGCAATAAAGAACCTGCATCCCGATAAGCACAGCGCCGGCTGGCGCTCACCCCGTTTCCTCTGCGATACTCGGGGTTAGCGGCGTTCAGCCGTTTTTTGTTGACTGCTTAGTGTTTAACTTATGGGGAGTAAGAGGCATGTTTGAGCAATACGGTTTTGAGCTGGCGCTAGCCTGTGCGGCTATTGCCATTCTTTATGGCATTTTCACCACCCGCTGGGTACTGGCGCAACCGGCCGGAAACGAGCGCATGCAGAAAATTGCCATGGCCATTCAGGAAGGTGCGGGCGCTTACTTGCGTCGTCAGTACATGACGATCGCCATTGTCGGCGTGGTGCTGTTCTTCGTAATCGGTTTCGCCCTGCACAACTGGCTGACGGCCGTTGGCTTCGCGATCGGCGCGGTCTTGTCCGGCGCCGCCGGCTTTATCGGCATGTTCGTTTCGGTACGCGCCAATGTGCGAACCGCACAAGCCGCGACGCAAAACCTGAATGCCGCACTGAACGTGAGCTTCAAGGGCGGTGCGATTACCGGCATGCTGGTCGTCGGTCTGGGCCTGCTCGGCGTGGTCGGTTTCTTCATGTACGTACTGCAAGGCAGCATTACCGCCGAATCGCTTAAAGTCGCGCTTGAGCCGATGATTGGCCTGGCTTTCGGCAGCTCGCTGATTTCCATTTTCGCCCGTCTCGGCGGCGGTATCTTCACAAAAGGCGCCGACGTGGGCGCCGACCTGGTCGGTAAAGTCGAAGCCGGCATTCCCGAAGATGATCCACGCAATCCTGCCGTGATCGCCGACAACGTCGGTGACAACGTGGGCGATTGCGCCGGCATGGCCGCCGACTTGTTTGAAACCTACGCGGTAACCATTATTGCCGCGATGTTGGTGGCAGGTATCGCTTTCAATACCTACGGCGCCAATGGCGTGATGTATCCGTTGATGCTGGGTTCGGTGTCGATCATTGCTTCGATCGTTGGCACCTTCTTCGTGAAAGTCCGCGACGGCGGCAAGATCATGAATGCGCTTTATCGTGGTTTGGCGGTATCCGGTGTCTTGGCTGCGGTGGCGTTCTATTTCGTGACCGATGAATTGTTCGGCAAGGATCTGGGCATGCCGCTTTTCTGGTGCACCCTGATCGGCCTCGGCTTGACGGCCGCCATGGTCGTGATTACCGAGTACTACACCGCAACTGAATATGCTCCCGTGCAGGATGTCGCAAAAGCCTCCGAAACCGGTCACGGCACCAATGTGATTGCCGGTTTGGCGGTATCGATGAAATCCACCGCAGCACCCGTGCTGGCCGTGGCGCTCGCTATCTGGGGCAGCTATGACCAGGCTGGATTGTATGGTGTGGCGATTGCCGCTACTGCCATGCTGTCGATGGCCGGTGTAATCGTGGCGCTCGATGCCTACGGTCCGATCACGGACAACGCCGGCGGTATCGCGGAAATGAGCGAGCTGGGTCCCGATATCCGTAAAATCACCGATGCACTCGATGCCGTGGGCAATACCACGAAAGCGGTGACCAAGGGTTATGCGATTGGTTCTGCCGGTCTCGCAGCACTGGTTCTGTTTGCCGATTACTCGCACAAACTGATCGAGAAGTTTCCCGGCCAGTCGGTCGATTTCTCGCTCAATAATACCGATGTGATTATCGGCTTGATGATCGGCGGCATGATTCCGTATTTGTTTGGCGCATTCGCCATGCAAGCCGTGGGTCGCGCAGCCGGTGCGGTGGTGGAAGAAGTTCGCCGCCAGTTCCGCGAAATCAAGGGCATCATGGAAGGTACCGGTAAACCGGAATACGACAAAGCCGTGGACTTGCTGACCAAGGCGGCGATCCGCGAAATGATCATTCCGTCCATGCTGCCATTGTTCATTCCGGTCATCGTCGGGATGACGCTCGGTGCGGATGCCCTTGGCGGCTTGCTGATGGGTACGATCGTGACCGGCTTGTTTGTCGCGATCTCGATGTGCACCGGTGGTGGTGCCTGGGATAACGCCAAGAAATACATCGAAGAAGGCCATCACGGCGGCAAGGGTTCGGAAGCCCACAAGGCAGCCGTTACCGGCGACACCGTCGGCGATCCCTACAAGGATACGGCCGGCCCGGCAATCAACCCGCTGATCAAGATCATCAATATCGTTGCTCTGTTGCTGGTACCGATGCTGACCGTTCTCTGATTGTTGCCGTTTCGAAAAAAGCCCCGCTTTGGTGGGGCTTTTTTGTTACCCTGAATTCAAACATCCACCCGGAGAAACCGAATGAACAAATGGCTACTTGGCTTGCTTGCCTTCTGTCTTGCGCAGGCGGCTTTTGCCGGTAATTACATCCTTACAGTGGATGGCAAAACCTATGAAATTGACATCGGCGAACAGAAAACAGTCCAGAGTGCGAAAGGCAACATCAATGTCTCGCTCGAGAAAAAAGCAACAGGCATATTCACGATTGACGGCATCGCGTTCGAGCATCCGTCGTCCATGAACCCGACCGTTTCGGTATTGAGCGAAGAAATTAAACAAGTGCTGCTCGCCCAGGCAAACGGCGATTTGTTCCTGGTCCAACTCTACAAGGGAATGGATGGATCAGCCTTGATACCGCTGCTCGAAAAGGAAATGACGAAAGAAGAAGTTGGCGTCGGTTATGCGAAGACCGGCAAGGATATTGAAATAAAACTGGATAACGGCGAAACATTGTCCGGCCGTTATATCCATACCGAAAAAAACACCGATAGCTATGATCGCTATATCGTTGGTTGTCCGATCGCAACGGGAGGTCTTGTCGCTGTCATCCAGAATTCCGATCTGCAGACCGAAGGCCAGGATAAGGATCTGATGATGAAAGTGTTGAAATCACTCAAGATGCATTGCACGAAAGAATGAAAAAAGCCCCGCTGCTGCGGGGCTTTTTTTGCATCGACGATTACACCAATGACTGCATACAGTCCTAACTTGCTTCCGCCAACTCCAGCAAGGCAATCATGGCTTCGCGCAAACGGGCATGCAAAGGACCCAGATTCAATTCGGTATTTCCGGCAGTCAAAGACTGCGGATCAAGATGTTCCAGATCATGGCAGGTCGCGGCCAATTGGCCGGCACCCAGCGCAAGACAGGCCGAACGCAAATAATGGGCATGCTGGCTGAGGTCACTGGCATTGCCCGCTTTGTAAGCCGCTTCAATTTTCTTTACGCGTTCGGGTGCTTCCGTCACGAACATGCGCACGAAGTCTCTAAACGATCCCGGTTTTTGCTCATCCAGAGAGCGTAATAAAGCAATCGCCGCGGGGTCTAGCACTGCATCGGTTCGCATAATTTCTCCTTCTCGGTCAGCAATCTAGCCTGCTTTCGTAAAAAATGGAACCATCGAAGATCACCCTGCCTTCAATGTCCCGTTCGGGCCGCTCTCGATTGTCGTTGATTAGCCGGCAGGCCAAGTATTTGATTTGTGAACAAAAGCAATCAAGCCCTTGCAAATGGCAACTTTTTGCGGTGTTTGATGCATAAAACACAGTCAGGCGAAAGAGTGATTGCTCGGCGCTTTTGCCGTATCCTCCGCGCATTGAAACACAGCAGGAATACCCGATGCCCCTAGATTTAGTCCCGACCGGCAAAGATGTGCCGAATGAAGTCAACGTCATTATCGAAATCCCGAAAGATTCCGAGCCGGTCAAATACGAAGTAGACAAAGCCAGCGGTGCGATTTTCGTCGATCGCGTGCTGACTACCCCGATGCGTTACCCGTGCAACTACGGCTATATCCCGCATACCTTGTCGGGCGATGGCGATCCGGCCGACGTACTTGTGGTGATGCCGGTGCCACTGATTCCCGGCTCGGTGATTCGCGTGCGTCCGGTTGGCGTGCTGTTGATGACCGACGAAGCCGGCGGCGATGAGAAAATCATTGCCGTTCCGGTCAGCAAGGTATTCCCTGGCTATGACCATGTTGTCAACGCAGATGATCTTGGTGAATTGGCTTTGGCCCGTATCGGCCATTTCTTTGAACACTACAAGGATCTGGAAAAAGGCAAATGGGTCAAGATCAATGGTTGGGGCGATGCCGGCAAGGCAAAGGAAATGATTGTCGAAGCGGTTGAACGCTATAACTCGGTACCCGACAAACCCCTGTTTTGATTACCCGAAAAAAAGGCCGCAATGCGGCCTTTTTTATTGGCTAGTTATTTATTCCGTGATGACTCAAACGCCAGTACGCTTTTCCCCAATGCTGCGAGGAATGGCAACCCGGTTTCTTCGTAATCGTATTTGTCATCGTTGTAGATACCATCGGGATTGCAATGGATGACGGCCGATAAAAAACATTCGCTGTCCGTACTCTTGTCCACCAGATAGCTCGAATCGCTCAGATAACCGTAAGCCTCGCCGATTTTTCCGTAGGCACGATATCCCTCGGGAGCATTTGCCATGCTGCCGCCCAGCACAAAATACTTTGCATAGGCATCGTAATATTCCGGCGATGTATAAACCGGATCGTCCGACTCTCGTGGATAACGCCCCATTTCACGCAGAATGTCTTCGCGCCAAGCAAATGGAATTTTCCAGCGTTGCGATTCGTGCACGGCTTCCGGAAAGACGAATGCGAGCAGCATCTGGTGCAAGTCCGCCAGCGGCATGAAATTGCCGAAAGAAAAATCGTGCGGCCCGGCTACAACAACGCCATCATCGCCTGCAAACCCGTCTCCTTTCAAAGCACGGCCAAACGGAAAAGAACGCTTCTTTGCAATTCTCGGTCCAAAGCCTGCCAGGGGTTTACCATCGGCATCGATAATTTGTGCCGAGCCGGTTTTCAGATTGGCATTCACGTCTCTTGAACCCAGACGGGAAATCGCGCGCGTATTCGGATAACCCAAGGCCTTCAAACGAGCATGGATTTTGTCTGCCCCGAGCAATTCGTAGAAACGGTTATACGGAATATTGTCGCTAACGGTAAAAGTGCGGCGCAGGCTGCGACGCAGCGATTCGCTCAGTGGCTCGCTTTCATCCCAGATTCCGGTTTCCGGCGCTTGTCGCAACAGGATGGCGCTTTCCAGATTGCCATCGACTCTCGCCACTTCTTCGCATGCCAGCAACGCCAGAGGCAACTTGATCGTACTGGCAGGAAAGAACCAGCGCTTCGGTGCGTGATGGAAGGCATGATGATGAAGCTTTACCCTGCCTTCGACATCGCGAGTAATTTGCGAATACAGGATTTGGATTTCACGCGAGGGGTCCAGCAACAAGGATCGTTGTTCCCGACCCAAATGTTCAAAAATCGAATCCCATGAAAACCCCTCCCTGGCGAAATTCAATTTCGCCAGGGAGGGCATGGCCGACATCGCGCCGCCGGCAGCGAGTGCAGCACACATCCACCGCCGTTTTGAATCCACCGAAGTCATACCGGCCGCTCTCACTCGGGCTTGTAAACTTCCGCGCCCTGCGCCAGAAATTCTTTCGATTTTTCGGCCATGCCTTTTTCAAGCGCCTCGGCAGCTTCAAGATCCTGGGCATCGGCGTAATCACGAACGTCCTGTGTAATTTTCATCGAGCAGAAATGCGGACCACACATCGAGCAGAAATGCGCGACTTTATGCGCTTCTTTCGGCATGGTTTCATCGTGATATTCGCGGGCGCGGTCCGGATCAAGACCAAGATTGAACTGATCTTCCCAGCGGAATTCGAAACGCGCTTTCGACAAGGCGTTGTCGCGTGCCTGCGCGCCGGGGTGGCCTTTCGCCAAATCAGCAGCATGCGCAGCGATTTTGTAAGCCATCAGGCCTTCGCGCACATCGTTCTTGTTCGGCAGGCCCAAATGTTCTTTCGGTGTCACGTAGCAAAGCATCGCGGTGCCGTACCAGCCGATCATCGCGGCACCAATCGCGCTGGTGATGTGGTCGTAACCGGGCGCAATGTCTGTCGTTAACGGGCCGAGCGTATAGAACGGCGCTTCGCCGCATTCACGCAATTGCTTGTCCATGTTTTCCTTGATCAATTGCATCGGCACATGGCCAGGGCCTTCGATCATGGTTTGCACATCGTGTTTCCACGCGATCTTGGTCAACTCGCCCAGCGTTTCCAGCTCGCCGAATTGCGCGGCATCGTTGGCGTCTGCAATCGAGCCCGGACGCAAACCATCACCGAGTGAGAAGCTGACGTCGTAGGCTTTCATGATTTCGCAAATGTCTTCGAAATGCGTGTACAGGAAATTTTCCTTGTGATGCGACAGGCACCATTTCGCCATGATCGAACCACCGCGCGATACGATACCTGTAACGCGTTTCGCGGTCAGCGGCACGTAACGCAGCAATACACCGGCATGGATCGTGAAGTAATCGACGCCCTGCTCGGCTTGTTCGATCAAGGTATCTCGGAACAATTCCCAGGTCAGTTCTTCGGCGCGACCATCGACTTTTTCCAGCGCCTGGTAAATCGGCACGGTACCGATCGGTACCGGCGAATTGCGGATGATCCATTCGCGGGTTTCATGGATGTGCTTGCCGGTGGAAAGATCCATCACGGTGTCGCCGCCCCAACGCATCGACCAGACCAGTTTTTCGACTTCTTCGGCAATACCCGAACTCACGGCCGAGTTACCGATATTCGCGTTGATCTTGACCAGGAAATTACGACCGATGATCATCGGCTCGATTTCCGGGTGATTGATATTGGCCGGAATGATCGCGCGACCACTGGCGACTTCCGAACGCACGAATTCCGGCGTAATCAGTTTCGGCAAGTTCGCGCCGAAATGTTCGCCGGCATGCTGCTTCAACAAATGTGCTTCGCGGATCGCCTGGATATTCTGGTTTTCGCGGATCGCGATGAATTCCATTTCCGGCGTGATGATACCGCGACGTGCGTAATGCATTTGCGATACATTCATGCCGGCTTTTGCCTTGCGCGGCATCGGACGATTTCCGAAACGCACCGAATTCAATTTGGCGTCGTGTTCACGCGCGCGACCAAATTCAGAACTCAAGCCAGACAGCAATTCGGTATCGTTTCTTTCTTCTATCCATTTCGCCCGTAACGGGCTCAAGCCCTGCGCCAGATCAATCGACACATTCGGATCGGTGTAAGGGCCGGAATTGTCGTAAACACAAAATGGTGCATTTTTTTCGACGCCGACGATCTTGCGGGTATCGGTCAATTCGATTTCGCGCATCGGTACGCGGATATCGTCACGCGACCCCTGCACATAGATTTTCTTCGAGCCGGTGAATGGCTTGGTCACGGATTCGGAAAGTTCTTGCGTCTGGCGCAAGAGTTCGCTGGGTAAAGCATTCATGGCATCGTCCTTTGAGTGGTCATCGAAACGGCGATGCCTGCGCAGCTCTTGATCGAGCCGGGCTTGCGAGCTTCCCTACACCGGCATTAACCGGATCAGGTTCAAAGGGTATTTCTCAGCCAGTGCGACGGCACCCCCGCTTCAGGCGCTATTTCAGCATGAAGGGGCGACAGGTGCCAGCGGAATCGGATATTCAACCAAACTCGTTCAGGCGCTTCAGGGCCAGCGCCCACAAGGTATCGCGATGGGCACTGCGGAAGAAATTGAAGTGGCCAATAAATGGAATACCGTGTTCTTTTGGCTCGACGACTTCAATTGCGCGGGTTTTGGCATTCGGATAGCGATCATGAACGGCCTTTACCGCTGCCGGCGTGCCCCAGCTGTCATCGGCGATTTGGAATAAATGCAGATGGCCAAGAAACCGATTGGCGTGTTCGGTCGCATTGATGCGCGGCTCGTCGAAAATGAAGCCCGGTTTTTTTGCCCAATGCGCGAAATCCAATCCGAGTGCGGCCGATGTATCGGCTTTCATGCCGGCCCAACCCGGCCAATAGCCATAGAGTTTAATGGTCAGCGGCGCAATCAAATACCAGGCCATGAAATGCAGATAACGCGCCGGCCTTGCCATCAAGCGCCAGTAACCGGATAAGGCGGCAACGGTAATCAATCCATCAATCTTGCTGCTGATTTTCGTCAAGGCCGGCATCCAGCCACCGACACTATGACCGACGATGAATAACTTCTGGTTCGGAAATTTTTCCAGCATCGTATTCACGGCCGCAGGATAATCATGTTCGGCATAGGCAAGAAAACCGATATCGCGATACTCGCGGATATGCTTGGTTTTCGATTTGCCGACGCCACGAAAATCGAAGCTCATCACGTCGTAACCCGCTTCAGCGAGATATTGGCAAAAGCCGGTGTAATAGGTTTGCGATACGGCAGCGGCAGGACCGACGATCACGCTGCGGCTCAATTTTTTCCCGGCATTGGCAGGGAAGAAAGTTGCAGCGATCTGGTCGTTTTCCTGCACGGTGATTTGGATTTGCTGCATATGAAATTCCATTCTCTCTTTCGTAGGAGCGTCCTTTAGGCGCGACATATCTGGCGGGGTTTATCGCGCCTGAAGGCGCTCCTACAAAAAAACGCGTTCCGAGTCTGTCCGTGACAAGGGGGAGGGAGCCAGGCAGACAGACTCGGCCGCGAAAACCGTTCAAAAACCTACAAACCGTATTGCTTCATATCCGGTGAAGGCACCTTGAACCAAGCGGCGTAAAGTGCCGGCAGGAACAACAAGGTCAATGCCGTTGCCACCAGCAAG
>JAKQKT010000463.1 GCA_029560515.1 Pseudomonadota bacterium
TCTGTTGCACCCGGCTTGCCAGCAGGTCAATCGCCTTTTCCCCGTTGCGATCTGCGATTGCCATCTCGGCCTCGGCGATCAGCAGCATATCGGTGTTTGCATCCGGAATGTATTTCAGGTCGCTGGCTTTTGCCGCTTGGAGGGCCTTGCCCGCCAATACGGGATTGCCGTTTCGTGCCGCCATCCAAGCCGTTGCCGACAGGTTGAATTGCAACTGACGGCGGTCGGTAATCGTGCTTGATTTTTGCGAAGCAATATTTTTTTCCAGATAGGATTGCAGCTCGCTCTGGAATTTGGGACCTGGACGGATGCTTTCGAGTGAAAGGAATAAGCCTTCGTAGGTCGTACTGGATGGTGTTTTATTGGCGGAGGCTTCTTTCTTTATAACGCTTGCGAGCTTGATGCTTTTGTCAAGTTTTCCCTGACTGAGCGGCAATAATAATTCCGGCAGGCGATTGGCAATATCGGCGCCCGCCATACCGCTTTGCGTTTGTGATTTGACGGTTTTGAGTGCATTCCGGTAATCGTCGTTCGCCAGATAGGCCATCGCATGCTGCAGTTTGAAGCCGCGCACACCGTTTATTTCGGCCTGATTGAATGCCTCCAGAGCGGATTTGTATTCATTCTGATAAAGCATGACCACGCCTTTCAGATAATAGGCATTTGCGAGGCCGGGATTTTGCTGTCTGAGCGCCGATTCGATCACCTGGCGTTTTTCTTCATCGATATTCCCGTCCAGATAGGAATAGAAGACATAGTTGTAATGCGCCCTGAATTCGTCCGGATAAAGTTTTCCCAGTAACCGCCATTGTGGTATCGAGGCGGATGGGTTTTCCGCAATCAGCGATGTCGCATCCAGCAACAATGCTTCACGATTGGTAAGGTGTGAACGATTTTGGTTGGCAAGGGCAATGTTTTTTTCGAAGCCCTGTGCATTGTCACTGAGGTAGTCAATCGAGGCGAGACCGAAATACGCCAGCGCGAATTGCGGGTCTTGCTTAATGGCTTGCTCGAATAGCAGGCGGGCGTCGTTGTAGCGGGACTCGCGTTTTGCTTCAAGGCCGAGCGAGTAGGCACGCAATGCTTCAAGACTTGGCGTTGTCGCCATTGCCAGTGGCTTGCTGCTCTTGTCGACCAGGCTAATCGACTCGCCCAGACGAGTACGGAGTTTTTCGAGGACTTCATCGAGGGCCGGCAACACATTACTCGTATTCGCCGCTTCCGCACTTTCGGTATAAACGGTCACACCGGTATTCGGATCGATCACTTCGGCTGTAATGCGCAGATGGCCGCCAACTTCCGTCAGCGTCGGCAGTACGAGGGCTTTGGCGCCTTCACGCAAGGCCAGTTCCGTGCCGGTGACGCGATCAATGTTTTGACCTTCCCGCTGCATGCGCTTTAGTGCATCTTCTTCCTGGCTGTCGGATATCACATTCACGTACGCCGATTGTTCCAGCCCGATACGCAATGCGGTATCGAGCGAATCATCGAACATTTTTTCGCGGGTCAGGTTTTGCAAATCACCCATTACGATCCAGTCGCGTTCGTAAAAAGCGATGGCGGGCGGACTCTGAAAGGTACTCCAGATGAAACCGCCGATCAGGCCGGTGGTCAGCAGGATTTCCAGTGCCAGGATGGGCGGACGCCGCCACAGTGGAATTTCGCGCCAGGCTTTCTGGGTGGAAGGCGGCGCACGCAGTGGTGAGAATTCCGGATCGCCGACTTCGTGAACCAGCATGGGTGCCGGCACGCCCTTGAAGGTGTAGCGTCCGTGCAGCAGCCAGCGTAATTTCTGTCCGCGTTCGCCCAGTTCAAGCTGCGCGCGTTGCGCCAGACTTTGTGCCATGCCCGACAACAGAATTTGCCCCGGCATCGCCAGGCTCATCAGGCGGGCCGCGACCGGTTTTGCAAAACCTTCCACTTCAAGTGGTTTGGCACCGGCAGCGATTTGGTCGGGTGCGTTTTCCCAGGTCATCACATCGCCGACATGGATGCCGATGCGTGCCTGAATCGCTTGCTGGTATTCGGCGCCCCATACGCGCATCTGTTGTTGGTAGCGCAATGCAAAATCGAGCGCCTGGATGGGGCGTTCGAACAGGGCAAGAATGCCATCGGATTTGTCGATCAGGCGGCCATGGGTATGCAACAGGGTCTCGCGGACAAACTGATCGTGTTTTTGCATCAGTCCGACGGCGCGAGCATCCCCCAGGGTTTCAATTAAATGGGTCGAGTCTGCCCAATCGCAAAGCAGTACCGTGCGCAACACCGACGAGACCGTGGGTCTGTCTGGTGGATTGGCGGACGTGTAGGGATTGGTGGCCATCAATTTATTTCATGGGGCGCTTAATCGTGGAACGCGAAAAATGGCGCTTTACGGCCATTATTCGGCGACACGCCAAGTGCCGCCGCCGCGTTTTTTTGCCTCGTACAAGGCGGTATCGGCAAGGCTGTACCAATGCGACCAGCCGCCCGGGTCATGGCAGAAGGCGCCGCCGACGCAAATGCTGAGCGTGTGTTCGCGCAGGCTGGGTAAACGCAGGCCGCGAACGGCGGCTATCAGTTCAAGCGCGCGGTTGCTCAATTCACCGCTATCGGCAACTTGCAGCACGAGCGCGAATTCATCGCCGCCGAGACGGCAGGGCAAATCCATCGGACCCGCCATGCGGCGGACTTCTTCGGCCACTGCACGCAGGGCGGCATCACCGGCCAGATGGCCATTGCGATCATTGATTTGCTTGAAATGGTCTAGGTCAATAAGCAACAAGGCCAGCCGTTTTCCCGTAACCGGATGTCGGCCGACTTCATCCATGTAGCGATAAAGACCGCGACGATTGGCAAGGCCGGTCAAATCGTCGGTACGCACGAGTTGTTGCGCGACGGATAACTCACTGCGCGTCTGGCGAAGCGTATCAAGGGTTTGCATCAGGTCTTCGTTGCGACGACGCAGGCTTTGCATCATCTGGTGTTCGCCTGCGACCAGATAGGTGAAGCTGCGTTGCATGAACTTGGCTACGATCGCCGGGTGGCTTGTCAGCAAGCGTTGAAAGGCTTCTGTCGTAATTTCATAGAGCATGCCGGGCGCTTCTGCGATGGCATGGGCGAAGCGCTGGTGTTGTCCGATAAATACCGAAAGCTCGCCGAAGAAGTGTCCTGAGCCCAGCAATTTGTCAACAATACCGTCATCGAAACTCAGGCGAACTTCGCCGGTATCGATCACGTACATGCTGTGGGCGTCATCGCCGCGGCGGAACAATTCTTCACCCGGCAGCATCGCGCGGCTAACCGCTACAGAACACAACACCTGCATCTCTTCATCGGACAACATCGAGGGAAGATGGGAGGTTTGTGACGCGGCGGGTTTGCGGGATTTTGATCGCACCAGTTCAATCACAGCATTAAACCAATCGGATAAGTGCTTGAGTGTAACCAAATTTTGGCGGGCTGTGGCTAGGGCATGTGAAGGAAAGATGGTGGGCGTGGATTGGTTCACAGATGTCAGCCATAAAAAAAGCCAAGGCGGCGCCTTGGCTTTTGTTTAAGGAAGCTGTCGATATGGCTCAGTGGTGGAACTGTTCTTCTTCAGTCGAGCCCTTCAGTGCCGTGGTCGAGCTTTGGCCGCCCTGGATGGTCTGGGTGACTGAGTCGAAGTAGCCGGTACCGACTTCGCGCTGGTGTTTCACGGCCGTAAAGCCGCGATCGGCCGCCGCGAACTCGGCTTCCTGCAATTCGACGAAGGCGCTCATCTGGTTGCGGGCATAGCCGTAGGCCAGGTTGAACATCGAGTAGTTCAGGGCATGGAAACCGGCCAGGGTGATGAACTGGAATTTGTAACCCATGGCCGCCAGTTCTTTCTGGAATTTCGCGATGGTGGCGTCGTCGAGATTCTTCTTCCAGTTGAAGGAAGGCGAGCAGTTGTAGGCCAGCATCTTGCCCGGATATTTTGCATGGATCGCATCGGCGAAGGCTTTTGCATAGGCCAGATCGGGTTTGCCGGTTTCGCACCAGACCAGATCGGCATACGGCGCGTAAGCCAGGCCGCGTGAGATTGCCTGATTCAAGCCTGGAATGGTTTTATAGAAACCTTCGACGGTACGCTCGCCGGTGCAGAATGCCTTGTCGTTTTCATCGACATCGGAGGTCAGCAAATCGGCCGCTTCGGCATCCGTACGGGCGACGATCAAGGTCGGCACGCCCATTACGTCGGCCGCCAAACGTGCGGCGATCAATTTTTCAACGGCTTCGCGAGTAGGCACAAGAACTTTACCGCCCATGTGGCCGCATTTTTTTACCGAAGCGAGTTGATCTTCAAAATGCACGCCAGCGGCACCGGCTTCGATCATCGATTTCATCAATTCGAAGGCATTCAATACGCCGCCGAAACCGGCTTCGGCATCGGCAACGATCGGTTGCAGCCAGTCGATGCTGTCATTGCCTTCGGCGTGATGCAGCTGATCGGCGCGCAACAGGCAATTGTTGATGCGCTTGACGACTTGTGGCACCGAGTTCGCGGGATACAGGCTTTGATCGGGATACATTTCGCCGGCGAGGTTGGCATCGGCGGCCACTTGCCAGCCCGACAGATAAATCGCGTTCAAGCCTGCTTTGACTTGTTGCATGGCTTGGTTGCCGGTCAATGCGCCGAGCGCGTTGACGAACGGTTTTTCGTTCAGGAATTTCCAGAGTTTTTCGGCACCAAGGCGTGCGATGGAATGATCAATAGCAACGGTACCGCGCAAGCGTACGACTTCTTCTGCGGTATAGCCGCGTTTGATGCCGGCCCAACGTGGCGAGGTCGCCCATTCTTGTTTCAGTTGTTCGGCGCTGGGAAGTGTCTTGCTCATGGTGATGTCCTTCGTGTGTAGGAGCGACGGGAGTCGCGATCGCTTGTTTACTGTGAGTGGAAAAATACGAGTAATGCATCTAAATACGCGGGCTTAATCGATGCGTTGATAGGCCGGCAAGGTCAAAAAATCTGCGAGTGTGTCTGAATGCGTGAGTTCATCGAGCAATGCAATTGCATCGTTGAGTTTCGACGCGCCCGGTACACGCATGCGATCGGACAATTTGCTCGGCAATGAAATCAGGCAGCGTTCGAACAATGCAAAATCGACTGCCGAACCATCGTCCAGATGCAGACTGCCGTGATGCAGCCATTGCCAAAGTTGCGTGCGCGAAATTTCCGCGGTGGCGGCGTCTTCCATCAGCCAGTGAATCGGCACGCAGCCGTTGCCGTCGAGCCAGGACGCCAGATAACGCACACAAACTTCGACACTGTTTTCAAACCCTTTCTGCGTGATGGTGCCTAGGCAGGGTTTGATCAAATCGTCGCGCGTGACTGAAACATCGTCGCGCAGAACATCTCGTTGATTGGCATTCGGCATGTGTTCGTCGAAAATCGTTTCGGCTTCCTTGATCAGGGCCGGATGAGCAACCCAGGTGCCGTCATGGCCTGCTTTTACTTCGCGCAATTTGTCGGCACGCACGCGATTCAACGCGGCTTCATTGGCTTCAGGATCGCCGGAAATCGGAATCTGCGCGGCCATGCCGCCCATCGCAAGTGCGCCGCGACGATGACAGGTTTGAATCAGCAATTCCGAATACGCTTTCAGGAAGGGCTGAGTCATCAGCACTTGTCCACGTTCCGGCAAGACTTTGTCGCGATGATTACGGAAAGTCTTGATGTACGAAAAAATATAATCCCAGCGACCGCAATTCAGGCCGACGATGCGTGATCGCAGGGCATGCAAAATTTCATGCATTTCGAAAGCGGCGGGCAGGGTTTCAATCAGTACCGTCACTTTCATCGTACCGAGTGGCAGACCCAGACGGACTTCGATAAAACTCAATACGTCTTCCCATAACGCGGCTTCTTCCATGCATTGCATTTTTGGAAGATAGAAATATGGGCCGCTGTTCTTTTCGAATTGGGTTTTTGCGTTATGGAAAGCGAACAAGCCCAGATCAAACAACGATGCCGACATCGGC
>JAKQKT010000024.1 GCA_029560515.1 Pseudomonadota bacterium
TCGCTTAAAATCAGGCACCATGATTAATTTAGCAAACGTTAAAGTCGCATATTCCAGTCGTATTCTCTTTCAAAATGCCAACTTTCTGGTCAGGCCTGGCGATAAGATTGGCCTGGTTGGCCCCAATGGCGCCGGTAAAACTACGGTGTTCCGTTTGATAATGGGCCTCGAAAAGCCGGATGAAGGCGAAGTAAACATCAACGCCGGTCTGGTTATCGGTTATTTTTCCCAGGACGTCGGTGAAATGTCAGGTCGGTCTGCCCTGGCTGAGGTGCTTGCCGGAGCCGGCAGAGTCTATGAAGTTGGTCGCAAACTGCACAACCTCGAGCATCAGATGGCTGAGCCCGACTTCAACTGTGACGACGCTTTCATGGAACGTTACGGCAAACTTCAGGAAGAGTTCATTCACTTGAATGGCTACGAAAAAGAAAGTGAAGCGCAGACGATTCTCAATGGCCTTGGTATTGGCCCCGATCGCTGGGATCACCCGGTCGAAACCTTTTCCGGCGGCTGGAAAATGCGTATTGCTCTTGCCCGTATTCTATTGCTGAACCCAGATGTACTGCTGATCGACGAACCGACCAACCATCTCGATATCGAATCCATCGCGTGGCTGGAAGAATTTTTGAAAAACTATTCCGGCACCGTGGTTTTCGTCACCCATGACCGGCAATTCCTGAGAAACCTGGCGACACGAATTATCGAAATCGATCGCGGGCAGGTCACTAGCTGGCCGGGCGATTACGACAATTATCTTCGCCGCCGTGAAGAAAGGCTGCATGCCGAGGCGCAGGAGAATAAATTATTCGACAAGAAACTGGCGCAGGAAGAAGTCTGGATTCGCCAGGGCATCAAGGCGCGCCGCGTTCGTAACGAAGGACGTGTGACCGCACTGAAAGCCATGCGTAACGAACGTTCCCAGCGCCGTGAATTGACCGGAACGGTCACCTTGGCGACAGCCGATGCAGGTAAGTCGGGCAAGCGGGTATTCGAAGCCAAACACGTGAATTTCGCGTTTGGCGAAAAAGTCATGGTCAAAGATTTCAATACCGTGATCCAGCGCGGTGACAAGATCGGTTTGATCGGTCCGAACGGTTCTGGCAAAACCACCTTGCTGAAATTGTTGCTGGGCGATTTGAAACCGACCAGCGGTGAAATCAACATCGGCACCAATCTGGAAATCGTTTTCTTCGATCAATTGCGTAGTTCGCTGCGAGATGATTGGGACGCTTTGGACAATGTGTCCGAAGGCCGCGAGTTCATCGAAATCAACGGTAGCCGAAAACACGTGATGGGTTATTTGCAGGACTTCCTGTTTAGCCCGGACCGCGCGCGTGCGCCGATTACCAAGCTCTCCGGCGGTGAACGCAATCGTTTGTTGCTGGCGAAATTATTCGCCAAGCCATCCAATTTGTTGGTGATGGATGAACCGACCAACGATCTGGATGTGGAAACGCTTGAGCTGCTCGAGGAAATCCTGGCCGATTATCCTGGCACCCTGATTCTGGTCTCGCATGACCGGGCATTCCTCGACAATGTCGTGACCAGCACGCTGGTGATGGAAGGCAATGGTCGTATCGGCGAATACATCGGTGGTTATGTCGATTGGTTGCGTCAACGTCCAGGCAATAACACGTCCAATGCGAGTTTCGCCAAGCCGGTGGAAGTCGTGAAAGCGGTGTTGACGAAAGTCGAGCCGGCCACCCCGGCAAAGCGCAAATTGAGTTTTAAGGAAGCCAAGGAACTTGAAGCCTTGCCATTGAAGATCGAAGAACTCGAAAACACGATTGCCGGGATGACGGCGCAGATGGCCGAGCCCTCGTTTTATTCGAAAAACAATGCAGCCGCCATCACCGAGTTCAATAGTAAAATGGCGGCGTTGCAAGTGGAGTTGGATGCCACTTATGCACGCTGGCAGTTGCTTGAAGCCGGCTGAGCTCTCCCTTCTCCCTTTTGGGAGAGGGTGCCCCATAGGGGCGGGTGAGGGTACGAACACGCCTGATCTTCATCGTGCGTAATTTTACCCTCTCCCCCAACCCCTCTCCCGGAGGGAGAGGGAAGTTTCAAAGTAATTAATCATTTGTGGAAATCTTTATGGCGACGATCAAACAAGACGATTTCATTCAAAGTATTGCCGATGGATTGCAGTACATCAGTTATTACCATCCGGTCGATTACATCAAGAATCTGGC
>JAKQKT010000029.1 GCA_029560515.1 Pseudomonadota bacterium
AACGCAGCATCGTTACGAAAACTGGCCGTGAGCAGCAGTGCATTGGGTACCGATGGATGCGGACGGATATCGCGGGAAGTTACGTGGAATGCTTTTGGCTCGGACCATGCCGGCAAGGAGCATTGCAAAACACCGCACAGCATTTCCAGGCGGGGGCGCCAGACCGGATCGGTCGCTAGTCGAACACGATCGGCCACGATGATTTGCAATAACAGCGCAATCGCCAGCACCAAGGCGAGGGCTGCCCAGCGCCAACGGCGAGAGCGGGTTGTGGTGGCCGGTTCTTCGATGAAGCTGGGCGATGTTTTCTTCATGCGGATTTCCGGCACCCGGTGATGCGCATCCAGTCTTCGAGCTGGGTGGCTTGCAGGTCATCAAACCATTGCGAATATTGCTCCAGTAATTCCGGTTCCTGCCCTTTCAATATTCCGGACAGTGCAATCAACCCTCCCGCCTGTGTTCGCCTGGCCAGAACGGGCGCGAGGCTTTCGAGCGCGGAGGCAAGGATGTTGGCAACCACCACCGGATACTCGGCTTCAGGTTCCTGTTCAGGCAAATACACCTGTAATTTCTGGCTGACATCGTTGCGTTCGGCATTGTCGTGCGTGGCAATCAAAGCCTGCGGATCGTTGTCGACGCCAACCGCGGATTTTGCACCGAGTTTCAGGGCTGCCAGCGCGAGAATGCCCGAGCCACAACCAAAATCGAGCACGGTTTTGTTTTCAAGGTCGAGACTGTCGAGCCATTGCAGGCAAAGCGCCGTAGTGGGGTGCGTGCCCGAACCAAACGCCAGACCCGGATCGAGCCGAATCAATATTTGTCCCTTTGCCTCGTCGGGAACATCGAGGTTCCAGGGCAGAATCCAGGTGCGATCGCCGAATTTCATCGGCTTGAATTGATCGAGCCAGACGCGCTCCCAATCCTGGTCTTCGACCCGCGTGAATTGCGCCGAACTCAGGTCCAGCTCTTCGTCGAAAGCTTCCAGGGCTTGCAGCAATAAATCCTCGTTGCTATCGGCATCGAACAGCGCGGTCATGATGATTTCCGGCCAAAGCGGAGTTTCGCCGACGCCGGGTTCCAGAATGGCGCGTTCGTTTTCCGCATCGGCGGCATCGAGCAGGGAAACCGAAAGCGCGCCGCAATCCTGCAGGGCAAGTTCCAGGCGCGATTCATCGTGGGCACGGCAGCGAAGCGAGAGTTCTAACCAGGGCATGGGTGGCGGAATCGACAAAACGTATCAGCGGCTATTATGGGGCCCTTGATGAGCATTGGCGACAGACCGGTTATACTCGGCTCATGAAAATAACCCGCAAATTGCTGAATATTCTTCTGGCCACCGCACTGGTCGCTTCACTGGCAGCCTGTGGTAACAAAGGCCCGCTGGTGCATCCCGACAAAGTTAAACCTGCCGAAGAACCTGCAGCATCGAGTCACTGAGGTTCACGTGTCCCTGCGTTTCAGCAAGATGCACGGTGCCGGTAATGATTTCGTGCTGCTGGACCTGCGTGACGGCTCGCCATTACCCGATGCCGCTACCGCTCGCGCGATCGGTGATCGCCACACCGGCGTTGGTTTCGACCAATTACTGACGATAGAAAAATCCGCTCATCCCGATTGCGTTGCCCGTTATCGGATTCTGAATTCCGATGGCACGCTGGCACAGCAATGCGGCAATGGCGCGCGCTGTGTCGCGGCATGGGTCAAACGTGCGGGCATGACGACGGCCTCGAAATTTTTACTCGACAGTCCGGCTGGCATCATTGATGTGCAATGCCTGGAAAACGAACGCTACTCGCTATTGATGAGCGTGCCGGATTTCGTGCCGGCGACGATTCCGTTAGTCACCGACAATTCGGGTCCTTTGTATCGCCTGACGGTTGAAAATGAAACCGTCGAATTCGCTGCGGTGTCGATGGGAAATCCGCATGCGCTTATTCAAGTCGACGATGTTGCCAACGCACCGGTCGAACGTATCGCAAAAGCCTTGCAGGCAAGTTCGAATTTTCCGGAAAGCGTGAATGTGGGATTCGCACAAATTATTTCACCGACGCATATCAAGCTCAGGGTTTACGAGCGCGGCGCCGGGGAAACGCTGGCCTGCGGTAGCGGCGCCTGCGCTGCGGTTGCCGCATTGATTTCACTGGGCAAGCTGGAATCGAATGTGCGGGTAAGTTTGCCCGGCGGCGATTTGCAAATTGAATGGACAGACAAGGCTGCACCGATCCGCATGAGCGGACCGATCGCTTTTGTTTTTGAAGGAGAGTGGTTGTGATATCGACAGATGAAAAATCCGAACGCATGAGCGCGCATGAAGTGGCCGCCTGGTTACGCCGCCATCCGAAATTTCTCGAGCAATATCCGGATTTGGCGGTGTCATTGGTCGTTCCGCGCGAAGAAGGCAAGGCGGCCTCGCTGGCAAGTTATCAACTCGAAGTATTGCGCGATAAAAACCGTGAATTGAATCGCCGCCTGAATGAATTGTTTGCCAACGCGCAAGACAATGAACGTCTCGCAGTACGTGCCCACCAACTGACGTTGGCCCTGATGCGCGCGCCTAGCGCTGCCGATACCTGGAAAGCGATGGTCGCCGTGCTCGGTGAAGATTTTCAGGGCGATGCCATTCGCGCGATTCTGTTTTCCGAAGTCGCAGGTCTGGAGCTGGCCGAGTGGTGGCAGGTATTGCCGACAAGGGCGAATGCATTGCTACCGTTCAAGGATTTTATTGCTGCGAACGAACCCCTGTGCGGCCGCTTGAATCAGGACAAGTTGGATGTGCTGTATCGTGACGCTCAGCTACTGCCTGCGTCCTGCGTGCTTTTGGCCGTCAGCGGCCACGGTATTTTGTGTGTGGGCAGTCAGGATGCGAACCGTTTCTATCCAGGCATGGGGACGCTGTTTTTGCGATTGATGAGCGAAGCGCTGGTGGCCGCCCTGGCTCGTTTCGATTAACGACCCGATCAATGGAATGGATGCTTTAAAGCAAACGGTCGAAAACTTCCTCTTGCATCTGCGGGTAGAACGCCGTCTGTCGTCGAACACGACCGAAAGCTATGAGCGCGATCTGCTGAGTCTTGTGGAATGGATGCCTTCGGCCGGGTTTGACGATTGGCAAAGTTTGAACGGCGAAGCATTGCGCAGTTTCATGGCCAGCGAGCATCGTCGCGGCCTGGGCGCCAAGAGTTTGCAACGGCGATTATCGGCCTGCCGTTCCCTGTTTCAATGGCAGTTGAAACACGGTGATTTGAAAGGAAATCCGGCGCAGGGAATACGCGCACCGAAAGCTGCCCGCAAATTGCCCCAGGTTCTTGATCCCGATGAAATGACGCGCCTGGTAGAAGTGCCGACCGATACCGAACTGGGTAAACGCGATCGCGCGATGCTGGAATTGTTTTATTCCTCGGGTCTTCGTTTGTCCGAATTATGCAGCCTGTATTGGCGTGATCTGGATCTGGCCGACGGGCTCGTTCGTGTGCTCGGCAAAGGCTCGAAAACGCGTATTGTGCCGGTCGGTAAATTCGCCCGCGAAGCACTGGAAAATTGGCGGAAAGAATCTTCCGGAAAACTGGACAAGCCGGTTTTCCCCGGCAGACATGGAGCCATCACGCCGCGCGCCGTGCAGTTAAGACTGAAGCAGTTGGCGCAAAGCCAGGGTATCTGGAAGCGGGTGTATCCGCATTTGATGCGCCACAGTTTTGCCAGCCACGTGCTCGAATCTTCCGGGGACCTGCGTGGTGTGCAGGAATTGCTTGGCCATTCCGATATCGCGACCACGCAGATTTACACGCATCTGAATTATCAACACCTCGCCAAGGTTTACGACGCCGCGCATCCGCGTGCGCGCCGCAAATCGAGTGACAATAAATGAAACCGACCGATATCATTTTCCACCGCGCGTCGCATGTACTCGAAGTTGCTTTTGAAAACGGCGAGCGCTACCAATTGCCCTGCGAATACTTGCGGGTGGAATCACCGTCAGCCGAGGTGCAGGGCCATGGCCCGGGCCAGCGCGTATTGGTGCCGGGCAAAAAGCACGTGAACATCAATGCGATTGAGCCAGTCGGCAATTACGCCGTGCAGTTGCATTTCGATGATGGCCACAATACCGGCATCTTCAGCTGGACGCTGTTGCGCGAGCTTGGCCAAACTTTCGATACGCGATGGGAGGCGTATCAGACTGCATTGACGGAGCGCGGGCTGAGTCGAGAGCCTTGATATCGCAAGCGGCCGCCTGGGCTTAACCCAAAAAACACCCCCACTGCGTCATAATGCAGCCATGAACCAAGACCCCAAAAATGAGGCAACCCCAGACTCCGATACCACCCATTTCGGCTTCCGTGATGTACCGGTGGCGGAGAAGCAAAAACTGGTCGGCCAGGTGTTTTCCTCGGTCGCCGCCAAGTACGATTTGATGAACGATTTGATGAGCCTCGGCGTGCATCGAATCTGGAAGCGTTATTTTGTCGGCACCTCCGGCGTGAAACGCGGTGATCGCATTCTGGATCTGGCTGGCGGCACCGGCGATATCGCGATGCTATTGCATGAACGCGTGGGCGATACCGGCGAAGTGATCATCGGCGACATCAATGCTTCGATGCTCAGCGTGGGCCGTGATCGATTAAACGACAAGGGTCTTGTACGCGGTTTGCAATACGTGCAATTGAATGCCGAAAGCCTGCCGTTTCCCGATAACAGTTTCGATATCGTGACCATTGCGTTTGGCCTGCGAAACGTTACCGATAAAGCCAAAGCCTTGCGCGACATGCACCGCGTATTGAAAGTGGGTGGTCGCGTGCTGGTGCTGGAATTTTCCGAGGTGAAGCCGGAGTGGTTTCGCCCGATCTACGATTTCCATTCGTTCAAGGTATTGCCTAAGCTGGGTAAACTGTTTGCCAACGATGCCGACAGTTACCAGTATCTGGCTGAATCAATTCGCAAGCATCCGAACCAGGAAAATCTGCAGGCCATGATGGCCGAAGCGGGTTTCGCCCGTTGCAGCCACCGCAACCTGAGCGGTGGTATTGTCGCCATTCATAGTGGTTACCGTATTTAAGAACATCGAATTCAACAAGGGATTCCCATGCGTTTATTTTTTGCCGTATTAGTACTGTCAGTATCGCCGATGTTCGCGTTGGCGGCCGATGAGCGCCGCAACGACGAGCATAGCTATGCCGAACCCACACAGGTGGTAGTAAAGGATATTGCACTCGACCTTACCGTGGATTTTGACAAGAAGGTGATCAGCGGCACGGCAAACCTGAGATTGAATTGGCTCAAGCCGAAACACAATCAACTGGTCCTCGATACCCGTGATTTGACCATCGAAAAAATCGAAGGCACTACCGGCCGCCTGGCCTGGCAGCCGCTGAAATACAGTCTGGCGCCGCGCGACGATATTTTCGGCAGCAAGCTGACGATCGAGATGCCGCAGGCTTACGGCAATGTATTGATTACCTATTCCACTTCGCCGCAGGCCTCGGGGTTGCAATGGATGGATGCCCCGCTGACGGCAGGCAAGAAACAACCCTTCATGTTCAGCCAGTCGCAGTCAATCCATGCACGTTCATGGGTGCCGCTGCAGGATACGCCCGGCGTCCGGTTTACCTATTCGGCCAATATCAAGACACCGAAAAACGCGATGGCATTGATGTCGGCCGACAATGCGCCCGATGCCGTTCGCGATGGCGAATATTCATTTCACATGAAGCAGCCGATTTCATCTTATCTGCTGGCCATTGCTGCCGGCGATCTGGTTTTTGCTCCTATCTCCGCTCGTGCCGGTGTCTGGGCCGAACCTTCGGTCGTCAAGAAAGCGGCCTGGGAGTTTGCCGATACCGAAAAAATGATTCTGGCAGCGGAAAAACTGTACGGACCCTATCGCTGGGAGCGTTACGACATCTTGGTGTTGCCCGCATCGTTTCCGTTCGGCGGCATGGAAAATCCGCGCCTGACATTCGCAACGCCAACGGTCATTGTCGGTGATCGTTCGCAAACCAGTTTGATCGCCCATGAACTCGCCCATTCCTGGTCCGGTAATCTGGTAACCAATGCGAGCTGGAAAGACATGTGGTTGAACGAGGGCTTCACCACTTACGTGCAAGGCCGAATCGTCGAAGAAGTATATGGCAAGGAACTGGCCGACATGGAAGACGTGATCGGTGAATTCGACGCGCGTGGCGAAGTCGATAGTCTGGCGCCCGAAATGCAGCTGCTGGCTTTGCCGGCCATGCCGGGCCTGGATCCCGATGAAGCGTCGAGCGACATTGCCTATGAAAAAGGCCAATGGTTTCTGACCTTCCTGGAACAGCGTTATGGTCGCGATCTGTTTGATCCCTTCCTGCGTTCCTGGTTTGACGAGCATGCCTTTACCACGGCAACCACGACCGATTTCGTGCAGTTTTACAAAAAGAATTTGCCGGGCAAGAAACCGGGTGCCGTGACCGAACAGGAATTCAATGCCTGGGTTTACGAGCCGGGCATTCCGGCTTTTGCAAAGAGCACCCAATCGACCCGTTTTGTCGCGGTCGATGCCGCACGCAATGACTGGCTCGCTGGCAAGCTGACGGCGAAAAAAATTCCGGCAAAAAAATGGAGCACGCAGGAATGGTCGCATTTCCTCGACAACCTGCCGAAAACCTTGCCGGTATCGAAACTGCAGGAACTGGATGCCGCATTCAAGTTGACCGGTACGCCGAATGGCGAAATCGCGATGCGCTGGTATCCACTCACGATTCGCAGCGGCTATGTGAAGGCGCGTCCGGCCATCGCGGCCTTCCTGAAAAAAGTCGGTCGCCGCAAATTGATCATCCCGAGTTATAACGCGCTGGTTGAAACACAGGACGGTCTGGCCTTTGCCAAAACCGTATTTGCCGAAGCGCGCCCGGGCTATCACCCGATCACGATTGGCACGGTAGAGGCTTTGCTCGGTAAAGCAAAGCCATAATCGGCCGATGAAAGCAAAACACGTTCGCCGTATTGCCTGGGTCGCCGGTATTGGTTTGTCGGTGGCAACGGTCAGTACGGCCCTGCTGATGCCGGAGCAATTCCTGCAAGCCGAGTTTGCCCGTCTGCGTTGGCTGGCTGGTGCGGATATCCAGAAAAAAACCGTCGCCGATCATCGCTGGGTCTATTTGCAGGCCGGTTTTGGCGATGAAAACAGCTCGCAGAAACCACTGGTTTTTCTGGTGCACGGCTACACCGGCAGCAAGGAAAACTGGTTGCTGGTGATGCGTGAGCTTGGCAGGAAATATCGGGTAGTCGCTCCCGACTTGCCGGGCTGGGGTGAAACAACCCGACTGGAAAATGCCGATTACGGTGTCGTCGCGCAAAGCGAACGCCTTGCTGAATTCATGCAATCCTTCGGTGAAACACCTGGCATCCTGGTGGGCCATTCGATGGGTGGCCATATTTCCGGTTTGCTCGCGGCGAGACATCCGGAGCTGGTTTCAAAGCTCGTTCTGATGTCGGCGGCCGGCGTGGAGTTCGAACAAAACGAATTTGCCCGTTCGGTGCTGAAAGGCGGCAACCCGTTTGAAGTGAAGACACGCGATCAATTTCACGCACAGATGCGGCTGGTATTTACCGAGCCTCCGTTCGTCCCATGGCCATTCGACGAAGCCATGGTGCAGCGCCGACGTCGCGATGCCGCCTTCGAAGCCAAGGTGCTCGACAGCATTGGCCGCGGCCCCGAAGTCATTGCATTGCAATCGGAAATGGAAAAAATCCGCTCGCCGACCCTGCTGTTATGGTGCAAGGATGATCGCGTGATCGATGTCAGTTCGGTGCCCATTTTCCAGGCCGGCATCACCGGCTCACAAGCACTGATTCTGGAAGGCTGCGGGCACATGCCGATGATGGCCAAGCCGAAAGAAGTGGCGGACGGTATCGAGAATTTCCTGCAGTAGCCCGGGTCATGGCTCTATAACAAAGTTTCTCTAACAAAAACCCGGATTTTTCAATCCGGGTTTTTTGTTTACTTCGTGGCGCTTGCCCGTGATGCATCGCGGGCTTTCCGGAAGGCATTGCCTTCGTAGTAATTCGGCCATTTGTCGCTATTGGCAAGTGTTTTTCCGAGTTGTTGCAGGGCATTCAAATCCTGTACCACGCCGCGCAGATCCCAGTTCGGATCAAAATTATCGGCAGCCTTGTGGTAATGCTCGCCGGTATATTCGTCGAGTACCGATTGTCCGTATTCGGGGCCTTTTTCCAGATTGTCGATGCCGCCCTTGGCATATACGGCGGGGACTCCGGCCTTGGCGAAACTGAAATGATCGGAGCGGAAGAAGGTTCCTTTTTCGGGCGAACTTTCCTGTCTCAATACGCGTTTTTGCGAAGCGGCAATCGGTGCCAGCCAGTCGTCGAGTTCCGAATTTCCCAAACCGATCACGGTCAGGTCTTTCGCGGGCCCTACCATCGTCATCGCATCCAGGTTGATCACGGCGACCGTTTTTGCGAGCGGAATGATCGGATGCGCGGCGTAATACTTCGAGCCGAGCAGGCCGGATTCTTCGAGCGTCACGAATAAAAATACCACCGAACGATCGGCCGGTTTGTTGACGGTGAATTGTTCGGCGATTTCCAGAACACCGGCTACACCGGAGGCATTATCGATCGCGCCATTGTAGATATTGTCGCCTGGCTCGCCGGGATGCGTGCCCAGATGATCCCAATGCGCGGTGTAAACGATGGCTTCATCCGGATGCGTCTTGCCGGGAAGTATTGCCAAAACATTGCGCGATTCGCCGTGCTTGGTGCTGCTTTTCAGGTCGACACTCAATTGCGAATGCAGGGATACCGGCTTGAAGCCACGCTGGCTGGCGGCCGCGCGCAGCTTCATGAAATCCAGACCGGCACTCTGGAACAACTGGTTCGCCGCATCGGCAGTGAGCCAGCCTTGTACTGGCACGCGTGGTTCCGGATCTTCACTGATCGGCAAATCGAATTGCGCACCGGACCAGGAATTCTTCACAACATCCCAGCCATAAGCGGCGCCTTCGGTATCATGGATAATCAGTGCGGCAGAAGCGCCCTGGCGGGCGGCTTCCTCGAATTTATAGGTCCAGCGGCCGTAATAGGTCATGCGGCGGCCTTCGAATAATTTGACATCGCCGACGTGGAAACCAGGGTCATTGATCAGCATGACGACGGTTTTTCCCTTGACGTTCAAGCCGGCGTAATCGTTCCAGTTCTGTTCCGATGCATTCACGCCATAACCGACGAAAACCATGTCGCTGGCATCGATTTTGACTTCGGGTTTTTCGCTACGGGTGCCCATCACCATGTCCTTGCCCATCAGCAAGCTTCGACTTTGACCCTTGGTGGTAATGCTCATCGTGGAATCGGCGCTGACCAGGCTTTCGATCATTGGCACGGTCTGTACATAACTGTCGCCATTGCCCGGCTTCAGGCCCAGGCGCTGGAATTGCTGGGTCAAATATGCGACGGTCTTGTCTTCGCCAGGGGTTCCCGGTGCACGGCCACCGAATTCGTCCGAGGCCAATACTTTGATATGCATTGACAGGTCTTCGGTCGATACCTCAGGACCAAAGCCATGCTCGGTTTGAAGCAGGGAGGGTGGCGCGGCGCTGGCTGGCTGATCCACGCCAATGGGTGACTGGCAGGCGCCTAAGAACAGACAGGTGGCGGATAACAAGGCAATACGCGACATAACACCTCCGGAGTGAACATCGATAATAACGCGAATGTTCACTCCGAATTGTTAGTCTGTGCTTAGTGTGAACCCGGTCTCAGTCTTTACGGTCCGGCACCTTGTCGGTGTAGGTTTGCACGGTGGCGCCGGTGACTTTGCCGATTTTTGCCGAGCTGTGCACGATCAATTCGACTTCACGCTTGAATACCAGTTCACCCATCACGACGGCATTCGGACCGATCAGGATGCGTGGTTTTCTTTGTTTGCCCCAGCTGAAGCCGGTCGGTTTGTCGACCGTGATACCGCCATGAATATGCGAGTGGGTGCCGACGGTAATATCGCCGTTCACCGTGCTGACATCGCCGGTAATATTGGATTGGTAAATCAGGATCTTGCCATTGACCGTGCTGAGGTCGTCGCCGAGTTCGGACAATTTGCCGACGGTGACGGCGCCGTTGACGGTCTCGACCTTGCCGGTTACGCGGCTTTGTTCGCCCAGCCGAATGGCACCATTGACCGTGCTGGCGCTGGCCATGACGGCCTTGTCTTCGCCCGAAATACTGCCGTTGACGGTTTCGACGTCGCCAACGCTGGCGCCGGAATCAATATGGATGCTGCCATTGACGGTATCCAGATCGCCATAAGTTTGGCCGCTTTCGGCATGGATACTGCCATTGACCTTGGAGACATCACCGCCCTGGTCGTGTGCAAAAGTACTGCTGGCGGCTAAAGCGAAGGCGAGAAACAAAACGGTGCGGCGCATGGTGAACTCCTCAAACGGTGGTGAGCTTAGGATGCGTGCCGGATCGAAAAGGTTTAGAGACGGTTTTCTTTTCGTGGATACCAGCGTCTTAACGTAGTGCAACGCAACCTTGCTTAAAGCACGAACAGTGTGTGGTTAGTTCGTTACAATTGTGATGTGCCATTGGTCAGGAGCCTGCATTGAATCGTCCGAAACCCTTATTACTGCTGATTCTGGATGGCTGGGGCTATCGCGAAGAAACCGCGGACAATGCCATCGCACTCGCGCAATTGCCTAATTGGCGTGGTTTGCTGAAAGACTATCCAAGCACTTTGGTGCATACCGAAGGCCGCTTTGTCGGTTTGCCCGACGGCCAGATGGGAAATTCCGAAGTCGGACACATGAATATCGGCGCTGGCCGCATCGTCTATCAGGATTTGACGCGCGTGGACGCCGATATCGAGAGCGGCGGTTTTTACGAAAATGCCGAACTGGTAAAAGCCTGTGATCTGGTGAACCAGGCTGATTCGACCCTGCACGTATTCGGTCTGCTTTCGCCTGGCGGCGTGCATAGCCATGAATCGCATATTTTCGCGATGTTGGATCTGGCGCATCGTCGCGGCGTCAAAAAAGTCGCCGTGCATGCTTTCCTCGATGGCCGCGATATGCCGCCGAAGTCGGCGGAAGCGAGTATCCGCGCCCTGCAAATTGTTTGCGACGAATTGGGCAATGCGAAAATCGCGACGGTGACCGGACGTTATTACGCGATGGATCGCGACCAGCGCTGGGATCGCCAGCAAACTGCGTACCTCGCGATTGCCGAAGCGCAGGCCGATTTTCATTACGACGATGCATTGAGTGCACTGATCGCGGCCTACGAGCGCGGCGAAACCGACGAGTTCGTCAAAGCCAGCATTATTGATGGCGGCATGCGAATGGAAAACAGCGATGCTGTTGTGTTCATGAATTTTCGTGCCGATCGTGCGCGCCAGCTGACATCCTGTTTCGTGCAACCGGATTTTTCCGGTTTTGAAAAACCTCGTCAGATAAAACTGTCGCGCTTCGTTTGCCTCAGCCAGTACGATGAAAAACTCGATGCGGCGGTAGCCTACGGTTCGGATGAATTGCCGAACACCTTGTCCGATGTGCTGGCGGCGAACCACTGCACGCAATTGCGGATTGCTGAAACCGAAAAATATGCGCACGTCACTTTCTTCTTCAGTGGCGGTCGAGAACAATGCGCCGTGGGCGAAGATCGCGTACTGATTCCTTCGCCGAAAGTGGCGACCTATGATTTGCAACCGGAAATGAGCTGCCCGGAGTTGACCGACAAACTGGTCGCGGCTATCAACGGCAAAAGTTACGATGTGATCGTCTGCAATATCGCCAACCCCGACATGGTCGGCCATACCGGTGATTTGTCGGCGGCGATCAAGGCGGCAGAAGCCGTCGATAAAGCATTGGGAGCCTTGCGTTCCGCCATTGTCGGCGTCGGTGGCGAAATGCTGGTCACGGCCGATCACGGCAATCTGGAAATGATGCGCGATCCGATTACCGGCGAACCACATACATCCCATACGATTGGTCCGGTACCCTTTGTCTATGTCGGGCGCAAGGCCGTACTCAGAAGCGGTGGTGCCCTGCGCGATATCGCGCCGACGATTTTGTATCTGCTGAATATTGAAAAACCGGTCGAGATGACGGGCGTTTCCCTGGTGGAGCTGGGCTGAGTGTCGAAACTTTTTGTCGCCGCTTTCATTTTTCTTCTGTTGATCCTTCAGCCGAGCATTGCACTTGCGGCAAAACCGTCCGCACAGGCGCAGGCGGCGGCACAGAAGAAAAAACTTGAAGCGGTGCAAGCACAAATCAAAAAGCTCAGCGAAGACCAGAAAAAACTCGAACAGCAACGAGCCGAGGCGAATGCATCAGTGCGCGAAATGGACGCAAAAGTGGCGCGCGCCAGCAAGCTCGCACGCCAGAGCAACCAGCAACTGATGGCGCAGCAATCGCAATTGGAATTGCTGGAAAAAGACAAGCAGGCGCTAGAACTCAAACTGGTCAAACAGAAACAGGCACTCGCGGCCTTGATTCGCTCCGCCTATGCGTTGGGAAAAACGCCGACGCTCGAGCTGGTGTTGTCTCAGGATAAAATTAGCGATTCATCGCGAGCACTGGCCTATCACCACTATTTCCAGATCGACCAAAAAGCACAGCTCGATACGATTTCGCGGCAGTTGCAGGAATTGTCGCTGATGGCCGAGAAAGTAAAGCAGCAACAGCAGCAATACGTTCAGGCAAAACAGTTGCAGGAAAAAAATCTTGCCGACCTCAATGAGCAGCGCAAGCAACGCGACCTGGCGCTCGCACAGGTGGATGCCCAATACCGCGACAAGAAAACGCGCCTGAATGCTCTGGGTCGCGACGAAAAAAACCTGAATAATCTGCTCGACAAGCTGCAAAGACTGATGGCGCAGAAGCCGGTGCAGGCTACGCCGCGCAATAGCAGAAAAACACCCGGCAAACCCTTGCCGATGGTACCGATGAGTCCGATGCGGCTGCCGGTACAGGGCAGTGTACTCGCGGGTTTCGGTGGCAGCATGCCCGATGGCCATCGCAGCGACGGCCTTTTGATTGCCGGCAATATCGGTGCCGAAGTGCGCGCCGTTGCGGCGGGCCGAGTTGCTTATGCGGACTGGTTGAAAGGCTACGGTCTGCTATTGATAGTCGATCATGGCAATGGTTGGATGAGTCTTTACGCCTTCAACGACAGCTTGTTGAAAAACGTTGGCGACAGCGTAAAGACCGATGATGCCATTGCCACGCTCGGACGCTCTGGCGGCCAATCGAGTCCGGCCTTATATTTCGAATTGCGACAGAACGGACAGCCAAAAGATCCGCGAGTCTGGCTTAAACCCTAGGAACATAAATGCGTGCGTTATTGCTGGTGATGTTAGCGACAACTTCGACTCTTGGTTTTGCCCAGGTGGCGCGAAGCCCTGCTGCGAAAACGAACCCGGTACCGATACCGGCAAACACGGTTCCGATCGAGGAAATCCGTCGTTACATGCAGGTATTGAGCCTGGTCGAACAATCCTATGTCGAACCGATCAAGGACGGTGATTTGTTCGATGCCTCCCTGCGTGGCTTGCTGCAGGAACTCGACCCGCACAGCGCCTATCTCGATAAAAACGAGATGCAGGAGTTGCTGGAATTTTCTTCGGGCGCCTACCAGGGTATTGGTATCGAAGTGGAGTTACGCAAGGATAAGAGTCTGGGCATCGTGGCATCGATTGATGGCTCGCCTGCAGCGAAAGCCGGGCTTCGTTCCGGCGACATCATCACCGCCATTGATGGCAAGCCGGTCAGAGGCAGCAATGCCAGCAATGCGAGTCTTGGCCTGCGTGGGAAACCGGGTTCCGTTGTTCGCCTGAATATCGCGCGCGTGGGCGAAGTCGGCAGCAAGGAAGTGCTGGTGACACGCGAGCTGATCAAGCTCGATAGCGTCAAGGCCCGCATGCTGGAGCCGGGTTATGGCTATGTGCGAATCAGCACGTTTCAGGAAGATACCGGTCGTAGTCTTGTGCGCGAAGTGAATGCCTTGAGAAAATCCCAGAACGGGAAATTGCGCGGGCTCGTGATCGATTTGCGCAGTAATCCCGGCGGCCTGCTTGATTCTGCGCTGCAGATTGCCGATGCCTTTCTTGAATCGGGAATCATCGTCAGCACGCGCGGCCGCATCGCCGATTCGAACCTGATTTTACGCGCGACGCCCGGCGATATTTTGAATGGCGCTCCAATTATCGTGCTCGTGGATGTCGGCAGCGCCAGCGCTTCGGAAGTGGTGGCCGGGGCATTGAAAGACCAGAAGCGCGCCTTGCTGATGGGCAGTCGCACCTTCGGCAAGGGCTCGGTGCAAAAAATATTTCCGATGACGCGCGGTGATGGCATCAAGCTGACAATTTCGCGTTATTACACGCCGAGCGGAAAATCGATCCAGGCCAATGGCATCACGCCGGACGTGATTGTCAGTGGCAGCGCAAACAAGGGAATGCGCGAGCAGGATCTGGTCGGGCATCTTGCCGGCGATGACGAAGTCGATGACGGTTATGCGCGCGGCGAATCGATTACCGGTGATGACATCATTGCCCGTGCGTTGGCGCGATTGAAATTGGCCAGTGCGCCGAAAACCAAATCCGCCCCGATCAAGGCGAAAGACAAGGCCAAATAGGCCGATCAGGTTCCGGACTGCGACGAGATTCCAAAGTCCGTCCAGACGGTGTTGTTTTTCACGGCTTCATTCCAGATCGCCTTGTTCTTCTCGATCAGATCGGCATTTGCATAGGCCCTGGCGTGGTCCAGATGCAGCACGATGGCACGATAGCGAACTCGCTTGCGCTTGATGCCCGAGCGGTTCAGGCGGTCGCCAAATTCCCAGTCCGAGCCGCCGTAAGCCATGCGCTCATCGAAACCGTTCACTGCAACAAGATCTTTCTTCCAGCCTGAAGCATTGTTGCCGTACCAGTTGGCCTGCACGAAACTGAAGGTATCCAGAAAACTTGCTTTCAGACCTTTTGCTTTCAGGCGCTGGCTGATTTTCTTGGGTGGATAGCCGTTGGCAATCAGATAGTCCAGATCAAAACAGCGTCCACTCAGAATTTCTTCCTTGCCGATGGCAATGCTGGTACTCATCGGAAGACGGACGTAATCGCCGGAAAGGTAGGCGCCAGGTTCCCGATGCTTGAGGTGGGTTTCGACGAAGTCACGGCGCGGGATGCAATCGCCGTCTGTAAAAATAAGGTATTCGCCCTCGGCTTGCATGATGGCCTGATTGAGAATGCGGCACTTGCGAAAGCCGTCGTCATGCTGCCAGACGTGCTGGATACTCATGGGAATTTTCCCCCGCATTGTATCGATCAAATCGCGGGTTTCATCACGGGAGCCATCATCGGCAATCACGATCTCGAAATCCTGCCGCGTCTGGCAACTGAAGCCCCAAAGTACCTTTTCAAGCCAGACCGGGTTGTTGTAGGTCGTGATGATAATGCTGGTTTTGCTCATGATTATGGTTTTTCTGCTAGCGCCTGTTTGTAGTAATCAAGCAAACCCTCTGCCCGTATTTTCCTGAAACGTTCAATCATCGGGTTTCCGGTCAGGTCCCCGCTGCCGGTGGTTTTATTGGCATCCAGTAATACGACTTTCCCCTCGTGTATTACGTAATCGAATTTACCATAGTCAAATCCGAGTTGTTTCCGCAATTGCAGGATTTCCGGATG
>JAKQKT010000044.1 GCA_029560515.1 Pseudomonadota bacterium
TGTCGGTTCCCGGCATCTTTGCCGACGTAAAACGCGCCGACAAAATTACCGTGAAAGCCCTGGACCGTGATGGAAAGAGTTTCGAGTTGACTGCCGACGGCCTGTTGGCGGTCTGCATCCAGCACGAGATGGATCATCTCGCCGGAAAAGTGTTTGTCGATTACCTGTCGCCACTCAAACGCGAGCTGGTGCGTAAAAAACTGGCCAAACAACGCAAATTAGCCGACGAAGACCAAGGCTGATGACATTGCGCATCGTGTTTGCTGGCACGCCGGAATTTGCGTTGCCATGTTTGCGCGCAGCTGCAGGCTGTGGCGATATTGTCGCGGTGTACACGCAACCCGACCGCCCTGCAGGACGCGGTCGGCAGTTGACGCCCTCGCCAATCAAGACCGAAGCACTCGCGCGCGGCTGGCGAATCGAGCAGCCGGAAAATTTCAAATCGATCGACAGCAAAAAAGTTTTGCGTGAATTGAATGCCGACATCATGATCGTCGTGGCCTACGGTTTGTTGCTGCCGCAATCGGTACTCGATATACCGAAACATGGCTGCTGGAATGTGCATGCTTCCCTGCTGCCGCGCTGGCGAGGTGCTGCACCGATTCAGCGCGCGATTGAAGCGGGCGATTCGCAGACCGGCGTCTGTTTGATGCAAATGGAAAAAGGTCTGGATACCGGCCCGGTTCTGCTCTCCTTGAGCACGCCGATTTCCGGCGAAGATACCGGCGGCACTTTGCATGACCGTTTGTCCTTACTCGGCGCCGAAGTGTTGAGCGATGGCCTGAAATTGTTGCGCGCGGGCATGAAGCCTGTCGCACAAATCCAGTCGGAAGCAGGTGTCTGCTATGCACACAAGCTGGACAAACAGGAAGCCAGGCTGGACTGGTCTACTGCTTCCGAGGCGCTGGCCCGGAAGATTCGTGCATTCAATCCCTGGCCGATTTGCGAAGCGCAGCTAAACGGCGAGCGTCTGCGAATCCACCATGCTGTTTCCATTCCGCTGGCACACAAACAGGAACCCGGCACAATCCTGATGGCGAACCCGCACGGCCTCGACATTGCATGCGGCGAAGGTGCGTTACGCCTGCTGCAAGTACAACGAGAGGGTGGCCGAATGATTTCGATTGCCGACTACCTCAATGCACATCCC
>JAKQKT010000090.1 GCA_029560515.1 Pseudomonadota bacterium
TTTTTCTTTCCCTGAATATCTGTACTTGAAGCGCCAGTAACGTCCTCCTGCAGGCGTCACTTCCAGATACAAACCGGCGCCGTCGAAAAGCCTTTGTGACTTGTTACCGGGCTTGGCGTTACGAATCTCTGTGACCGTCAAAGTAGGCAAGATACCCCCAAAGTCCATTTAGGCCTGTTTATACCCCCAAATATACCCCCAGGGTTCGACGGATGTAAATGGACGTCCTTGAACTTCTTTAAACTAAAAACCCGCCATTTAGGCGGGTCTTAGAGGTTTTTCTGGACTGTCTTGAACGTCTTTAAATCATCAAATGGTGCCGGCACCCGGATTCGAACTGGGGACCTACCGCTTACAAGGCGGTTGCTCTACCAACTGAGCTATGCCGGCAACAGGGCGCTATTCTAGCCTGAAGTGCGTGAATCGAAAACCGGAAAACGGCAATTCGTGCCTGTTTTCAGGATTTTTATCGCTGAAATTACTGGCAGGTGACCTTGTTTACGCTCAATTTGATATTGGGCAATACACTTTCGATCTTGAAGTCTTCCGGCACGGCGACGTCGATCCACCACTGTGATGCCTGTTCAGTGCGCGATTCGAGCACCGGATTGAAGCCCAGTTTGACGACGGATGCCTTGCGGGCTTCGGCATTTTTGAGGTCGCGAAAAATACCCAGCGACACGGTATTTTCCTGAGCGCCCGCCGTTACCACGTAATAGTCACGCAAGCCGTTGGCGGCCAACTGCCGGGCGTATTGCAAAGCTTCTTCACGGTTTTTCGCGGCTGGCAGAAACACCCGATAACCCTGCAATGCCGCCGCCTGCATTTCACGAAATTGAATTCGGCCTGCAATCGGTGTCAGCAAATTCATGGCAGCACGCAGATCCGCAGGCGTATCAAAAGCGCCGATACTTAGGCACAAAGGTGTCGCACTGAGATTCTGCGGGGCTTCATTCAATTCTTCCGGTCCGCCCTGCTGCGCTCGTTCGACTTCACTCAACAAACTCAGCGAGAGCGTATTTTTATCCAGCGCCGGCAGGGTTTCGGTACTCGGATCGCGATGCAGCAGCCACCAACTCGCAGTACCGAGATGCAAACAGATGAGAAAGACGAAAATACTGCGCAACATGCTTAAGCGGATTCCAGATGACGAGCCCACAAGGCCAGGCCTTCGAGTACCAACGCGGGTTGGCATGCGACATTATCCGGTAAATGCGGCAATAAAGCTTCTGCATCGCCACCTGTCATCAGCAAAGGCAAGTTTGGTTCATTCAGCAAACGACTGGCATCACGCCAGGCTTTTTCGATAATGCCCAGCACCATGTAGCGCGCGCCACTGGCCAAGGCATCGGCCGTGTTATCGGAAAAACCATGCGCATTTCCCGACAAGCCCCGAAAATTGGCAAAGCGGTTTTCCATCGCTGCTTTGATGATGGTTTCCGTTGCCGTGATCATGCCACCATGGTGCTGCCCATCGGCATCGAGCACATCCACCGTCAATGCACTGCCAACCGAAACAATCAATGTGGATTGCCTTTTTTGATGTGCTGCCAAAAGTGCAAGAAAGCGATCCACGCCCAATTGATGCGGCAAGGGATACGCGATGCGAACGCCGAGTGCTTCCGCCTCTGTCCTGACGCGTGTAATGGAATAGCCTGCCGACATAAGCGATGCTTCGATCGCGGAATTGATTTCCGCACCGGCCACCGACGCGAAATAGGCTTGCCTTTTTTCAGGGCTGCCGTCGAGTTGAGCTTCGAGGCGTGAAATGAAATCCGCTGCGTCCAGCGCGATGGCATTCACCGGTGCGAGCCCGCCATCCGGCAGCTGACGGGTTATTTTGCAACGGGTATTTCCGCAATCCAGTAATAATGTCATTTCACTCACAGGGGTCTTACGCTGATTTCACCCGAATGATAATGCCGTTCAACACCTTCCTGCAGCAAGCGCAAGGCACCTTGCCCGGTGATGCCCAACACACGACCAGTTTGTATTTGCTGACCATCGAGCAATTTGACGTCGCGATTTTGAAGCACATCGTATTCGGGCCAAAGTGACAAAAATCCGTCCGGTCCCTCGTTTTCAAAGTGCAGCAAACCCGGCAACAAATCATTCAGCAAACTGCCGAGCAGATGGTTGCGTGATATCGATTCGCGATCCGTCTGCTGTTGCAGATCGGTCCATGCCTGATCGATAGTGGTGGCGGATTGCGCCGGCATTCTCACGTTCAATCCAATGCCGATGACGGCACTTATTTCGGCATTGGCTTCACCGGCAACTTCAATCAGGATGCCGCCGCATTTTTTATTGCCGCCGGCATAGATATCGTTCGGCCACTTCAGGCCGATATCGCGAAATCCGTACTCGCGCAAACTTTTCGCCAGCAACACACCAACCACCAGACTCAGGCCCGACAGTGTAGGAAGGCCTTTATTGAAACGGTGCCGCAAACTTAAATAAAGATTGGCCGCGATCGGCGAAGCCCACTGGCGGCCCATGCGTCCGCGGCCCGAGCTTTGCTGTTCGGCGAGAAAAATATCCGTGCCGGCATTTCGCTTTGCTTCGGTTTTGGCCCAGGAATTGGTGGAATCGATTTGTTCGGCGAGATAAAAATCCCCCAGGCATTTTTTTGCGTCTGCATCGAGGCAGCGGGTGATGTGTTGCCGGTCCAGCCATTCAATCGGATGCTTCAGGCAATAGCCGCGACCCGGCTTTGCGTCGATTTCAATGCCGGCATCTCGTAAATGCTGAATGCGTTTCCAGATCGCAGCGCGGCCAACATCAAGCCTGCGTGCCAATTCAACACCGGTCACAGGCTCCTGTGACAACAAGGCCAGTAATGCGCGATCAATCACGCCTGCTCCCGGACAAGGCACGCCATGCTCGACGCCACAACATGATTTTGTCGAACCGATATTCGTTTTTCTGCAAAAGTCGCTGCATGTTCGCGCGATGGGTAAACAGCATCAAAAAAGCTGCCAAGGCTGAAAATATCAAAATCGGCATCGGAGCGTCACTGATCAGAGCGAATACCAGAAGGCTGAATCCTGCCAGCACAGTGGATAAACCGACATATCCGGTCAAGCTAAGGCATAAGCACCATACGGCGACCAAAATCAAAACGGCGGCAGGAAATAGCAGCAACAAGCCCCCGACCAGAGTGGCAGCGCCCTTGCCGCCACGAAAGCCGTGAAAGACTGGCCAGACATGGCCAATCACTGCACATAACACTGCCGCTGACGGCAGCACATCAATGTATGCCGGAGATGAAAATCGAAGAGCAACACAAGCCGCCAGTGCACCCTTGCCGATATCGATCAATACGACACCCAGCGCAAATTTGAAGCCCTGGGTGCGGAACGCATTAGTGCCACCTGCATTACCACTACCTTGATTGCGAATATCCACACCGCGAAAACGGCCCAGCAACAAACTGCCCGAGACTGAACCCAGCAGATAACTCGCCAGCAAAATCAGGATATCGAACATGTATTCACCAATCAGATGACTGGCTGCAATGAAATGACCAAGGCACCAGGACCGGCATGTGCGCCGACCGCCGGTCCGGTTTCGACACACCAGGCGCGCTCATGCGGAATCAGCTTCTTCAACTCGGCAAGCAGCAATTCGCCTTCTTCCGCGGCGTCGCAATGTCCGACGATCAAACGCCATTTTTTATCCCGATCAACCGACTTCGCGACGTATTGCGCGAAACGTCGTGGAATATCTTTCTTTCCGAAGAAGGCGCTATGCGGTTTCAACTTTCCTTCCGGCGTCACTTTTACCATCGGCGTCAGCCCCAGCCATTCAGCCACCGGCTTTGCCCATCGAGGGACGCGACCGCCGCGAACTGCATGGCTTATTTCGCGCGCAATCGCCCAGGTTTCGGTTTGTGGCTTCAGAGTTTCCAGCAAGCGCATGATGGCTTCGGGACTATCGCCACGCTGTGCGGCTTCTGCGGCGGCTATTGCCAGCAAAGCTTCGCCACCGGCCGCATTGGCGGTATCGAAAATGAAACTGCGATCTACATGTCCACGCTGCGCCGCCGTTTCAGCCGACTGCAACGTTCCTGATACCGCACGCGACAAACCGACATACACGAGTGCGGGATGATGCGACAAAAGAAACTCGAACTGGCGCCGGAAATCGCCGGGCGAAGGCTGGCTGGTTTTCGGCAATACGATTTCGGTGCGTAGCTTGTGATAGAACTCGGCCGTTGTGAGACCGATCTTGTCGAGATAATCGTCATCGCCGAAATTTAGTCGCATCGGCACCACATGGATATTCAGCTCTGCCGCCAAGCCATCCGGCAAATCGGCAGCGCTATCGGTGACGATCACCACACCGCCTGCTCCCTGCGTGCTGCGCTTTTGCGCATGCATGTCATCGGCCTTGGTGGATTCCACGCGGCCAAAACGTGCCGCCAATTCGAACAGGGCTTTCGGGTTCGCCACATGAGCATGCAATCGCAGCCGTGAATGCGAACCTGCAACCACGACACACGATGCACCTAGGTCGGTGACCGCGGCACGCAAACTGGCGCGATCAAGACCATCACCCACCAACAAACATTCACTGCAGAAACGATGATCGGGATCTTCATCACTCAAATCACCATGGACCTGTGCAGCTTCCAGATCGGCGCGATTATCGAGCACGCTATCGATCAAATCCCATTGCCCGGATTTCAGGTATTCATCAATCCCTTCCAGCATGTCGACAAAACCCTGCGCACCGGCATCCACGACACCGGCTTTGAGCAGCACCGGTAATTGCTGCGGTGTGTAAGCCAAAGCCTTGCGGGCATTCTGCAGGGCCTTGTCAAACCAGAGCTTTGCATCGGTGATATCGGTGCGCGCTTCCAGCGCTTCAGCAAAGGCGGTGATCACGCTCAAGATGGTGCCTTCTTTCGGATCTGCGAGCGCACCTCTGGCAGAAGCAGCACCTGCCCTCACCGCTTGCGACATGGCAGCAAAGTCGATGCCGCGCACAATACCGACCGCCTCAGCGACACCGGTAAAAAATTGCGCCAAAATCGCACCGGAATTTCCACGGGCGCCATCAATGGCATCGTCACCCACCCTTTTCAGCAAATCGCCGGCACCAGGCGTGCGACGGCTAAGCGCACCGGTCAGAACATTGCCAAGCGTAAATGCCAGGTTGCTGCCGGTATCGCCATCCGGCACGGGAAACACATTGATTTTATTGAGTGCTTCGCGCTGGGAAATCACGCGTCTGGCGCCCGCAATCAATGCGCGACGCAAGGCCGGACCGCGGATATGAATGGGGGTGATGGAATTAAGGACGGCACTCATGCGGGGCCAAGTCTGCCGGAACTTCAGCCAAGTAGCCATGCTGCGATGCAAAATAACATCTTGCTCACATTTGCCAAAAAAATCCGGCTAGAATGCGAAGGCTTTGCAACCTTTTGCC
>JAKQKT010000100.1 GCA_029560515.1 Pseudomonadota bacterium
GCCGTCAGTTCGATACTCTCGGGCTGCGAGCGCTCCCGGCGTGCAAGGCCCAGAATATTTTCCACAATGCCGTTCATGCGTTGGCACTGGCTATGGATGATTTCCAGCAGGCGACGGTCTGCTTCCGGAAGTCCGACGGATTCATCCAGCAACTGTGCCGAATAGCTGATGGCTGCGAGCGGATTGCGAATTTCATGGGCGATGCTGGCCGACAAGCGCCCGAGTGTCGACAAGGTCAATTCTTCGGCGCGAACGGAGTAGATGCGGCTATCGTCGAGAAAAATCAGGAAAAGATTGTCAGTCACGTTGATCGACACAAAACGCGGCAAAACTTCCGGCGCGCCTTCGGCCAGAGTCATTGCCTTCGGAGTTTCATTACGGCTACGACGCCATTTCCACAGGCTCTCGTGCAGTTGCGGGGCTACTTCGTTCAGGGCGCGTCGATCGGGTGACGGATTGCCAAGCAAGGCCCAGGCAGCTTCATTTGCCAAGCGGATTCGGTGTCCGCCATCCACCACCAAAATGCCGGTTCGCATCCGTCGAATGACCAATTCGTTGATTTCGGACAGGTTGGCCAGTTCTTCACCGCGTTTCTCTGCAAGCGCCTGGCTTTCGCTCATTTCCCTGCTGAGCAACTGGAACAGTAGCGCTGCGGCAAGATAAGTCACCGAGTACATCACGGCCTCGGCGGCGGTATTGGCCGAGTCAATGTCCCAGATTCGATTGGCGATGTAGTTTCCCAACACCAGAATGGTGGCAACGAGTGCAAAACCAATACTGGCCCGCAGTGTCAGCATCAGGCCGGCAGCGGCGATATTGAAGATAAGGAGCAGGCAGACACCGCTATCGAGCCCCTGGAAAGCAAACAGGGCGGCACCGGCTGCACACAGGTCAAACAGGAGCCCTATCGCGATTTGCCGTCTGACCCGCATAGTCGAACGTGTGCTGGCCCACATGAAAAGCCCGGCCACCATCAGGTAGATGACGGCGCCGCTTTTCGCCAGCCAAGGGTATTCCTGCTTTGCCAGCAACATACCGACAGGCGAAAACGCTACCAGGGCAAACAAGCCTGCTTCAAGAATGCGATACAGGGAAAAGAAATATATCTCCCGTCTTTTCAGGGTTTTAGCAACGCCGGCACTCAGTCCGTGGCTTGAAAAGTTCGCAGACAAGGCTGAAATCCTGATTCTGGGGGTGGCCCAGTATAGAGAGGTCAGGGAGCTTTTTGCCTTTGCTGCTCCGCTCGGCGACAATAGCGGTCTTTCCCGGGGCTGTTCGGCCTCGTTTTTTGCGGCTTGTCCGCTGTCTTCATATCGATAAGGTGTTGCATGAACTTCCACGAGTATCAGGCTAAACAATTGTTCGCCGATTACGGCATTGCCGTACCCAAAGGCATCGTCGCGCGCAGTCCGGAAGAAGCGGTTGCCGCTGCCAAAGCCATTCCCGGCGATTTATGGGTCGTCAAAGCCCAGATCCATGCCGGTGGTCGCGGCAAGGCCGGTGGCGTGAAACTCGCAAGATCCTTCGACGAGGTCCGTGATTACGCCAAGGCCATGCTCGGCACCAAAATGGCGACGTATCAATCGGCCGGTATCGCATTGCCGATCGATTGCGTGCTGATCTCCGAAGGTACCGATATCGCCAACGAACTGTATCTGTCGGTGTTGACCGATCGCGCCAGCAAGACGATCACGTTCATCGCCTGCGCCGAAGGCGGTGTCGAAATTGAAAAAGTCGCCGAAGAAAATCCCGATGCGATCAAGTCGCTGCACGTGAATTACGTGCAAGGTCTGCAACCGTATCAATGCCGTCAGATGGGTTTCGATCTGGGGCTGAATGCGAAGCAAGTTGGCCAGCTGACGAAAATCATGATGGGCCTGTACAAATTGTTCAATGAAAAAGATTTGGCGCTGGTGGAATTGAACCCACTCGCCATTTTGACCAATGGCGATCTCGCCGTGCTCGACGGCAAGATCAATTCCGATGACAACGCGACCTTCCGTCATCCGGATCTGGCCGCGATGCGCGACATCCGCCAGGAAGACGAAACCGAAGTGCTGGCCAGCAAGTACGACTGAACTACGTCACCATGGACGGCAATATCGGTTGCATGGTGAACGGCGCGGGTCTCGCGATGGCGACGATGGACGTCATCTCCTTGAATGGCGGTTCGCCTGCGAACTTCCTCGATGTCGGTGGCGGCGCAACGAAAGAGCGCGTGACCGAAGCGTTCAAACTCATTCTGTCCTCCGACAAAGTCGAAGCGATTTTCGTGAATATTTTCGGCGGCATCGTCCGTTGCGACATGATTGCCGAAGGCATCATCGCCGCAGTGAAAGAAGTTGATGTCAAAGTGCCAGTCGTAGTTCGTCTTGAAGGTACCAACGTCGAAAAGGGCAAGGAAATCCTGAAGAATTCCGGCCTGGCGATTACCGCAGCCGACGATATCAACGACGGCGCGAAGAAAGTTGTCGCGGCGGCAAAAGCAAAAGCTTAATTAATTTTGTAGGAGCGACGTGAGTCGCGACCTACTTCAGTAATCAACTGTCGCGACTTCCGTCGCTCCTACGCAGTCAAGGATTTAGAAAATGAGCGTTTTAGTTAACAAAAATACCAAAGTGATCGTGCAGGGCTTCACCGGCACCCAGGGTACTTTCCACGCCGAACAAATGCGTGAATACGGCACCCAGGTCGTAGGCGGCGTAACGCCGGGCAAGGGTGGCACCACCCATATCGGCCTGCCAGTATTCAACACGGTGCAAGATGCCGTGGACGCCACCGGTGCAGATGCATCGGTGATTTATGTTCCACCTCCGTTTGCCGCCGATGCCATTCTTGAAGCAGCCGATGCCGGCATTCGCGTGATCGTCTGCATCACCGAAGGCATTCCCGTGCTCGACATGCTGCGCGTGAAAAACACACTGCGCGGTTATGACGATGTGACCTTGATCGGCCCGAACTGCCCAGGCGTGATCACGCCGGGCGAATGCAAAATCGGCATCATGCCTGGCCATATTCATATGCCCGGCAAGATCGGCATCGTGTCTCGTTCCGGCACGCTGACCTATGAAGCCGTGAAGCAAACGACCGACGCTGGTCTGGGTCAATCGACCTGTATTGGTATTGGTGGCGACCCGATGCAGGGCATGAACTTCATTGATTGCCTGCGTTTGTTCCAGGACGATCCGCAAACCGAAGGCATCATCATGGTCGGCGAAATCGGCGGCAGTGCCGAAGAAGAAGCGGCCGAATTCATTTCGCAATACGTGACCAAGCCGGTGGTTGGTTTCATCGCAGGTGCCAGCGCACCGGAAGGCAAGCGCATGGGCCATGCCGGTGCGATTGCATCGGGTGGCAAAGGCACGGCAGCAGGCAAGTTTGAAGCAATGGAAAAAGCCGGCGTTACCACCGTGCGTTCGCCAGGCGATCTGGGTGCCGCAATTGCCAAGCGTCTTGCGAAGTAATCAGCACTGGATTCAATGAAATAAAAAAGCCGCGAAAGCGGCTTTTTTATTGCTTCAAGCAGGCGGGTAAATTTGTCGGCACTTTTACTATCGGATGACATGGTTCAGAATCGCGCAATGAGTACATCACTTCGTATCGCACTCGCTCAATATGATTTTCCGGTCGGCGCAATCCAGGCCAATGCCGAAAAAATAATTGCATTGGCTCACCAGGCAAGAGATCAACACCAAGCCGATGTCATCATGTTTCCCGAGTTGGCCATCAGCGGCTATCCGCCGGAAGATTTGCTGAATCGCCCGCAATTCCTGAGTGATTGTGAAAGCGCCATAGTAAAAGTGGCGGCATCGATTGAAGGCATCGTGGCCATCGTGCCATGGCCGCATGCAGTGGGTTCGGTCGTCTTTAACGCGGCATCGGTAATTCGCGACGGACGCATTGAAACGACTTATCACAAGCGTGAATTGCCGAATTACGCGGTGTTCGATGAACGCCGATATTTCGCGGCCGATAACGAAGCCTGCACCTTTGTGGTTAACGGCATCACGATGGGTTTGGTGATCTGCGAAGACCTGTGGTTTGCCGAACCTCTTGCGGAAACAGTGAAGCAGGGCGCGCAGGTTGTGCTGGTACCCAATGCGTCGCCGTTCGAGGCAAACAAGACCGCACAACGCGACACCTTGCTTGCACAGCGTGTCAGTGAGTCGAAGTGCGCGATTGCCTATCTGAATGTGATTGGTGGCCAGGACGAAGTGGTATTCGACGGCAGCTCGGTATTGGCGGATGCTGACGGTATCGTGCATCCGAATGCGGAAGCTTTTGCCGAACATTTGCTGATTGCCGATTTCGATTCGAGTACCAAAAAATTCAATCGTGTTCATTGGCCTGCCGAAGTGGACGAGTCGAAAGAAAGTCTGGCATGGCGTGCGATCGTGCGCGGCATTCGTGACTATTGCGGCAAGAACGGCTTCCACAAAGTATGGCTGGGGGCTTCCGGTGGTGTTGATTCCGCATTGGTCATGGCGCTGCAAGCGATGCGCTTGGCGCCGAAAACGTCAATGCCGTTCGTATGCCGTCGCGCTATACCACCGGGCTGTCGAATGAGCTGGCGGACGTGCAAGCCGAAAAATTGGGCGTGAATATTTCCGAAGTTGCCATCGAAGCGCCCTTCAAGGGTTTTCTTGAAACGCTCGCACCGATGTTTGCCGGCAAGCCGGTCGATGTCGCCGAAGAAAATCTGCAGTCGCGAACCCGTGGCGCTATTTTGATGGCATTGTCGAACAAGCTCGGAGGCCTGTTGCTGACTACCGGAAACAAGAGTGAATACGCCGTCGGTTACGCAACGATTTACGGCGACATGTGCGGCGGCTATGCCCCGATAAAGGATTTGTACAAGATGGAAGTGTTTGCATTGTGCCGCTGGCGCAATGCGCAAGGCGACGGGGAAGTGATTCCTGACGCCGTGATTGAACGGCCTCCGTCTGCGGAGTTGCGTGACAACCAGAAGGATCAGGATTCCTTGCCGCCCTATGAGATGCTGGACGGCATTCTTTATCGCTATGTTGATCAGGAGAAATCGGCGGCAGAAATCATTGCCGATGGTTTCGATGCTGCCACGGTACAACGCGTACTTCGACTTGTGAAAATAAGCGAATGGAAACGCCGCCAGGCGGCTCCGGGCCCAAAATTATCGCGCCGCGCATTTGGTCGCGAGCGGCGCTATCCGATTACCTCGGGTTATTGATTTAACTGCAAGTGCTCCTGCAGTCAAATCAGGCTTGAAAAAAAACGCCGGAATTTCCGGCGTTTTTTTTCGACAAATAAAAAAAATTTATTTGAACTCGCCGGAGAACGGATTCAACTGGCGGAACAAGCCCTTCTTGCGCGGCCATTTGCCGACGAGGTAGGGATGATCAGGTTGGTTGGCTTGCAGTACGCGGCGTGCATCATCCGCCAATACCTTCTGGCCGACAGCATTGTAGGAGGTCGCCATCAATGCCAGTGCATCGCCCTGATATTCGCTTTGCGGATAGGTTTCGATCAGGTATTTGCCACGGTTCGCTGCCGCCACGTAGGCGCCGCGGCGAAGATAATACAGGCCGACATTCAGCTCGTAACGGGCCAGCATATTGCGCAGATACACCATGCGTTTGGCCGAGTCCACGGCATACGGACTGGTCGGAAAGCGGCGAACCACTTCATTGAAGTCGTTGAAGCTTTTCGTCGGTGCGCCCAGGTCACGTGATGACATGTCGAGGCGGGTGATTCTTGCGAATATCGCGTTTCTTTGCTCGAAATTGATCACGGCTTTCAGGTAATAGGCGTAGTCAATGTTCTTGTGCGTCGGATATGTGCGAATGAATCGATCGATGGTCGAGGAGGCATCTTCGCGCTTACCCTGCTTGTACTGCGAGTAAGCCAATTCGATTTGCGCCTGTTCGCTGTAGGCGCCGAACGGGAAGCGCGATGTCAGGCGCTGGTAATAGGTTTGTGCCTTGTCGAAGTCCTCTTTATCGAGCGCCTGTTTGGCTTCCGAATACATGGCTTCTACCGGCAGGGTCTCGGTTTTTTCTTCTTTGCCGCCGCCAAACCATTTGTGCATGGTTTTGCAGCTGCTGAGGCCCATGGCCAAGCTGATAATTAACAAAAAGCGAAACGCGGCGGAAAATCGAATCATGGGGCAACCAGTTTGAGAACGCCCGAAGGGCATCGAGAAAGGGGATAATAACGGAAAGGAGCCGTCCGGCTCCAATCGAGAGACCAATCCGGTATGCACCAGACCGATTCCCCAGAAGATAGCGACCGCGAAATTGTGGAAGCTATCGTGCCTTTGGAGGCCGCAGGCAAGCGTTTTGACGCCGCTTTAGCCGAAATGTTCCCCGAATTTTCGCGTTCCCGCCTCACCGAGTGGATAAAGGCCGGAGATGCCCTTCTGGCGGGCGAAATCGTCAAGCCAAAGGTCTCGGTGCGCGGTGGCGAAGCCGTCTCGCTGAGTATCCGGGTGGAAATCGAGACCCGGGGTGAAGCCGAGCAGATGGATCTGGATGTGGTCTATCAGGACGCCGATGTGCTGGTGATCAACAAGCCGGCCGGCCTGGTGGTTCATCCTGGTGCCGGCAATCCGCGCGGTACCCTGGTCAATGGCCTGCTCTACTTCGACCCCAAACTGGCGGAATTGCCGCGGGCCGGCATTGTCCATCGATTGGACAAGGACACCTCGGGCCTGATGGTGATTGCCCGTTCCTTGCGCGCCCATGCGGGCTTGGTGGAGCAGCTGTCCGCGCGTGAAGTCCATCGCCAGTATCTGGCCGTCGTCGCCGGCACCATGGTCGCCGGTGGTACGGTCGATGCGCCGATTGATCGTCATCCGAAAGATCGCGTTCGCATGGGGGTTACCAAGGAAGGGCAGGGGCGCGATGCCATCACCCATTATCGTCTGCGCGAAAAATTCCGGAACCACACCTTGGTCGAATGTCGTCTGGAAACCGGCCGGACCCATCAAATTCGCGTGCATATGACGCATATCAAGCACGCGATTGTCGGCGACCCCATGTACGGCCTGCTTCGATTGCCGAAAGGCGCTACCGAAGATCTGGTGAATATGCTGCACAGCTTCAGACGGCAGGCCCTGCATGCCGAGAAATTGTCATTCATCCATCCCGTGACCGGCGTGGAAATTACCACCGAAGCTCCCATGCCCGAAGACATGCAGAATTTATTGCGCGTACTTCGCGAGGATACGGCACAGGCAAAGCTGTAAGAGCGATGGACGTCGCGAAATGACGAATCCCGAGCCCATCCTCCACGCCAATTGGCCGGCTCCAAAAAATATCCATGCCTTCACGACACTGCGTTTTGGAATGGGTGTTTCGAAG
>JAKQKT010000124.1 GCA_029560515.1 Pseudomonadota bacterium
GTGGTCAGCAAGGAATGCTGGTTGCGGGCGCAAAAACCGCATGCCCGCGATCGCGCCAGCTTTATTCCCGAACTGGTTCCTCTGCTTGAACAAAGCGGCCGCCTTGAAATTGTCGAAGGCGAATATTCACGGGCATTGGGCAAGTCGGTACGGTTCCATTACAGCCAGGGCCATACGCCGGGTTTGATGCTGGCGGAAATTATCGGTGCCGATAACCATGGCGGCGTGGTCTTTTGCGCTGACCTGATTCCCGGAAGGCCTTGGGTACATTTGCCGGTGACCATGGGTTATGACCGTTTTCCTGAAATCCTTATCGACGAGAAGAAAACATTCCTGCAGGACAAGTTGTCGCGCCGAGTAAAACTGTATTTCACCCACGATGTCGAATGCGCCATGGCGGATGTCCAGGTTGATGAAAAAGGACGCTTCTCGACCATTGCCGAACATGAATCATTGACGGCGTTTGATCTGAATTAAAATCAAGGGAACCCCCATGTCGAAAAAATTATTCGTTTTTGCGTGTCTCGTATTTTTCTCCATTGTCGTGCAGGCAAAAAACTACGGTGCCGATATGCCGAAAGGCAAGGCCGTGGATATCGCCGCCGCATCGAAAAACACGGATGCCTATGTCGGCAAGTCGGCAAAATTCAAGGGCCGCATTACCCAGGTCTGCCAGATGGAAGGTTGCTGGCTGGTGATTGAATCCAATGCGCAGGCGGCCCGCATCAAAACGAAAGACCATGCATTCGTGATCCCCAAAGATTCAAAAGGCGAAGCGGTTGTTTTCGGCGAATTGAAACGCGTCGAACTCGCACCGGAAGCGGCAAAACACCTTGCCGAAGATGCCGGACAATCCGAACCCGTCGCAAGCAATGAACTTCAAATCATCGCCACTTCAATTTCAATCAAGTAAACCGGAAAATTATGACGACTTTATTCTATGCGGGCCTTTGCGTATTGCTTCTGCTGTTCCTGGCCTGGCGGGTGGTGCAATTCCGCCGTGCCCATAAAATCGGCATTGGCGACGGCGGCAATGTCGAATTGCTCCAGCGCATTCGCGTCCATGCCAATGCAGTGGAATACATGCCGATGCTGTTCCTGCTGCTGGGCGGCATGGAATTGAACGGCTATCCGCAATGGCTTATCCATTCATTTGGTGCGGCTATCCTGATATCGCGTTGCGCACACGCCTGGGGCTTGAGCCACCAGAAAGGCATCTCGGCGGGCCGCATGAGCGGCATGCTGATCACGTTCCTGTTGATGCTGAGCATGGCCGCGATTTCAATTTACGGTTATTTGCAGGCAGCGTTTTTTCCGGCTGCGATGTAAAAGACCTGACTCTGTGGGAGCTGCTTTAGCAGCGATTTGATCTGCCAGTTTGTTGGCAGATATCTACGGTAGCGAGCATTTTATCGCTGCTAAAGCAGCTCCCACATTTCACTTCTGCTGTTTATGTCGGGCCGACCCCCGACCTGTGCGATTCACGCTTTTTGTGCTCGGCTTCGGCCAGCACGCGAAACTGGTTCATCCGTTTCATCCATAGCTCGTTCTTGCTGCTTTCTTCTTCCAATGCCACGTCCGGTATCTGGTTAAATGAAATCCGCATCGGGGCGGAATCAAGCGCCTGCTGCATGCTGCCGAAATACATCTTGTTGTTGCCGTATTTCCTGTTGATGTTATCCAGCAGTTTGTTCAGGGCAGGGCTTTCCTTCATTTCCGAAAACAGTGGAACACAAGTTCCTTCGCGCTCGATCAGGCCGGTCAGCGTTACCGATACCGCCAAAGGCATGTGTTTGTCTTTTCGCTGTTCAAGCAGCCGAATCAAACGATGCAGCAGTATTCTCGAATCATCGGTCGGATCCATGCGCTCGCCGGCTTCCCAGGCATCATTGCCAATGTATTTCACGCGGACATTCAAACGGCTGGCGAGCAGCGTATAGCTACGCAATCGCATCGCGGCTTTCATCAGCAGTTTTTTAAGCACGGCGTTGACGCCGGTGGTATTCCTGAATTCCGGTGACAACACATGTGAGTGTCCGACCGTGCCGCGTTGGGTTTCCGGCTGCTCCACGAGTTCACCGTGCAGGCGATCGTGAAAACGTTCGCCTTCAATGCTGCCCCAGACTTCCCTCAGCTTCGCACGCGAGGCGAAGCAAAGTTGTTCGACGCTATGGATGCCGAAATACCGCAGGCGTTTTTCCATATTGTGGCCAACCCCGCACAGGTCGCCGAGTTTCAGGTTGAACAAGGCCTCGGGCAGGTCTTTTGTTTCCAGCACGACAAGGCCGTCCGGTTTTTGCATGTCGCTCGCGGTCTTTGCCAGGAAACCGTTCGGCGCAATGCCGATTGAGCAACGTAGCCAATCGCCGGTTTCTTTAACGCTTTGCTTGATCCTGTGCGCAATTTCTATTGCGCGTTCCGGTTCGCGTTCGCGCCCCATCAAAAGACATTCGGCTTCATCAATGGAGCCGACTTTATGGATCGGGATGCAGTTATCAATCGCCTTCAATAAACGATGATGGTAATGAACATAGAGCGCAGGATGAGCCAACGCTACCACTAATTCCGGACAGCGCTGTTTTGCCTCGGAAACCATCGTCCCGGTTTTGATGCCGTATTTTTTTGCTTCGACACTCGCGGCGATACAACAGGTGGTTTCCGCGATAACAGGAACCACGACGACGGGACGACCGCGCAGCGATGGATTTTCCTGCTGCTCGACCGATGCGAAATAGGAATTGAAATCTACAAACAGGCTGCGTAGCGTCACGATGTTTTTCCTCGACGCGGGCGACCAAGTTTACGCCGATGCGTCTGCTATGGAATGAAATTCATCATGATTTTTAATCAGGGTTGTCTCAATTATCGAGATAGCTCTCATGTCTCATGAAACATTGATCCGTGGAACTTTTCAATTCCCGGAATGCAATGAAAGTATCGTAACCCTACCCGTGAAAGCGTCCGTCAGGCGCGAAAGGTCTGGCGTGGTTTTTCGCGCCTGACGGACGCGCCCACGACAATTATTTATTAGACAGACAAGCGCGCATAAAAAAACGCGGGGATGGCTTGAGAGAGAAAGCGCATCCCCACGTCTAGACGACTGGTGAAATTACAAAACCCGGAATAGACGCGTATTGACCGGTGACACGTAACTGCGTTCACGGCGCAGATCGGCCTGGCGTCTCCAGGCGCTGGCGACGGCAACATGGTTCTGCCATGCGGTCATCGGGAACTCGGAGGGGTTATCCGTGCGATAGGCGCAGAATTCGCGATAGTCACTGACCGAATTTTCGAAACTGGGCCAGCTAAGTTCGATCATCAATGCATCATCGAGGTGGCCAAACAAGGCGCGGCCATCGGGAATAAGGTCATCGTGCTGGTCGAGGTAGGCCAGTAACAAACGGGCACGTACCCGCAACTTGGAATCCATCGTCCAATCCTTGTCGCCCAACATGCGGCGCAGGGTTTCCGCGCGGGAAATGCGTTCTGCGATCATGGAAGCGACTTGTTCGGTCGGCAATGTTTGCAAGCGACGTGCGAGGCTGACGAGTGAATCGGGATTCACGGTTTCCGCTTTGCGATATAGAGTGCGAAGCAGTGCGTTGAAATGAACCACGGCATCCACTTCGAGCGGCTTGCCATTGAGTTCGTTGCGGCGTGCGGCGCCATACGACACCGGCAGGCGCAGACTGGCGACATTGTCAGTGTGTGTGTAGGCGTTCATAAAAAATCTCCTTGAGTGTTTGTACTGGTTTTGATGCACGAACAGTTTGTATGGTTGCAAG
>JAKQKT010000126.1 GCA_029560515.1 Pseudomonadota bacterium
GTCGTGACCAATGCGACCTTGCATAACGCTGACCAGATTGCCCGCCTGGATGTGCGTGTGGGTGATACCGTTATCGTGCGGCGGGCAGGCGATGTCATCCCGGAAGTTGTCAGCGTGATGATGGCCAAACGTCCATCACACGCCAATGGCGAACCATTGCATTTGCCGTTTGCTTTTCCGACGCAATGCCCTGTTTGCGGTTCCGATGCCGTTCGCGAAGAAGGTGAAGCCGTTTTGCGTTGCACGGGTGGTCTGTTTTGCCAGGCGCAGCGCACGCAGGCCCTTATCCATTTCGCCTCGCGCCGGGCAATGGATATCGATGGTCTGGGTGATCGCATTATCGAAACGCTAGTCGATTTCGGCTACCTGAAGTCGGTGGCTGATTTGTATTCCCTCACGTTGGATGATTTGCTGGAAATGAAACGCCGCAGCGACGAGCGTGACGGCAATACGCCTGAAACCGTGAGGCAGGGCAAGGTGGCAACCAAGTGGGCCGAAAATATACTGGCGGCAATTGCCAAAAGTAAAAATACAACACTCGAGCGTTTGCTTTTTGCCCTGGGTATTCGCGATGTCGGTGAATCTACTGCAAAAACATTGGCGAAGTTTTTCGGTGCACTGAACCCTGTCATGCATGCCGATCTGGATACCTTGATGCAGGTGCCAGACGTCGGACCGATAGTCGCCAAACGCATCGTGAATTTTTTCCATGAGCACCATAATCGCGAAGTGATTGCAGGATTACGTGCAGCTGGCGTCGATTGGCCGGAAGGTGCACCACAACGGAGCGCCGAAGGGCCGCTAGTCGGTAAGACGATCGTGTTGACGGGTGGTTTAAGCAGCATGTCGCGCGATGAAGCCGGTGATAAATTGGAAGCACTGGGGGCGAAGGTGGCCGGCAGTGTTTCAAAGAAAACGAGTATAGTGATTGCAGGTGAAGCTGCCGGTTCAAAACTCGAAAAGGCCAAAGAATTGGGTATTGAAATCTGGGATGAAAACCAATTGATCGATTTTCTGTCGAAGCAGGGTTAAGCCTTCATTTGCTATGGTCAGCGGAACAGGAGAAAGCATAATGAAAGACTGGAAACCCACTGCCAATATTAAAACTCTCCGCCTCCGCGCCGAATTGATGGCGATGATTCGCCAGTTTTTTGCTGATCGCAAGGTACTCGAAGTCGAAACACCGATTCTTTCGCAAGCCGGCAATACCGATGCCAACATCGAAAGCTTCCAGTTGCAGTTCAACGGTCCTAAATCGGCTGGCTCGGGTTTACGCTGGTTGCGCACTTCGCCCGAATTTGCACTGAAACGTATGGTGGCGGCGGGTGTCGGCGATTGCTACGAGCTTGGGCGCGTATTCCGCAACGGCGAGTCGGGCAAGCGCCACAACCCCGAATTCACGATGCTGGAATGGTATCGGGTGGGTTGGAATCATAATCAATTAATGGACGAAACCGCCGAATTGGTTCGCGCCGCGATGCATTTGGCAGGCAAGAAAGCAACCGT
>JAKQKT010000141.1 GCA_029560515.1 Pseudomonadota bacterium
ACCGCTTCCTGAGCCAGAGCCAAGGCGAGCGGATCGCAGTCGAATGCAAGCGCACTGCCGCGAAACAGGTTTCTGGAAAACTGGTCGAGCACGATGATTTCAGCGAGGCGGCCATTGGCTTCGCTTCGCCATTGGTAAAGCTCGCATCGTTTTGCTTTCGCATGCGTTTCGGCAAAACGTTCGGCAATGAGTCGGTCAAACTCGGGATCCACTTTCCACCACTGTGGCGGTGAAATTTCGTGAAACCAGAATTGCAGGATGTGTTCTGGATTTATCGTCATATGAATTAACGACCGATGGTTTTAATGGCCTGACTTATCCATGCCTTCAACTTCCTTCTCTTATAGAAGGAAGTTGTGATTTAAGCCTTGCCCCAAAACTTCACGCGTTTTGCGAGACGCTGCAGGAAGGATTCTTTCGAAACGCCGGCATTGTCCGGCGTACCGACAACGACCGGAATTTCTGCGGTCACGACGGAAGCGGCAATGTTCTGTGAAGTTTCGCGAGGTGGCCGTGGAGTGCGCGGCGGACGCGGCTTGCCATCGTTCGGTGCATGAGTACGCGGTTTGCCGTCGTTGGACGATGGCGAACGCGGCTTGTCGCCGGGGCGTGCAGACGAAGAACGTGACGGGCCGGACTTGTTCGGGCCACCGGGTTTGCGTGCGCCAGGCTTGCTACCGGTTTTGCTATTGGCGGCGGCTTCACGCACTTCTTTATAGATGGAGGAAATGCTGTCGTTTTCTTCGCCTTCCACCGACGGCACATGGGCGCGCGGCGTGCGGGGAATCGCGACCAGCAGTTCGGCGGTAACAGGTTCGGTCGGAATTTTCTGTTCGATATACGCTTCGATATCCGGCAAACCCTGTGCATACATTTCACAGGCGAAACTGATCGCATCGCCTTCGGCGCCGAGACGCGCGGTGCGGCCGATACGATGCACGTAATCTTCGGCATCGAACGGCAAGTCGTAGTTATAAACGTGGCTGACGCCATCAATATGCAAACCACGTGCGGCCACGTCGGTGACGACGATGATTTCAAGATCGCCGCGCTGGAATTTCGTTAGCAGGCTTTGGCGTTTTTTCTGTGGCACGTCGCCGGAGAGAACACCGACGCGGTAATGCGCTTTTTCCAGAGCGCGGGCAACGCGTTCGACCCAGGCTTTCGTATTCACAAACACCATGGTGCGCGCGCCTTCGCTGCGCGACAGCAAGCCAAGCAATAAAGGAAGTTTTTCCTCGTTGGCCGGGAAATACATTTTCTGGCGAACTTTGGCGGCGGTGATAAATTCGGTTTCGACGATCAGTTTTTCCGGCTCGTGCATATGCTCGTAGGCGAGCTCGAGTACGCGGTGCGACAGTGTTGCCGAGAACAGCAAGGTCTGACGTTCTTCGCGACGCGGCAGTTTGCGGAGCAGGAAACGGAGATCCTTGATGAAGCCCAGATCGAACATGCGATCGGCCTCATCCAAAATGCAGACTTCGCAGGCATGCAGATGTACGACGCCCTGGCGTACGTAATCGATCAGGCGACCGGGTGTCGCGATAATCACGTCGCAACCCGCCTGCAATTGGGCGCGTTGCTTGTCGTAATCCACGCCGCCGTAAATCAGGGCGAATTTCAGGCCGAGCGAGGCACCGAATTTCTCGGCATCCTTGTGAATCTGGATCGCCAGTTCACGGGTCGGGGCCAGGATCATCGCGCGCGGATCAGCCGGGCCACGGTTGGCGAGGGCAGGTTTCGACAGCAATCTGTTGAAGGCGGCGACCAGGAAGGCGAGGGTCTTGCCGGTACCGGTTTGCGCCTGGCCCGCGACATCGCGGCCTTGCAGGGCGATTGGCAGGGTCATGGCCTGGATCGGTGTGCAGCGGTTGAAACCCGCCGCTTCCAGTCCTGCCAATAAATCGGGGTGAAGGTTAAAACTCGAAAAAGGTATATCAGTCAGTGGTTTATCAGTCATTTGAGCTCATTAAAGCGGGTTTATCCGGCTTGCAAGGGCCGCTCGCTGGACGCACACTGCGCACTGGTTCTTCGGCCCGATATTGAAATTGGTTAATTCGGCCCCCAGTTTAACGCATCTGCAAGCATCTAATGGCTTTCACCTTGTCTCTTGTGAAAGTCCCCTAATTCTGGAGTTTTTCATGAGCGATAAAGTGTTACACGTCGGCGATGCCGATTTCGATGCCCTGGTCCTGCAGTCCGATGTGCCGGTGCTGGTGGATTTCTGGGCCGAATGGTGCGGCCCGTGCAAGATGATCGGCCCGATCGTTGACGAAATGGCGACCACCTACGAAGGCAAGGTTAAAGTGGTCAAGATCAATATCGATCAAAACCCAGGTGTGCCACGCAAATACGCGGTTCGCGGCATCCCGACCCTGATGATGTTCAAAAACGGCGTAGTCGCCTCGACCCAAGTCGGTGCAGTTGGCAAGGCCCAGTTGAACCAGTTTGTCGAAAAAGCGCTTTAACCTCAGCGTAATTTCCTGATGCATCGAACACCGGCCAAGGCCGGTGTTTTGCTTTCAATGCGCCTGTTCCGATGAATTGCCATTCAGGCGCTTACTTGCGCATGTCGGCCCATGGGTGTATTTTTAAGCCTCAATAGGCGCCTCGCGCCGCTCTGCAAGTCCCCTTCTTTTATCCCTAACTCGCCATTGCGAGGAATCCCATCCGTGTCCGAAAACGAAATTGAAACCGGCAAACCTGCCGTAAAACGTGGCCGCAAACCCAGCGTCCAAACCCCTGCAACTACTGATGCCGCGCCGCCCGAATCCGTTCGGAAAGTCGCCCTGAAAGCTGCGCCGAAAGCGCCGCCAGTCGAAGCTCCCATCGCACCACCGCAAGCTGCGGAACCTGCGGCACCGCGTGAAAACCGCGAACCTCGCGAGAGTCGCGAGAACAGGCAAAACAACAATACCGGCTCCTATTCGCAATCCGCAGCTCCGAATGAAGCGCGTCAAGGTGAATCCGGCAGCGGTGAATCCAGCAACCAAAACCAGTCCAATGCCGGTGGCTCGAACAACGAGCAAAGCCAGGATGGCGGCAGCCAAACCAATGAGGATGGCAGTCCGCGCAACAATAACCAGAACCGTTTCCAGCCTCGCCGCGACCGTTTCCGTGGCCGCAATGACCGCTTTGATCGCAACGACCGCAATCGCAACCAGCAAAACGCCAATGGCGAAGAAGGCGGCGAAAACGGCGGACAGAATCAGGGCGGCGAACGCCAGGAACGTTTCGAACGTCCGATGCCGCAATTGCCACCGGATTTCCCGACCTATAGCTTGAACGATCTGAAACGCATGCCGGCACATAAATTGCTGGAAATGGCCGAGCTGCTGAATCTGCACGAAGGCGTCGCACGCATGCGCAAGCAGGACGTGACCTTCGCGCTGTTGAAAGTGTTGACGCGCCATTCCAATGGCGTTGCCGGTGATGGCGTTCTTGAAATTTTGCCGGATGGTTACGGCTTCCTGCGTTCGGCCGATGCAAGTTATCTCGCCGGTCCGGATGACGTCTATATTTCGCCAAGCCAGATCCGCCGTTTCAATCTGCGTACCGGCGACCATATTTCCGGACGCATCCGCTCGCCGAAAGACGGCGAACGCTATGTCGCACTGAACGTGCTCGACACGATCAACGGCGAACCGCTCGAAGCCTCGAAAAACAAGGTGTTGTTCGAAAACCTGACGCCGCTGTTCCCGCGCAAGAAGTTCACGCTCGAACGTGGTAACGGTTCGACCGAAGACATTACCGGCCGCATCATGGATTTGATGGCGCCGCAGGGCAAGGGCCAGCGTTCGCTGATCGTGTCGCCGCCGAAAGCCGGTAAAACCATGCTGATGCAAAACGTCGCACAGGCGATTCTGCACAACCATCCCGACGTACATCTGATCGTGTTGCTGATCGACGAGCGTCCGGAAGAAGTAACCGAAATGCAGCGCACCGTGCGCGGCGAAGTGATTTCCTCGACCTTCGATGAACCCGCTGCACGCCACGTACAAGTCGCCGAAATGGTGATCGAACGCGCCAAGCGTCTGGTCGAACACAAGCGCGACGTCGTGATCATGCTTGATTCGATTACCCGTCTCGCGCGCGCCTACAACATGGTCGTACCGAGCTCCGGCAAGGTCTTGTCCGGCGGTGTCGATGCGAATGCCTTGCATCGCCCGAAACGTTTCTTCGGCGCAGCGCGTAATGTCGAAGAAGGCGGCTCGCTGACGATCATCGCTACCGCACTCGTGGACACCGGTTCGAAAATGGACGAAGTGATTTACGAAGAATTCAAGGGCACCGGCAACTCGGAAGTGCATCTGGATCGCCGTATCGCCGAAAAACGCGTTTATCCAGCCATCAACATCAACCGTTCCGGTACACGTCGCGAAGAATTGCTGATCGATGCCGACATGCTGCAGAAGATCTGGATCCTCCGGAAACTACTGCATCCGATGGACGAATTGGCCGCGATGGAATTCCTGCTCGACAAGATGAAGACCAGCAAGTCGAACGACGAGTTCTTTATGAGCATGAAACGCGGGTAAGAAAGCACAGGTTTCGCTCATAAAAAACGCCGGGTTTTCCCGGCGTTTTTTTATTTGTTTGATTCAGCGAATTAGATCATTTCCACTCGACATCGATGCCTTCGGATTCACCAATCGCCTTTGTGAGCGCATCCAGCAGTCCTTCCGTTGCGCCGGCATTTTTCAGCATATCGACCGTCGAAAGATCTATGAAGTAATCGCGGTCGGTCGAGCTTTCTTCTTCCATCACGTTTTGCATGCAGAGCAGATCGTTGTCGATCAGGTCGGCCAGTTTGCTGCCGTCAGGCTTGAGATACAGTGTGGTCATGGTATTTCCGTTATTCGTCAGGTGAAGTGGTTTCAACATAGCGCAATTGCGATACAGCCACAATCGAGTACGGACTTAGTGCTTGAAATGGCGGCGCCCGGTAAACACCATCGCGATATCGTTTTCATCGGCGGCGGCAATCACTTCGTTGTCGCGCATCGAACCGCCGGGCTGGATCACGGCTCGAATGCCGGCTTTCGCCGCGGCATCGATGCCGTCGCGGAACGGAAAGAAGGCATCGCTGGACATCACCGAGCCGGGGACCACGAGTCCGGCTTCTTCGGCTTTAAGCGCCGCGATTTTCGCACTGACGACGCGGCTCATTTGTCCGGCGCCAATGCCGACAGTCTGCAAATCTTTCGCGTAAACAATCGCATTGGATTTCACGAACATCGCCACTTTCCAGGCGAACAGCAAATCCTGCATTTCATTGGCGGACGGCGCACGCGCGCTGACGATTTTCAAATCGGCCGCTGTAAGTGAATCGGTATCGGCGTCCTGCACCAGCAAACCGCCGGCGATGCGTTTGTATTCCATCGCGCCATGAACATGACGTAATTCGCCACAAGCCAGTACGCGAACATTGGCTTTCTTCGCGAACAATGGCAATGCATCGGCGGCAATGCTCGGTGCGATCACCACTTCGACGAATTGCCTTTGCAAAATCTCAGCCGCGGTTTTGGCATCGAGCTCGCGATTGAACGCGATGATGCCGCCGAAGGCAGATGTGGGATCAACGGCATACGCCCGGTCATAGGCACTGAACAAGTCATGCGAGACCGCGACGCCACAGGGGTTTGCGTGTTTGACGATTACGCAGGCCGGCTGTTCGAAAACTTTTACGCATTCGAGCGCCGCATCGGCATCGGCCAGATTGTTGAAACTCAGTTCCTTGCCTTGCAAGAATTTCGCTGTAGCGACGATGCCATTACCGGCATTTTTTTCCAGGTATAAAGCGCCGCGCTGATGCGGGTTTTCGCCGTAACGCAAACCCGATGCCAGATCGAGGGAAAGATGCAAACTGTGTGGCCAGGTTTCCGGTGTTTGCGGATCGGCGGCGCGGGCCGATAACCATTGCGTTATCTGGCCATCGTAAGCGCTGGTGTGGGCATAGGTTTTGGCCGCAAACGCACGGCGCATTGCGATATCGGTACCGCCTTGCTGCAAGGATGAAACCAGAGATGCATAATCGGACGGATCAACCACAACGCTGACGCGCTCATGATTTTTTGCCGCTGCGCGCAACATCGCAGGGCCGCCGATATCGATATTTTCAACGGCATCGTCGTAACTGCAATCGGGTTTCGCAATCGTTGCCGCAAACGGATACAAATTGACGACAAGCAAATCAATCGCGGTAATGTCGTGTTCTTTCATCACGTCATCGTCGGTGCCAGTGCGACCGAGCAGGCCGCCATGGATTTTCGGATGCAGGGTCTTGACGCGGCCATCCATGATTTCCGGAAAGCCGGTCACTTCGCTGACGTCCTGTACCGCGACACCCGCTTCACGCAGGGTTTTTGCGGTGCCGCCGGTCGAAAGCAAATGAATGTTCAACGCCGAAAGAGCGCGTGCAAGTTCGAGCAAACCGGTTTTATCGGAAACAGACAGCAGGGCCCGGCGGACGGGCAGACGTGTGGAAGACATGGGAGCACCTCGGTATCAGGTGCGAATTATAACGCGATGCAATAAGCGATTGGCCAAAATGACTGCTGACGTACGCTCACATGGGCTTGCTTATACCAAGCCGTAGTCTTTCAGTTTCTTGCGCAGCGTAGCGCGGTTAATGCCGAGTATCTCGGCGGCCCGGCTCTGGTTGCCGTCGCAATGGCGCATCACTTCATGCAACAGGGGAGTTTCGATTTCCCGCATGACGACATCGTGCAGGTCTTCGACATCGGCGCCATTCATATCGTGCAGATAACGGCGTACGGCTTTGGCGACGTATTCGCGTAAAGCGGGCTGCGGCTGACTGGCAGGTGCAGGTTCGGCGCGTAAAGCGGGTGGCACGTTCAAAAGAAAACTCCGCGAAAGAAAATCTTGAAAAATCCGCTTCCTTGCGGGCGCGCCATCATGGTTCACGGCGGAGGGCGATTTTAGCCCAGAAATCCGCGGAGAACGGAGATTAACAAAAATAAATTTTCATTCTGCGAATCACTCGCGCTTTATTCACAAGAGGTTTCATTCGTCATCCATGAATCAATTACTTGCAGGATGAATTTAAGTTGCCGACACAGCTAAGGTCGCTAAATGACACGCAGTTGTTTAACGAAACTCGAGCCGGAAGGCGACGGCGTGTTTGCCTGGATCCATGATTTCGAGTGTGAGACTGGCCGATTGTCCCGGCATAATCAGCGGTGTACTCGGTTCATTGCCCAGATATTCGCGAGCCTGAAAACGCCGCAAGCCCAGGGGCTGGTCTTCCAGATCCGTCAATGCCACTTCCAGTTGCGGCCATGCCTGTGCAAACGCAGCATCGTTACGAAAACTGGCCGTGAGCAGCAGTGCATTGGGTACCGATGGATGCGGACGGATATCGCGGGAAGTTACGTGGAATGCTTTTGGCTCGGACCATGCCGGCAAGGAGCATTGCAAAACACCGCACAGC
>JAKQKT010000166.1 GCA_029560515.1 Pseudomonadota bacterium
GCCAAGGATCTGAGCGAAAACGATATTGCCAAGCTGGTCGAAAATGCACTGAAGAAAAATGCACCACGCGGCATCAAGGTCGAACGTGATGATGGCGAGGACGTACTGGTCAAATACAAGCAACGCTTCAGCCTGACGCTGCTGACCAACACGGTCACCGATCTGGATGCCAAGATCGTCAAGGAATAAACGCCTCATCATCGGTTCAAGATTCAATGCCTGGCACCCCCAATGAAATTACTTTCATATCAGGTTGAATTCTTCAACGTCCCCCGCAAAAAAGGTAGAACATCATGACCCAGCATCAAACTCCGGCCCCGGCCACCGACAAAACCAATCCGAAGCCACAGGGCAATTCGATGCCGCAGGAAGTTCCTGCGCCCGATACCACCAAACCGGCTCAACAACCTGCACCACAGGCAGCCAAAGATGCTTCGACCAACAAGGCTGCAGATGCCGACACATCCAAATCCGCACCTGCAACCGATTCCGCATCGACCGGCAACACGAAGGCTTGATATCCCCATCCGGATATTGGTTTGACAGAGCAGGCGCCGAAAGGCGCCTTCTTTTTATCCAGGGCTTAATACAGCGAAAAGCACGATGCCTTTACTCTGTGCAGACAGCCAGGACACACCCCCGCAACCAGCGGTGCGCCGCGTCGCCATCCATTCGCGGATGCCAAAGCATCGACACGGTGAACTCCGGTGTCGATACCGGCAGCGAAAAACTATACATTCCGCTCCGCAGATTTTCGGTGTGTCTACGAGGCACGGTGGCGATCAAGTCCGAGTCACGCGCCAGTGCCAATGCGGCGGAGAAACCGGAAACAATCGTCGAGATTTCCCGCGTCAAATCGACGGCAGCCAATGCTTCATCCGGGTCGCCTTTTTCAAGGCCTTTTCGCGAAACAAGAATATGCCTGCCGGCGGCATAACGTGCTGCCGTTATTTTGCCTATGCATAATGCATGCCCCATTTGCACCGCCCCAATCAGGTGGTCACGGAACAGCGCGCGCGTACGAACTTCCGGTCCGGTCGTTTCATCGACGACGCCGGTTTCAAGATCAACGCTTCCGTCGCGAAGCGCGGCACTGCTCTTCTCGGTTTTCTGCACGAAGCGAATTCGCACGCCGGGTGCTTCACCGTGAATGCGGGCAATGAGTTTTGGTCCGAAGTTTTCGACGAAGCCATCGCTGGTCCGCAAGGTGAATGTCCGGACAAGCTGTTTGAGTTTCAAAATCTGCACAGGACGTAAAACCGATTCAGCTCCCTGTACCAGCTGCGCGACTTGCTCGCGGATTTCCAACGCTCTTGGCGTCGGAACAAGACCGCGCCCTGCCCTGACCAACAGCGGATCCCCCATCGTTTCGCGCAGTCGCGCCAGGGCACGGCTCATGGCGGAGGGACTTAAGCGCAAGCGCCTGGCCGCGCGCGCAACACTGCCTTCGGCGAGCAAGACGTCCAACGTAATCAGCAGATTCAGATCAGGTATCGACATACACAAAAACTAGCACAATTAATCGGGCATGTGGCGTCAAATGCACTTATAAATTGCAAATGCTGCGTCTTCCGCCATGCCAAAAAGTAACCGAGAATTTCCAGCATCACACCCT
>JAKQKT010000179.1 GCA_029560515.1 Pseudomonadota bacterium
AGTACATGCGGCGGGTTTGAATTATGCCGACGGCATTATCCGCATGGGCTTGTATGAATCGGCCAAGCGTTTGCATGGTTATCCGATTACACCGGGCTTTGAAGTTGCCGGTGAAGTTATCGAAGTCCATCCCGATATCAGTGAATACAAAATCGGCGACAAGATTATCGGTGTGACTTTGTTCGGTGGTTACACCAGTCATATTGTTCTCGATGCAACACGACTATTTCGGATGCCGGAAAACCTGAGTTTTGAACAGGCAGCAAGCTTGCCCACCGTGTTTCTGACCGCCTGGTTTATGGCACATCGACAAGTCAATCCCAGCGCTGGCGATACCTGGTTAGTGCATTCGGCCGCCGGCGGCGTGGGCTCCGCTCTCGTACAACTGGGAAAACTCGCCGGCGTTCGCGTGATCGGCGTGATTGGCTCCGCGCATAAACGCGACGCCTGCCTTGCAATGGGCGTCGATGCCGTGATCGTCAAAAGTGATCAGGATTTGTGGAAAGAAACGGAACGACTGGCACCGAAAGGTTTCGATGCGATCTTCGATGCCAACGGCGTCAGCACATTGGGCGAAAGCTATAAACATCTGGCACCCATGGGCAAACTTTGCATCTACGGTTTCGCCAGCATGCTGCCGAATAATGGCCGATTGAATTGGCTAAAACTTGCCTGGGATTGGTTACGCACACCGCGTTTCAGTCCATTGAAAATGACGCAGGAAAACCGCAGCGTACTCGCTGCGAATTTAAGTTTTCTTTCCGAACACGCGACCATGCTGCGCGAAGGCATGTTGTGGTTGCTGGAACACTTCGCCGATGGTCGATTGAAGCCCTTGCCGGTCGAAGTATTTGATCTGGCCGATGCCGGAAAAGCGCAGGCACGAATTGAATCTGGAAAAACAGTCGGCAAGATTGTGTTGGTGCCGAAACCGTAGCCCGTGTCATGGCTCTATCTGACCCGGGGAGATCTGCGATGATTTTGGATGTCATTGGTTTTACGCAAAATCAGAAAGGTTTCGCAATTACCAGATAGATAGCACCGAGTGCGAGCAGAATAGGCAATTCGTTGTACCAACGCAGTGCGGTCGTCGACATCAACTTATCGCCGACAGCCGATTTTTTCAGCATCACGCCGGTCGCGATAAAGTACGCAAACAGCAATGCAACCAGTAAAAGTTTGGCGTGCAGCCAGCCACCTTTCATTCCGAAATGCAGCCACAGCGTCACGCCGAAAATGAAAGCGAAACCAAACATGACATGACCGAAGCGATAAAGACGTTTGCCCATCAGGACCAGACGCTCCTGTACTGTCGGCTGACCTGCGCATTCGTTAATGTTCAGCAGTATGCGGGGCAGGTAAAACACCGATGCCAGCCAAGCGACCACGAACAGCAAATGTAGCGATTTAACCCAGAAATAGGCCATTTGAAGCACTCCGAAGCGTTGAGGTATTGGCCTGCATAATGCCACAAGCCCAAATGGAGCCGCGGCTCCACCCATAAGAGAGTAAACTATGCACCGCGTTCTATCGCATTGGGCGACTCGAACGAAACTGTGAGTACACCATGTCTGAAGCGCCAATCTCCCTATTTTCCGATCTCAAATTGAGCGAACCGCTGATGCGGATTCTCAAAGATATCGGTTACGAATCTCCTTCCC
>JAKQKT010000181.1 GCA_029560515.1 Pseudomonadota bacterium
GCCGCAGGCGATTGCCCGTTTGATCGAAGGCTTTGAAGCAGGCTTGGCGCATCAAACTCTGCTCGGGGTGACGGGTTCGGGCAAGACATTCACGATTGCCAACATGATCCAGTCCGTGCAAAAGCCGACGCTGGTATTGGCGCCCAATAAAACACTCGCCGCGCAACTTTATGGCGAATTCAAAAGTTTCTTTCCGAACAATGCGGTCGAATATTTCGTCAGCTATTACGACTATTACCAGCCGGAAGCCTATGTCGCCTCGAGCGATACTTTCATCGAAAAAGATTCCAGTATCAACGAGCATATCGAACAAATGCGTTTGTCGGCGACCAAGGCATTACTCGAACGCCGCGATGTCATCATTGTCGCAACGGTGTCGTCGATTTACGGATTGGGCGACCCGAACGAATATTTCCGGATGTGCCTGCATCTGGTGCGTGGGGACAAGATTGACCAGCGCGAACTGATTCGACGTTTGACCGAAATGCAGTACACCCGAAACGATACTGAATTGCGGCGTGCCAATTACCGCGTGCGCGGCGAGATCATCGACGTGCATCCGGCCGAATCCGACAATACGGCGGTCAGGATCGAATTGTTCGATGGTGAAATTGAAAATATTGCAATGTTTGATCCGCTGACCGGCGAGGTTTACCAGAAACTGCCGCGCTTTACGCTGTATCCCAAATCGCATTACGTGACGACGCGCCGCACGGTGCTTGATGCGATCGATACCATCAAGGAAGAAATGAAGGAACGGCTGGAATATTTCTATGCCGAAAACAAACTCGTCGAAGCGCAGCGATTGGCACAGCGCACGCAATTCGATATCGAAATGATGGCGGAAGTCGGATTTTGCAGTGGCATTGAAAACTATTCGCGCCATTTGACCGGCCATATGCCGGGTGAGCCGCCGCCGTGTCTCTACGATTATCTGCCGCCGGATGCCTTGCTTGTCATCGACGAATCGCATGTGACGATTCCGCAGTTGGGCGCGATGTATAAAGGTGACCGTTCGCGTAAACAAACGCTGGTGAATTTCGGATTCCGTTTGCCTTCTGCGCTCGACAATCGGCCGTTGATGTTCGAAGAATGGGAGCGCCGTGCGCCGCGCGCCGTGTATGTGTCTGCAACACCGCGCGATTATGAACTTCAACATTCGGGCGGCCAGGTGATCGAGCTGGTGGTCAGGCCGACAGGCTTGATTGATCCGGAAGTCGAGATCCGCCCGGTCGCAACCCAGGTGGACGATTTGTTGTCCGAAATCAACAAACGGGTGGCGATGGGCGACCGTGTATTGGTGACCACGCTAACCAAGCGCATGGCCGAAAACCTGACAGATTATTTGTCCGAACACCAGGTCAAGGTTCGCTATCTGCATTCGGATATCGAAACGGTGGAGCGGGTCGAGATTATTCGCGATTTGCGACTCGGTGTCTTCGACGTTGTTGTCGGCATCAACCTGCTTCGTGAAGGGCTGGATATGCCGGAGGTTTCCCTGGTCGCCATTCTGGATGCCGACAAGGAAGGCTTTCTGCGTTCGAAAGGTTCGCTCATCCAAACCATTGGCCGTGCGGCCCGGAATGTACGCGGACATGCGATTTTATATGCCGATAAAATCACGAATTCCATGCAGGCGGCGATTGATGAAACGGATCGGCGCCGAAAAAAACAGGTGGAATACAATCTCCAGCACGGCATCGTGCCGACAACCATTGTCAGGGAAATCACCGACGTAATGGAAGGTGCAAGACCCGAGCTTGCGATCATCAAGAACAAGCAGGGACAGAAAGTGGCCGATGACTCGGCACAGTATCTGGCCATGACTCCTGCGAAAATCGCCAGTCAGCTGAAACAACTCGAGAACCAGATGTACAAGCACGCGAAGGATCTTGAATTCGAGAAAGCCGCTCAGATTCGCGACGAGATACAAAGGCTTAAGGTCTTGATGATTGCTAACGCGTAGCAGCGTTTTGGCTTGGGCCCTGCTGCAATATTGAAGGCCGCTTGCTGGTGCCGGGACTTGCTAGCGGCTCCCAGTCCGCGCAGAATCGCCTCACAGGGGAATGCAATGACTGAGCCGGCCAATCAGCAAATCAGTACCTTACTGCGGGAAGCATTATTGCTTCCGCAGCCTGCACGAGAACAATGGCTGGCAGAGCTGGAAGAGCGCTCTCCCGAGCTTGCTAAACAGATTCGCGTCCTGCTCAACGAAAATTCGATGCCATCCACCCAAGTGATGCAAATGGATGCTTCCAATAACCCCGGCGAGCGAAACTTCAACGATACCGCGCGCATCGGCCCATACCGACTATTACGCATGCTTGGACAAGGCGGCATGGGCGAAGTCTGGCTCGCCGAGCGAGCCGATGCGGCGTATTCGAAAAAAGTCGCGATCAAATTCATCGCCACTTTTCTGGGGAATCGCGAGGCAGTCGCCTGGTTTCGTCGCGAACGACAGGCGCTGGCAACACTTGAGCATCCCAATATTGCCCGTCTTCTGGATGGCGGCGAGACCGATGACGGACGTCCGTATCTGGTGATGGAATATGTTGATGGCATTGCCATCGATGCATATTGCGAAGGCTTGGGCCTCGAAAAAATTCTCGAACTTTTTTTGCAGGTATGTGCAGCGGTTGATCATGCCCATCGTGCTCTGATCGTGCATCGCGATATAAAACCTGCCAACGTATTGGTGACCGGCGACGGTCAATGCAAATTACTGGACTTCGGCATTGCAAAAGAGATCGAGCTCGGTCCGGCGAATGACGATCAGACAAAGACACAGGCGTTTACCTTGCACTATGCCAGTCCGGAGCAGATGACTGGTCAGCCGATTACGGTCGCCAGCGATATCTATTCGCTCGGTGCGCTGCTTTATCGTTTGCTCAGTGGTCGGGTCTTGCATGCGCAAGCGACCAATGTGCATTCACAATTGCAGGCAATTGAAACCACCAATCCCGATAAACCCAGTCGAGCCATCTTGATGCAGATGAGCGGCGATGAATCCGAACGGAAGCGACGTGCGCGCAAACTCCAGGGTGATCTGGACGATATCGTGTTGAAATGCCTGCGCCATGAACCGGCTGCACGTTATGGGTCGGCACGTGAATTGATCGAGGATATTCATCGTTATCAGTCGCATGAACCCGTAACGGCAAGACGTGGGAGTTTCAGTTATCGCGCGACACGCTGGGCCAGAAGAAACTGGCTCGGTGTTGCTGCTTCCTCTGCCTTGTTGCTGACACTCGCAGGCGGTTTCATATCGACCATCTGGCAGGCACGGGTGGCGGAACAACAACGCATGCTGGCACAGAAGCGTTTTGATTTATCGCGTGCCTTGGTGAAAGACGTGCTGTTCGAATTCCAGGATCAATTGGCGAGTGTTCCGGGCACGATAGAAGCGCGCAAGCAATTGGTCGCGCGTACCAAACAATACTTGCTGGATCTCGGTGCCGACGCACAGGATGATCCTGACCTGCTCGCCGATATGGCGCTGGTGGAACGCAGGCTCG